>JBAOHO010000008.1 GCA_037045355.1 Candidatus Nanopelagicales bacterium | reverse complement strand
GACCGCGATCTACTACGCATGTCTGGAGACTCTTCCCCGGTTCTGCTAACCGTGATGGTGAGCATCGGAGTGACCGAACTCCGCCCCGACGACGACTTCGACGCCTGGCTCGACCTCGCCGACCAGGCTCTGCACCGAGCCAAGTCCGCCGGACGCACCACCGTCCGCTCGAGAGATTGATCCCGGCGGCCCGCGACGGAGGGTTCGCGGTTCGTCCGCATGTACACCCACTACCCTGCAATACGAACTCTTATCACTTGCCCCGTTAGCCTCTTCACACTCGCCCCGTTAGCTCAGTCGGATAGAGCGACCGCCTCCTAAGCGGTAGGCCGTGGGTTCGATTCCCGCACGGGGCGCCATGCCAGGTTCACCGCGCCAAGCGCGCGCGCACGCGCCATCGTGGTACACGACGTAAGACGCCGAGATACGAAGGGGAACCCCATGGCCGAGGCGACCAGTCCTGGTGACGCGGCGCCGGGCAGTACCGACCTCGACGGCCCGACTCCCGCCAAACCGAAGGCCAAGTTCCAGTTCCCGAGCGCGGTCGCCACCCTGGCCATCGTCACTGTGCTGGTGTGGATCGCTGCGTTGTTCTTGCCCGCCGGCAGTTACGACGAGGCGCCCGACGGGTCACCGATCCCGGGCACGTTCCACGAAGTGCCGCCGCCGTACGACTTCGGCGAGATGGTGCAGCAGCTGATCCTGTCACCGATCAACGGGATCTACGGGCTGCTGAACCCCGAAACCGGCTCCGTCGATACCGAGACCCTCGGGCCGGATGTTCGGACAGATCGGCGTCATCGTCTTCATCATGGCCATTGGGGCGTTCATCTCGGTCAGCTTCTCCACCCGCGCCCTCGAGGTCGCCGTCGGCAGCCTGGCCACGCGGCTGCGCAGCAAGGGTTGGCTGCTGATCACGTCGGTCATGGTGCTGTTCTCACTGTTGGGCTCCACCATGGGGTTCTCCGTCGAAACTCTCGGCTTCTACGCCCTGTTCATCCCCTTGATGGCCGCCTTGGGCTACGACCGGATGGTCACGGCGAGCATGATCATCATGGGAGCCCTGATCGGGGTGATGGCAGCGACGGTGAACCCGTTCTCCATCGGGGTCGCCGCCGGCGAAGCGGGCGTGTCGATCGGCGACGGAATCGTGCTGCGGCTGATCCTGTGGGTCATCCTCACAGCCATGGCCATCGGATGGGTCCTGCGATACGCAGCCAAAGTGCGCAAGGACCCGTCGGCATCACTGGTCGGCTGGGATGATCCGGATCCCGATGAGGAAAGCGCCACCGATCACGCCGCAGAGGACCTCGAACACGAACCAGCCGATACCGACCACACCTTGACCGGAACGCAGAAATGGGTCCTGGTCATCACCGCTTTCGCGTTCGGACTGATGATCTTCTCCGTGATCCCCTGGTCGAGCATCTTCGGGGCGACCACCGGAGCTGCCGACTACTACAACTCCCACGAAGTCGCAGCCGCACAGCCGTACTGGTTCGAACTGAACTGGTGGTTCCCGCAGTTGGCCATGCTGTTCCTGATCGCGTCAGTGGTCGTTGGGATCGTGGCCAAGATGCACGAGAAGGAGATCGTCCGACTCATAGCGGCGGGGGCCGCCGACATGATGGGCCCCGCGATGGTGGTGCTGCTCGCAGGTGGCGTGTCGGTGATCATGACGAATACGCAGACCTTGGACACCATCCTGAACTCGATGGAGCAGCTGGTCAGCGGGGTCTCTGCCGGAGGCTTCGCCGTGGTCACCATGATCATCAACATCCCACTGGCGGTGCTGATCCCGTCGAGCAGCGGGCATGCGGCACTGGCGATGCCGCTGTTGTCCCCTCTAGCGGACTTCGCCGGGGTCTCCCGAGCGACGACTATCACCGCATGGATCATGGGCCACGGTCTGACGTTGCTGTTCTCACCCACCAGCGTCGTGCTGGTCGGCGGACTCGCCATCGCGAAGGTCGGCTACGACAAGTACCTACGGTTCGCCTGGCCGCTACTCGTCGCGCTATTCGTGGTGTCCGCGCTCATCGTCGGGCTGGCAGCGACGCTGGAGTAGCGCCGCCACCCTCCGGGGTGAACGCGGGTCGGCTACTTCTCGACAGCGGTGATCTTGACCGAGTACAACTCGCCGTCCTTGCCGGACACCACGAACGTGGCCGTCCCGGCAGCCACGACCTCGGCACCGGCGTTGAACTGTGCACTGCCGTCGTCGCGCGGCTGTGAGACCTTGAGCACTTCGGCGTTGTCGGTGCTCACCTTGGTCACGTCTTTGGAGGTGACGTTCAGGAAGTCGCCGACAGTGACTTCCTGCGACTTCTGACCGTCGATCTCGATGGGTGGCAACACAGGGCTCTCCATAGGCGACGACGTGGGCGACTCGGACGGTGACACGGCCGACGGAGCCGTCGTGGGCGGGGTGGTCGGTGACGAGGTGGAGGTGGAGCAACCGGCCAACGCGAGTCCGACCAACGCTGCGCTACTGAGAATGACAACAGGTGATTTCCGCATAGTTCGATTATCCTCCTGCGAACCCATGCTCGAGGACATCCGGCGACCAGGGGTCATTTCGACGACCAGGGGTCATCCCACGATCAGTGTCCCGATGGTGTAGATGACAAGTCCCGCCAAGGCGCCGACGACTGTGCCGTTGATCCTGATGAACTGCAGATCCTTGCCGACCGCCACCTCGATGCGCCGAGACGCCTCGCCCGCATCCCAACGCTTCACCGTGTCCGAGATCAGACCGACAGCGTCCTCGCCGTACCTGTCGACCAGGTACCCGGCCGCCCCGGCGATGCGCGCATCGACCGAGGCCGCGAATTCGGAGTCATCCGTGAGCCGCTCGGAGGTCCGCTCCAGGTAGTCCTCGGCGCGTTGCCGCAGGTCACTGTCGGGGTTCCGCAGGGACTCGAGGATCATCCCCTTCACGGTGGGCCAGATACTGTTCACCAGCCTCTGGGTCTCCGGGTGCTGCAGCACCTGGGTCTTCCACCCCTCGACGCGTTCGATCATGGCGGGGTCGTGCTGCAGATCCTCGGCGATCCGCAACAAGGCGGCGTCCAACTGACGTCGAGCAGGGTCATCGGGATTGTCCCGCAACTGCTCGACCCATTGGATCAACAGATCGGCCGCCTTGAAACCGATCCGCTCGTGGACCCAGCGGATGGGACCGTCCTGCGCGACCGGACCTCGATCTGCGATGACCTGCGCCACCCGGTCGCGGTTCTCGAGCAGCCAGCGGTGCAACGCCGTGAAGATCCCGTCGACCACACCCTGGTGTTTGTCGTCCTCCACCGCCGCGAGCAGCAGTCGACCGGCCGGCGGGCCCCAGGCGTTCTCGCCGAGTTCCGTGAAGACGAGATTGCGGACCAAGGTCTGGATCTGTTGGTCGTCGAGACTGTCGACCAGCTCCTGGGCCAGCGACGCACCCTCTGCCACGATGGTCCGCCTGCGGGCGGGATCAGAGAGGTATTCGGCCAGTCGCTGCGACGGCTGCACGGCCGTCACCTTCTCGACGACGTTGTCGCGGGACAGGAAGTTACCGTGCACGAAGTTGCTGAGACTCTCCCCCAGCTGGTCCTTCTTCTGGGGGATCAGCGCGGTGTGCGGAATCGGGAGACCCAGGGGCCGCCGGAACAAGGCGGTGACCGCGAACCAGTCCGCCAGACCGCCGACGACACCCGCTTCGCCCATCGCGCGGATGTACCCCCAGTAGGCCGGTCCACCGGACTCCTCCATGTGCATGGCGAAGAGAAACACCAGCGCCGCGAAGACCAGCAGTCCCAGGGCCACTCCCTTCATCCGCCTCAGGGCGCGCACCTTGTCCGGATCGTCGATCATGGTCGGCGCAGGGTCGGCAACGGGGACCGACGCGGGAGCGATGCTCATGAGCCCTCACGCTAGTGCCCGAGTGGGCAATCCGCGTCCAGCGGGAGCGGCTCGGGGTCAGGGAGCGTCGGGGTCGAAGTCCGACGGAGACTTCGCCGGTGTTGGGCTCTCCCGGGGAGGAGTCGGGGCTGGTTGGCTGCGTTTCGACGTGTCCGGGTCGTCGAGGATCGACCCCATCAGACGCTTGGGATGCAAGTCGGCGAGATCGGAGAGGGTCTGGCGCGTCTCGGCCGATTCCCATCCGGCGGCGTCCTGCAGCGAGCGGGTCGCATCGGTGGCGGCCGTTCGTAACGACCGGACGCCGCTCGACAGGCTCTTGATCGCCTTGGGCAGCTTGTCCGGCCCGAAGATGAGCAACCCGACCACGATGATGACCGCGATCTCGGCCATTCCCAGGTTGAACACTCACTCAGGGTACGCGGGAACACCCGAAATGCGCCCCCTTGCTCCGGCGCCCCCGTCGTCGAATGCAGCGGCCGGGTCAGGAGCGTCAGTCGCCGACACCCAAGGTGACCGTGACCTCCCCGCCGTTCTGGACCCCCAACTTGATCTCGTCGCCGGGCGCGCGGGTGCGGATCGCGATGATCAGTTCCGTGGCATCTTGAACCCGCTCGCCGTTGACGCTCGTGATCACGTCGCCGGGATCGAGTTTGCCCTGCGACGGCCCACCGGGGGTGACCTCGCGCACCTTGGCTCCGGTTCCGGAGTACTGCGGATCCAGCGAGACCCCGATCACCGGGGTGTCGCTGGTGCCGTCGGCGATGATCTCTTCTGAGATCCGCTTGGCCTGGTTGATGGGGATCGCGAAGCCCAGTCCGATGGATCCCGCCTCGGAGCGGGTGGCGCCGGCGACGGTCGCGATCGCCGAGTTGACGCCTATGACTCGTCCTTCGGAGTCGAGCAACGGACCGCCGGAGTTGCCCGGGTTGATGGCGGCGTCGGTCTGGACGGCGGAGATGAAGGACTGCTCCCCCTGCCCACCGGCGGTGACCGGCCGGTTCAACGCCGAAATGATGCCAGTGGTGACCGTTCCGTTCAGGCCCAGTGGGGAACCGATCGCGATGACCGGGTCACCGACCCGAACCGCCTCGGAGTTGCCCAGCGGCGCCACCCGGAGTCCACGTCGCTCCACCTTGACCACTCCGAGGTCGTAAGACTCACTGCGCCCGACGATCGTGCCTTTCTCCTCGCTGCCGTCGGCGAACACGACGGTGATCCGACCACCATCCGCGCCTCCGGCGATGACGTGGTTGTTCGTCAGGATGTAGCCGTCGCTGCGCAGGATGAATCCCGAGCCGGTGGCCTGACCCGAATTGCCGCTGACCGCGAGGGAGACGACCGTCGGCAGTGCCTCATCCGCGATGGCCGCCACACTGCCGGGCTGCAGTTCCGGCTGGTCGGATGACGTCTGTGGCAGAAGATCTACCGAGCCGGTGGTCAACGCTCCCCCGTTGGCCAGCAGTCCCTGCACGGATGCGCCCAGGAGCCCCCCGAAGAGTCCCGCGACCAGGCCAGCCACCACGGCCAGGGCGATGACAACGCCGGAATGGCCTCCGCGCCGGGAGGTCACCGGCGCGTTCTGCGGTGGGGCGAATCCGTACGCGGAGGCCGGCTCCGAGGCAGCGACCGCGATGGTGTCCGGCACGGGCGGCGCCCACTGCGGCATGTGCTCGCCCGCCCCGGGAGGCGGGGGCGGGACGGTGCCGCCGGCAGCGATGTCGGGTCGACCGACGCCCAGTGGGGAGTCGGATGGGCGCGCGTCGGGGCCATCGGTCACACAGTTACCCTAAGGTGGCTCCTCGCCATCGTGCCAGTCCCCCCGGAGGTAACCATGATCGCCCCCAACGCGGACAGTTTCGCGTACGCCGACGGATTCGCCGCCGAGGACGAGGTGCTCACGACGGCCCGGGAGAAGGCCGCCGAGTTGGGTTGTGTCCCGATCAGCGGTGGCAGCGGGGCCCTGCTCCGGTTCGTGGCCCGCGCCATTTCGGCCGCACACGTCGTCGAGATCGGCACCGGGGCCGGCGTCTCGACGCTGTGGCTGCTGCGTGGCATGACCGACGACGGGGTCATCACCTCCATCGACATCGAACTGGAGCATCAGCGGGTCGCGCGCGAGACCCTCGCGGCCGCCGAGATCGCACAAGGGCGCTACCGGCTGATCGCAGGGCGAGCCCTCGACGTGCTGCCGCGGCTGACCGACGGTGCTTACGACATGGTTCTGGTCGACGCGGACAAGTCCGAATACACGCTGTACTTCGAACAAGCCCTGCGCCTGCTGCGGCCCGGTGGCGTCATCGCCTTCGACAACGCCCTGTGGGGCGACCGGGTCGCCGACCCCGCACAAAGGGACGCCGCCACGGTGGCCCTGCGGGACCTGGTGACCCTGGTCCGGGGCCACGAGGATCTGACGCCGGTACTGGTCCCCTCCGGCGATGGCCTCCTGCTCGCCGTCGTCCACTGACGAACCCAAACCGAGGGGATCCGACACATCGTGGTCCCGATCGGGAATAATGATCCCCGTTCGCCCGAATACCGAAAGGGGCCGTTCATGGCCGCCATGAAACCCAGGACCGGTGACGGCCCACTCGAGGTCACCAAAGAGGGCCGCGGAATCATCATGCGGGTCCCCCTGGAAGGCGGCGGACGCCTCGTGGTCGAGCTCACCGCCGATGAGGCCAAGGACCTCGGCGCCCAGCTGACCGCCACCGCAGGCTGACCCGCTGACCTCCGACCCGCGGGTCACGGTCCACCCACTGGCCCAACTGACCCGCACCGAACGCCTCGCCATCGTCCTCCTGGACGGATCGGCTCCCCCGAAGTCACTGGTGATGCTCGCGCAGCGGCTGGGCGGCCCTGACCTCGCCGCCGCGGTGTCTGATCCGCAGCATGCCGCCCCCGACCCTCACCTGGTGCTTCGTGCTGCGCCCACTGCAGTCGGGATGGCGCAGGCCGGAGCAGCGATCGGTCGGGCCGCGGTCGGATCAGCGCCACTGGATTGTGTCGTGCCGAACGGGGCGCGACTCATGACCGAACGGTTCGCACACGGTGTCGTCGTGGGCGCGCAGCCCGTTCGCAACAGCAGCCCCGCCGAGATCCGGATGTGGCTCGGGAGCGGCGCTGCGGCCACCGAGTCGACCGAACGCGGCCTCACCGTCGGAAGCCGGGTCCTGCTGGCCCGCCGCCTGGGCAACACTCCCAGTGACATCAAGACACCGACCTGGCTGGCCGACCAGGCTCATGAGGTCTCCCGATCCGGAATCCGAACCACAACCCGAGGTCCACAGTGGCTCGCACAGCACGGTTTCGGGGGGATCCTGGCCGTCGCCGCCGGGAGTGCCACCACTCCCAACCTGACCCAGATGGTCTACCGCGGATCCGGTACCGGTCCGCATGTCGTTCTCGTCGGCAAGGGAATCACCTTCGACAGCGGTGGCCTCTCGATCAAGCCGGCGCCGTCGATGCCCATGATGAAGACCGACATGGCCGGCGCCGCCGCCGTCATCGCGACGATGGCTGCGATCCGCGATCTCGCCCTCCCGATCCGCGTGACGGGTCTCCTGGCATGCGCGGAGAACATGCCAGGGGCCGCCGCCATGCGCCCCGGCGACGTTATCCGGCAGTTCGGTGGCCGCACCACCGAGGTGCTCAACACCGACGCCGAGGGGCGGCTGGTCTTGGCCGACAGCCTCGCCTACGCGGCTGCTCGCCTGAGACCGGACGTCCTCGTGGACGTCGCGACCTTGACCGGCGCCGCAACCGTGGGGCTCGGTCGTGGTCATGCCGCGCTCTACGCCACCGATGAGCGGCTCGCCCATCGGCTCGAGACAGCCGGGACCGACAGCGGCGACTCGGTGTGGCGCATGCCGCTGGTCGACGAGTACACCGGCGCCATCGCATCGGCTGTGGCTCAGTCCGCCAACACCAACACCGATCCGCACACGCAGGCGGGTTCGATCACGGCGGCACTGTTCCTGCGCCCGTTCGCAGGCAGGGTGCCGTGGGCACATCTGGATATCGCGGGCAGCGGACGCACGGAATCGGACCGGCCGGACTGCCGCAAAGGTGCGACGGGTTTCGGTGTCAGTCTGTTGACTCGATGGCTGGATCGTCTGGCCGCATGACCGGCCGGCGATCCAGTTCGCGGGCGAGGGCCGCGAGCGCGGCATCGACGTCCTGCATCCGGTAACCGCGCAGTCCCACCCTGAACTTCAGCGCGCGCACATCCGCCGCATCCCACGACGCGTCGGGCAACTCCGGTGGCCCGGGCCGATCGGTCGGGGCCATTCCGGGATCCCACCGGCCGGCCAGCACCAGCACCGCACCGGCGATCACGATCACCGCGAACAAGACGAAAACCACCGTCACGGGCACAGTATGACCGAACCCTGAGCAAGACCGACCTGAGGATGATCAACCCAGGGCGCTTTGGCGAATCACCCATCGAGCACAAACCAAAGGGCGCCCGCCGTCCCGGAGACGGATACTGGCGGGCGAGGCAGGCAGATACTGGTGGCCGGGAGGAACTGTGCTCAAACTCGGGACCCGTACGTTCGGGGATCGCGACCTGCTCGTGATGGCCATCATCAATCGAACTCCGGACTCCTTCTACGACCGGGGCGCGACGTTCGCCGAGGATTCCGCCCTGGACGCTGTGGACCGCGCGGTCGCGGAAGGCGCGGACATCGTCGATATCGGCGGGGTCAAGGCGGGTCCAGGTGATGCGGTGGGTGCCTCCGAGGAACTGCGCCGTACCGTGCCGTTCGTGGCCAAGGTGCGCGACCGCCATCCCGACGTGGTGATCAGCGTGGACACCTGGCGAGCCGAGGTCGGACGCGCTGTGTGCGCCGAAGGCGCCGACATCATCAACGACGCGTGGGAGGGGTACGACCCGGACCTCGCCCGGGTCGCCGCCGAGTACCGAGTGGGGATCGTGTGTACTCACGCGGGTGGTCAGATCCCCCGCACCCGCCCGCATCGGGTGGTCTACCGAGATGTCGTGCAGGACATCATCACGACGACGACCGGGTTGGCGCAGCGGGCCGAGGCACTGGGAGTGCCGCGCGAGTCGATCATCATCGATCCGGGACACGACTTCGGGAAGACCACTCCCCAGACTCTGGCGGCGACGGCAGCCACCGATCAACTGGTGGCGACCGGCTGGCCGGTGTTGATGTCACTGTCGCGCAAGGACTTCATCGGTGAGACCCTCGACATCCCGGAACCGAAGGAACGGCTCACCGGGACCCTGGCGACCACGGCGGTCACTGCCTGGCTGGGCGCACGGATCTGGCGCGTTCACGACGTGGCCGCGACGCGCACCGTCCTGGACATGGTGGCGGCCATCCGCGGCGACCGTCCCCCGGCGCTGGCGGTGCGTGGTTTGGCCTGAACCGCGCCTTCGAGTGCGTCGGACTCGTACGTTGGTCTGATGGCCCCCATCCGACCACCGCGGCGCCAGATCGGTCCCATCAGCATCCGGCCCGACCAGCTGCAGCCCACCACCCACGACCAGCGACTCCTGGACTCACGCCACGCGGCCGACTGGATCACGGCGGATCCCTGGCGGGTGATGCGGATTCAGGCGGAGTTCGTCGAGGGATTCGGGGCACTCGCCGAACTCGGACCGGCCATCTCCATCTTCGGCAGTGCCCGCACGGCTCCCGATCACCCGAACTACGCCTTGGCGCGCGACATCGCGGCCGGTTTGGTCGACGAGGGCTACGCGGTGATCACCGGCGGTGGCCCGGGCATCATGGCTGCGGCCAACCGGGGGGCGGCCGAGGCCCGCGGGGTATCGGTCGGGCTGGGAATCGAGTTGCCGTTCGAACAGCGCCTGAACGACTGGGTGGACGTCGGCATCAACTTCCGCTACTTCTTCGCCCGCAAGACGATGTTCGTGAAGTATGCCCGCGGGTTCGTGGTCCTGCCGGGCGGGTTCGGCACACTGGACGAACTGTTCGAAGCCCTCACGCTGGTCCAGACCCACAAGATCACCACCTTCCCGATCGTCCTCGTCGGGACGAAGTTCTGGGAGAAGCTGCTGGACTGGATCGGTGAAGAGTTGATCGGTCACGAACTGATCGCCCCCAGCGACCTCGACCTGCTGCAGGTGAGTGACTCACCGGCTGAAGTCGTGCAGATGATCCTCGCCGCGGACCGCAGGGCGGAATCCGAGGTCATGCCACGGCCCGACCCCTCGGACGAGGGAGTCATGTGGCACCGCCGCCCGCCCACTGAGGAGCATCGCGAGCGTTGGTGAGGCAGCGAGCGGAAGGCTCAGCTTCGTCGGTCGAACACAGCCAGCAACTGCTCCGACCACGAGATCAGTCGCTCCTCGCGCCACAGTTGCGCGGTCATCGTCGAGTAGCCACCGGTCGCGACTGGGGTGTCGGAGGTGTACCAGAACCAGTCGTCCCCTTTCAGCGGCTCATCGCCGGGGAACTGCAGGGACCAGCGCACAGTGCTGGCGGGCGCGGGGCTGGTCATCAGCGGCAGTACTGTTCCGGGCCAGGCGTCGACCAGTGCGGAGATGGCTGCGACGCCGACTTCGGGGGAACGATGCCGACAGTGGCCGGTGACGCGGGCTGAGTCGCTCCCGGTGAAAGGGATTCCGCTGGCAAACCGGAAGTCGAGATTGCGGGTGAACTCCGGGGTCATCCCGGGGATGTACGGCATCTCGAGACACTGCTCGAGGGGGACCGGATCGGGCGGTTCGGGTGGGACTGTCACCGCACTGGCGCGTAGATGGCCCAGCACCGTATGGACGCGAGCAAGAGGGTGCGATCCCGCGCCGGCAGTCAGTTCGGCGGCGGCATGGGTCAGGTACTTCCCCTGGCGCAACATCTCGGCGCGAACCCGCACAGGACCGGGGGGGACCGGTCCGATGAATGCCGCATCGACCGCGCGGACGGGCAAGTCGGCTAGTCCCGGCAGCGCCTGCACGGCGTTGATCAGGATGCCCGCGGCCAGACCCCCGAAAGCGGTCCGGCCCTGAGCCCAATCGGGGGGCACATCGGCCGTGAACGCGCCTGGTGCGACCTCGACGACGCGGGCAGCGTCAGTGAACGACGTCAGGGGGATGTCATTCACAAATCAGCCCGGCGTTCCGGACCAGCCGCCACCTGTGCTCACGCACGCAGGGTCACCAACCGGGCTGTGAGGTCGTCCACCATCGGGTCGGGGAGGGCCGGCTTCAAAGCTTCGAACATCTCGCGGTAGTACCAACGGGTGCCCTCGACTCCACCCTTGAACCGCTCCAGATACGCGTCCCCCCGCGCGGCCACGGCGGCAGCCGTGGAGCTCAGGTTGTGCATCTTGTCGCTGGCGATCACCAGACACGCACCGGCGTCACCGATCTGGCCATCAGGGCCCTGCGCCAAGGTGCGGACGCGGGCGATGTGCTGCTCCTTGCGGGGCCGCCAGTCCTGTTTGTTGTTCGGATCAGACGACATGCTGTCAGTTGCGGCATAGACGATCTGAGCGACGCGGGGACCGAACATGTCCTGAATCTCGCGCAGTCGGTTGTCCCCGCCCGCGTCCTCAACGACATCGTGCAGTAGTCCCGCGACGACGAGGTCTTCCATCTCCGGTTCGTAGGCGGGTACTCCGAGTCCGTAATGCCAAACGAGGGTGGCCACGGCCATCGGGTGCGTGATGTAGGGAGACCCGAGATCGTCTTTGCGGCGCTGCGGCGCATGCATGACGGCGGCGTACGCGAGCGCCATCGGCAGCCGGGCCGAGTACAGGGAGTCGGCCGGCAGGTCCAGGAGGTCAGGGACCTCGGGCGCCGCGGAGAGTGTTGCCTCGTCACTCGCTTGGCCCTCGTCACTCGCTTGGCCCTCGTCACTCGCTTGGCCCTCGTCACTCACCCGGCCAAGTTAGCCGAACCTGCGGTGCGCCGCACAGCCCGCCTGTCCGACTCCTTTACGGTCCGCTGACATGCCGCGCGTTTGCCGCTCCTCCGGTCGGGTAGTCAAGACGCAACCGCAGACAGCGGGTCGACATCAGGAGAGTCACAGCCATCATGAACCGCAACGACCTGGGCACCCAGTTCGAGATCACTTCCGACGACCGCGCGGCGATCGCAGACGTCGTCACCATCTGGGCCTGACCCCCACGCACAACCGAAACCCCGGCAGCCAAGATGCTGCCGGGGTTTCGTGTGTCGCGGTCAGCCGTCGCCGGAAGCGAGCGGCATGAAGGTCAGGCCTTGTCGACCTCGTTGACCTGCTTGGCGGTTTCTTGAGCCGCGGAGGCGGCGACGGTGGCGGCCTCGCTCAGAACCCCGGACGCACTCTTGGCGGCACCAGATGCTGCACCGCCGGTGCGATCAGCGGCATCCGCGGCGGCGGCCCCGACACTCGCGGCTGCATCGGACACTCGCTGGGCGGCGCGATCGGTCAGCCCGGCCGCTTCTTGAGCTGCCTCAGTCACACTGTCCGCGGCCTTGTTCGCCGCCGAACTCACGGCGTCGGCCCACACGGATGCTGTTTCAGATACATCGGCGGTGTCGGTATTGCCCCGTCGTTTGACGATCGCGAAGCCCGCGATCGCACCGGCCGTTGCCGCCGCCAGCAGTAATGCCTTCTTCATCTGTCCACCTCATCGGATTGCTGCCTGTGCTCTCTGCGGCGATCCTCGCATGCACCACCTGCCAGGCCTAACGCTGGCACCCGGATCGAGACGTTCCCGCCGCGCACACGCTACGACTGCGGCACCTGACTTTGCCATTCGGCAGGACCACGACGGTCCTGCTGACTACGCTCACCTTCAATGGAGGTGCATGGTGACACGCAAGGTTGACAGTCGCATGGGTGTTTTCGATGCCGTTATGTGGGGCGTCGAAACAGATCCGTTGCTCCGGTCGGTCATCACGTTGGTGGTCATGCTGGACAAGAAGCCCAACCGCAAGGTTCTCACGCAGCGGATCGAGGAAATGTCGATCCGCGTACCGGCGCTGCGGCGTCGGGTCGTGGGCAACCCGGTGTCGCTGGTGCCCCCGCGCTGGGAGTCCACCGACGACTTCGACATGAACTACCACTTACGTTTCCGTCGCGCCGCCAACACTCGCGATGACGCACACGTCCTCGACGTCGCCGAGCACATGGCCGAAATGGACTTCGATCGGGCTCGCCCCCTGTGGGAAGCCATCGTGATCGAGGGCCTCAAGGGCAACAGAGCCGCGCTCATCATGAAGATCCACCACGCCATCACCGACGGCATCGGCGGAATGGCCATGGCGGCATCGCTCTTCGATCTGTCCGACGATCCCAGTCAGCGCCCCGAGCAGCCCATGCCCGACGTCGAGGAGACCGGACATGAGGACGCGAAGGAGCGCATCGTCGAGGGTGCCGAATACCAGGCCAAGACGACAGTCGACCAGATCAAGGACATGGCCGGCGGCGCCAAGACCCTGGTGACGGGAACCGTCACCGACCCGGTGGGCACCGTGAAGAACAGCGTCGATTTCACCCAATCGGCCGCTCGGATCCTGGCCCCGGCCTCCACGCCGATGAGCCCCGTCATGCGCGGACGCTCGCTCGGCGTCCACTTCGCGATCCTGGAAGCACCTCTGGACGCGCTCAAGGTGGCGGGGAAGTCCAACGGTGGGACGCTGAACGACGCGTTCATGGCCGTGGTGTCCGGCGGCATCGCCAAGTACCACGCCGCGCATGGTGTCTCCTTGGACGAAGCAGCAGCTGTGCGGGTCAACATGCCGGTCAACCTGCGCCCGCGCACCGAGGCTCCGACGTCGGGCAATCGCTGGGTGCCGGCTCGGTTCCCACTCCCGCTGGGTCCGGAGGACCCTGTCGCCCGCGTGCGTGAGTTGCACCCGGTGCTGTTGCAGGCCCGCACCGAACCGGCACTGGAGATCAGCGAGCCGATCTTCCGGCTGCTCACATCACTGCCGCGTCCGGCGACCACCGCGCTCGCGGCCGGGATGATGAAAGGCACCGATGTCGCGGCCACGAATGTGCCGGGCCCGCCCATTCCCGTCTACCTCGCCGGCGCCCAGGTGCAGCAACTGGTCCCGTTCGCCCCGAAGGGCGGCGCCGCGATGAACGTGGCCATGATGTCCTACAACGGCAAGGCGGAGTTCGGTGTGAACCTGGACACCGCGGCGATCTACGACCACGACGTCATGATCAAGTGCCTCGAGGAGTCACTCGCCGAGGTCGTGGCCTTGTCGGTCAAGGAGGACTGACCCTCACCAACGGTCGGTCGGTCGGTCGGTCGGTCCGTCGGTCGGTCGGGGGACAATCCCATACCGGCGGGCCTTGGACCCGGAGTGGTTACGGCCCCGCGTCGATGGTGGCGGGGGGCAGGGATGCGGCCCGAACGGCGGTGCCGCCGTATGTGCCCGACATCTTCTGCCACTGCTTCCAGGAGTAGTTCCAGTAAGAGCCCGGGGTGCCGTTGGTGACCTCCATGGGGCGGCCGGTGCCTTTGGTCACGACTGGGTCGCCGGCGACGACACGCTTGAACAGCCACTTGGCGTCGGCGACGAACATGTTGGTGCAGCCGTGCGAGCCGTTCCACAAGCCCATGCGGTTGTTGGCCCACGGGGCACCGTGGATGAACTCACCCGTAGGCGTGAGCCGGATTGAGTAGGGGGCGATGACGTCCCACCGCTCATCGGCGCCGGGGTCGTACCCCGTCATCCGCAACCGCGCGTACTTCTCACCGGTCAGGATCTTGATGCCGCTGCGGGTGCGCCAGCCGGCCTTGCCCAAGGACACCGGGAACGACTTGACGACGCGACCGTCCCGACGGACGTACAGGCGGTGTTTGCTGTCCTTGATCTCCAACACGAAACTGCGGTCGGTGCGGAGCACGAAGGTCCGATCGGACTTGTCGTTGCCCACGAATTCCTGGTTGTCGGTCCGCGCCAGAACGACACCCGCGAGGTCGATGTCGAACCGAATGTCCGCGTTGCCGGGCCAGAATTTGCGGGGACGGTAGATGGCCGTCGTGTCGTCGATCCACCCCCAGGCCCCCCGCGTCAGGGGCTTGTCCGAACTGACGGTGATGGCGTCCTCAGCGGCCTTGCGGTCCTTGACAACCTCGGAGAAGCGGAGGGTGACGAGTTGGCCGATGCCGTAGCGCTGATGATCGGTGCCGGGCGAGATACTGATCGCCACCGGAACCCGCTCGCGCTCTGGCTCAGCGGCCTGGGCGAGGGCCGGGAGCATCGTGCCGGCGGCCGTGGCCGCGGCGAGCACGAACAAGAGGGGACGACGCATGTCGCTCCAATCCCTGAGATCGGCATCCGTGAAACTTCAACTACTCGATAGTACTGGGGCACCGGGTTTCGGGCCAGCGTCCGGCGATCAGGTCACGCTCGGGGAGGTGATCCGGTCTCGGGCCCGGCGCCGGCGGTACCAGCGCAGGAACAGCCACATCAGGCCCGCGAGCATCACGACCACGAGCACCGGGACGAACACCGCGACGAGCGCCAGCGCGAGCGAGATTCCGTCCTCGGCCACGCTCACGAACGGGGCGGCGACGCCACCGGTGCCCGCGTTGAACACCGGTCGTGCGGCTGCTTTGGCCCCGTGCACCGTGCCTGCGGTGATGATGCCGAGCACGACGGAGACGGCCGGTGGGAAATCCCCGATCAGTCCCGTGCTCCCGGCAAACAGCACCGCACCGGCAGCGGGTCGGATCACGGTGCCGATGACGTCGTTGACTGAGTCGACCACAGGGATCTTGTCGGCCAGGACTTCGACGGCGAGCAGGACCGCGAGGATCGCCAGTACCCACGGAATCTCAAGCGCGTCGTACGGCTCCGGCAGCGTGACCACGTCGAAGTAGCCGAGCAGACCGACCAGCAGCAAGGGGATGTACGCGTTGAGTCCCGCAGCCGCAGAGAGCCCGAGGCCGGTCAGGATCGCGGTGGTCAGATCCACGGCGCCAGAGTACGGCCATGACGAGAGCCGTCTCGGTTCTCGGCCCGGTTCAGGGGGTGCCGGTGAGGCCAGTCGTCGCAGCGAAAGTGACGGCATCCGGCCCGTTGTAGGTCACAGCGACCTGATCACCGACTCGATGCGCAGGTCCGGCCGGAACACGGACCACGACCGGGGTCTCCGCGACCTCGACGCGATAAGAGGTGTCGTGGCCGTAGAACTCGATCGCCGTGACAGTGCCGGGTGATCCGGGACCAGCCTTGGTCAGCGAGATGTGTTCGGGTCGAGCGAGGACAACGCGGGGCCCCACATCCCCACTGCGCAACGGAAGGTCGCCCAGCACCGTGGTCGCCACGCGTCCGTTGACCTCGGCAGCCAGCAGATTCGCCTCGCCGACGAAGGAAGCCACCCAGCCGGTGGCCGGTTCACTGTAGATCTGCGCCGGAGTGCCGACCTGGATGACGCGTCCCTCGTTCATGACGGCCACCTGATCGCCCAGCACGAAGGCCTCCTCCTGGTCGTGCGTGACGAAGACGGCGGTCATCTGCACATCTCGCATCAACGCGGCGACCTCGCTGCGCAAGCTGACCCGAAGCTCGGCATCCAGGCTGGAGAAAGGCTCGTCGAACAACAGCAGTCGCGGTTGTGGCGCGATCGCACGCGCGAGCGCTACCCGCTGAGCCTGACCGGCGGACAACTCGTGGGGACTGCGATCCGCCAAGTGGTCCATGTGCACCAGCTCGAGGGCTTGCTGGGCGCGACCGGCACGCACCTGGGCCCGATTCAGCCCATAGGCCACATTCCGAGCGACGGACATGTGGGGGAACAGGGCCCAGTCCTGGAAGACCATCCCCACACGGCGGCGCTCGGGGGGCACCGCCCGACCGGGTTCACTGACCAACTCACCGCCGATGGAGATGACCCCGGCATCGGGGACCTCGAGCCCGGCGACCATGCGCAGCAAGGTGGTCTTGCCGCAACCCGAAGGGCCCAACAGCACCAACTGCTGACCCGCAGGCAGGTCGACGGAGACATCGGCAACGGCAACGCAGTCGCCGAACCTTTTCGACACCCGTTGGATCGACAGGCCCGACTGCTCGTTCACCCCGCTCCCCTCTCTTTCGGCTGGCTCCCGCCGACTGGCTCTACCGGCATCGGGTCGGATCTCCGCGTCCGGTCGGATCTCCGCGTCCGGTTCCGCGTCCGGTCGGATTAGGTAAGCCTAACCGCCCAGTGTCGGTGGCGTCCGCGAACGGCTACCGTCGCGACTGCCCCCGCAGCACCAGTGCCCAGGTCAACAGCGCAGAGAGCGCGATGAGCACGAGTGAGGAGACCCCGACCTCGGCGTAGAAGCCATCGGTGGCGGCACCCCAGATCGTGGTCGCCAGGGTTTCGAACCCGATGGGCGCGAGCAACAGCGTGGCCGGAAGTTCCTTGATGGTGGACAGCAGCACCAGCCCGCCGGCGGCCAGCAATCCCGGCAGGACCATGGGCAGGTCGACGGTCAGGAAACGGCGCCGCGGACCTGCCCCCAGCAGCGCAGCGGCCTCGTCGAAACGGGGCGCAACGCCTGAGAGTGCGGCGGCCCCACCGCGCAGAGACTGGGCTCCGAAGTGCAGGACGTATCCGAGGATCAGCAGCGGGAAGCTCTGGTACAGCGGAGCGAAGACCTCGGGTGCGCCGACCGCCCAGGCCACGAGGGCCAGCGCAACCACCAGCCCCGGGATCGCGAAGACCGATGTGACGATACCGGCGGCCAGGTCGAACCATCGCGAAGGGCGTCTCACTTGAGCGAAGGCAACCGGCAGGGTGACCAGCACGGCCGCCACGGCAGCCGTTACAGAAGCGACAGTGGAACCGATGACCGGTTGCACGAGGAAAGTCAGATCGTCCCCCCACCCCGAGTACCCCACACCCACGGTCGTCGACCCCCGCAGCATCCAGGTCAGGAAGACGGCGACGGGCGCGATGACCCCCAGAAGCACGGGAATCGCGCAGAGCATCGCGGCGGGGGCCTTGAGGCGGCGCAGACTGATCGTGGCGCGGGAGCCGCCCCGGCCGACGGCGGCCGTGAAGGGCTCCCCACCGCGGCGCATCAGCAAGGAGACCGCCAGGGCGATGACGGCCAGGATGAGACCCAACGTCAACGACAACTGCCGGTCCAACAGCCGCGCCGAGTAGATGGCTCGCGTCACGGTGTCGAATCGCAACAGTGCCACGGCGCCGAACTCGCTCAGGCAATACAGGAACACCAGCAGCCCACCCGCAGCGATGGCGGGCCACAACTGGGGCAGCAGGACACGCACGGTTGTCGTCCAGCCGCCCCGTCCCAGGAGTCGGGACGCCTCTTCCGCTGACGCTGGGGTCGTCGCGGTCTTGGCCAAGACAGGCAGGAAGACGTAGGGGTACGTGAACACGACGAGGACGAGGAACGACCCCCAGAAACCTTCAGGTCGGGGGAGGACCGGGATCAGTCCACCGCGACCGGTGGCCGCAATCAGTGCCGTGGCGCCCACGAAAGTCGGGATCACCAGCGGAAGAGCGAGCAGAACCCGCCACAGGCCCCGCCCGGGCACATCCGAGCGCCCGACGAGTACCGCGAGGCCGGTTCCCACCACCATGGTCATGGCCGACACAGTCGTCGCCAGCAGCAACGAGTTGACCAACGGCCGACGGATCTCGGGCGACAGCAGGGTTTCCACCGCGCGCGACCCGGAGTCCGCGGCACCGACTAACAGGTAGAGGAACGGCGCGCTGAAGAGCAGCGCGACCGCCGCTACGGTGACCCACAGAACTGGCCCGGCGCGCCGGTTCCGCGGGGGCTTCGGGCGAGGCAGAGGCGCCAGGTGTTCCCGGTGCGCCTGGTAGTCCGCGTCCTCAGGGAAGTCCGCGGCCTCAGGGAAATCCGCGTCCTCAGGGAAGTCCGCGTCCTCAGGGAAGTCCGCGTCCTCAGGGAAGTCCGCGGCCTCAGGAAGTGGTGAGACCACTGGCTTCGATCATCTGAAGTGTGGCGCCCAATCCCCCGCCCAGACTGTCCAGGTCGAAGGTCGTCACGTTGATCTCCTCCAACGCGGGCAGTTCGGCATTCGCCTTGGCGCCCTTCGCCAGCGGATACTCGAAGGTCTCACTGCTGAAGAACTCCTGCGCTTCGTCCGCCAGGAGGAACGCAGCGAGATCTTGGGCCTGCTTCTGGTTGTCACTGGACTTCAGCACTCCGATCGCGGTCGTGATCAGCAGAGAGCCGACATCGCCGGACTCGAAGAAGTAGTTCGCAGTGGGGCTGGCCGGGTCCTCGAGCTTCTGACGCTCGTTGTAGTAGTGATTCACGAGGCCCATGGGGGCCTCGCCGCGAGCAACGGCCTGCACGATCGACGTGTTGTCGGCATAAGTCGGAGAGTCGTTGTCGGCCATGCCTGTCAGCCATTCCTCCGCGACGGCGTCGCCTTCCTGCAGCCGCATCGCCGTGACGAAGTCCTGGAAGGATCCGTTCGTGGGGGCAACGGCGACCTTGCCCGCGTACTCGGGTTTCGTCAGATCGAACACCGACGCCGGAAGGGTCTTGGGGTCGACCTCGTTGGTGTTGTAGACCAGCGCGCGCACCCGGCCGCTGAATCCCACCCACTGTCCGTCCTTGTTCTGCAGGTCCTTGTCCACCAGTCTCAAAGTCTCTGCGTCGACAGTGGTCAGCAGATCCTTGTCGGCGAGGTACCCGATGGCCCCGGGGCTCTGCGAGATGAAGACATCCGCGGGCGAGCGATCACCCTCCTGCTCGATGAGCAGCGCGAGGTCCGCGGAGTCGCCGTAGCGGACGTCGACCGCAGTGCCCGTCTCCTGCTCGTATCGGTCGATGATGGGTCCGATGAGGTTCTCGGTGCGGCCCGAGTACACGGTGATGTCCGCGGGAGCAGCCGACTCGCCTGGCCCGGCTTCCGGTGCCGTGGAGCACGCGGTGAGAACGGTCATCGGCAACAGGACGGCTGCTGCGGCAGCGAGCACACGATTCACGGGACTCTTCCTCTCAGACTTTCCTCTGGCCCTCCGGCCCTCTGGCACTGCCGGCCCTCCGGCACTGCCGCGCCTCTTTGCCCCCAGGCTCGCCGCACACCATAACTTAGGTAACCCTTAGTCTCCGAATTCCCTGGCTCGTCCCCACCTGATCCCCTCGACGACTCCCTTCCACCATGCCGTCGTTCGACCCCCTCGCCGCGGGTCCGGGGCCATCCCTCGTTGACCCGGGCGCCGTCATGGGGCATTCTTCACGGGTGCAGACAGCAACCGTCGCCGTTTCGGTGATGCCCATGGCCGCCGGTGCGGTCATGTGTCGCTGCCTGTGTTGTGCCTGAGCCCCGTCCCCATGGACGTGCGGCGCTCGGGCCCCCTCAGCCCCCGTCCCCGACGATGAGCTGACCCCCTGAGTACCGGGCGTCCCCGAACCAGCAGCGGAGACCCCATGACCAAGACCCCGACGAAACCGGCCCGCATTGCCAAGCCTCAGGGCCAGTGGGCCTTGGGCCAGACCGAACCTCTCAACGAGAACGAGGTGTTCAAAGCCGCCGACAACGGCTTGAACGTGCGTGCCAGGATCGAGCAGGTCTACAGCAAGAAGGGCTTCGCATCGATCCCCGCCGACGACTTGCGCGGCAGAATGCGCTGGTGGGGGCTGTACACGCAGCGAAAGCCCGGAATCCCCGGAGGCAAGACCGCCTCGTTGCCACCTGAGGAACTCGACGACGAGTTCTTCATGATGCGGGTGCGCAGCGACGGAGGCTCGCTCACCGGGGAGCAGGCCCGCGTCATTGCCGCCATCTCGACCGAGTTCGCCCGCGACACCGCCGACATCTCCGATCGCCAGAACATCCAACTGCACTGGATCCGGATCGAGGATGTGCCGGAGATCTGGCGGCGCCTCGAGGCCGTCGGGCTGGGGAGCACCGAAGCGTGCGGAGATACTCCGCGCGTGATTCTCGGTTCCCCCGTAGCCGGCGTCGCAGCCGACGAGATCATCGACGGCACACCAGCCATCGACGAGATCCTGCGCCGCTACATCGGTGACCCCGAGTACGCCAACCTGCCGCGCAAGTTCAAGACCGCGATATCAGGATCCCCCCGCCAAGACGTCGCGCACGAGATCAACGACGTGTCGTTCGTCGGCGTCGTCCACCCCGACCACGGTCCGGGTTTCGACCTGTGGGTGGGGGGCGGCCTGTCGACGGTGCCGAAGCTGGGTGTTCGCCTGGGAGCCTGGGTACCGTTGTCGGACGTGCCCGATGTGTGGCAAGGCGTGATCAGCATCTTCCGCGACTACGGCTACCGACGACTGCGGAACAAGGCCCGGCTGAAGTTCCTCGTCGCCGACTGGGGGCCGGAGAAGTTCCGCGAAGTCCTCGAAACCGAGTACCTGCACCGCCCACTGATCGATGGCCCACCACCGCCGGCCGTTCCTGCCGGTCAGCGCGACCACGTCGGTATCCACGAGCAGCGCGACGGACACTACTACGTCGGTGCCGCCCCCACGGTCGGACGGATCTCCGGGACGACATTGGCCCGTATCGCGGATCTGGCCGACGAATACGGAACCGGTCTCATCCGACTGACGGCCCACCAGAAGTTCGTGATCCTCAACGTTCCCGGCGACCGCACGCAAGCACTGGCGGACGAACTCGAACCACTCCAACTGCGAGTTCGACCGTCGCAGTTCCGGCGTTCTGCGATGGCGTGCACCGGCATCGAGTTCTGCAAGCTCGCCATCACGGAAACCAAGGGGCGCGCCGCCGACCTCGTCACCGAACTGGAGTCCCGACGCCCGCAGTGGGATCTGCCGTTGGCCATCCACGTCAACGGCTGCCCCAACTCGTGCGCCCGCTTCCAGGTCGCAGACATCGGGCTCAAGGGAGTGCTCGCCACCGACGCCGACGGTGAGCAGACCGAGGGATTCCAAGTCCACCTCGGGGGTTCGCTCGGGGAGCAATCCGGTTTCGGTCGAACCCCGCGCGGGCTGCGCCTGGCAGCCCACGATCTCCCCGATTACGTCGACCGACTGCTCGGCAACTACCTGGCCGACCGACACGACGACGAGTCCTTCGCCGAATGGACCGTGCGCGCCGACGAGGAGTCCCTGCGATGAGCGTCGAGATCACCCTCTCTCCGCCGCAGCGATCGGAGCAGGAACTGCAGTCCCTCATTGGGGAAGCCAGGTTCTTGTTCGACGACTCGACCGACCCCGTGGGATTACTGTCCTGGTTCGGGGTGCGGCTGGGCGTCGGCCGTATCGCTGTTGCCGTGTCGTTCTCCGACGGCGTCATGGCCTGCCTGGGCGCCAAGGCCCTGCCCGGTGTGGACCTGCTGTTCGCCGACACCGGCTACCACTTCGCCGAGACCCTGGGACTGCGTGACGCCATCGCCGCGGTCCACCCGGTCAACGTCCGGTCCCTGCGGCCCGATCTGACCGTGGCCGAGCAGGACCATCGGTACGGCGAGGACCTGTGGCAGCGCGACCCCGACCTGTGCTGCGCGATGCGCAAGACCGCACCGATGGCCAATGCTCTGCGCAACTACGACGCCTGGGCGACCGGCCTGCGGCGCAGCGACCACTCAGGCCGCGCTGACACCCCCCTGGTGGAGTGGGACGACAAGCACGGCATCGTCAAGATCAATCCGCTCGCCGCATTCACCGACGACATGATCGACGCCTGCATCGAGAAGTACCAGATCATGCACAACCCCTTGCGTGAGCTCGGTTACCGCTCCATCGGCTGCTCGCCGTGCACCCGTCCCGTCACCGACGGTGGAGATGCACGATCCGGCCGGTGGCAGGGACGCGCCAAGGTCGAGTGCGGACTGCACCTATGAACCGGGGCTACCCACTGTTCCTCGACCTCACCGATCGCGCGGTGCTGGTCGTCGGTGGCGGACCGGTAGCGCAACGCAGGGCGGAGCAGATGCTCGCCGCCGGGGCAGCTGTCACGGTCATCAGCCCTTGGGCGACCGAGGACCTCATCGATCTCGCGGAACGGGAGCACCTGCGCTGGCTGCGCCGGGAGTTCGCCGCGGGCGACACCGCCGACAACTGGCTGGTGCAGGCATGCACCGGTGACGCGGCGATCGACGAGGCCATCGTGGCCGAGGCTGACAGGGCCCGGATCTGGAGTGTGCGCGCCGGACACGCCGAGAGGTCACCCGCATGGGCGGCGGCGACAGCGACGACCGTCGACGGGGTGCAGTTCGCCGTTTCCGGCGGCCAGGATCCGCGGCGAGCCGTCGCACTGCGAGATGTCATCGCCGACCTCTGCGCCGAAGGGCTGCTGCCGGTGCGCCGCCATCGCAGGGGTCGCGGCCGTGTGTTTCTCGTCGGGGGTGGCCCCGGGGATCCCGACCTGATGACAGTGCGAGCCCGCCTGGTGCTGTCCCTCGCGGACGTCGTGGTGACCGATCGGCTCGCTCCGGTGGCTGTCCTGGACCACCTCGACCCCCAGGTCGAGATCATCGACGTCGGCAAGTCGCCGGGCCGGCACGCCATGCCGCAGGACGAGATCGACCAGCTCATCGTCGAGCGGGCCGAGCAGGGCGATGTCGTGGTGCGCTTGAAAGGGGGCGATCCGTTCGTACTGGGCCGCGGCGGCGAGGAGGCCCTCGCCTGCGTGCGCGCGGGAGTACCTGTTGAGGTGGTGCCGGGCGTGACCTCGGCCATCTCCGTTCCCGCTGCCGCCGGCATCCCGGTGACGCATCGCGGCCTGTCGACGTCCACGCTGATCCTGTCTGCCCACGATGGCGCCGCAGAGGTGGTGCGGCGTGCCGCGGCCACACCTGACGACACGACACTGATCCTGCTGATGGGCGTGCGCCACCTCGCCGAGACCGCGTCCGAACTCATCCGCGCCGGGCGGCCCGCGGATCTTCCGGCGGCCGTCGTCAGCGAGGGCTGGACAGTGCACCAGCGCACGGTCGTCGGGACCTTGGCCGATGTCGCCCAGCGCGCTGAATGCGCGGAGCTGTCGTCGCCCGCCGTCGTGGTCGTCGGTGCCGTGGCCGGCCTCGCCGAGCAGCTGGGTCCACTGGCCGCCATCTCCGTCGATGCCCGCCACGGCGGTGCCCCATGACCACCGTCACCCCTGAGCGGATCACGTCGATCTCAGCCTCGTCCAAAACCGATGTGGTTCTCATCGCCCACGGCAGTCCCGACCCCCGCCACGCCCGATCGATCCAGGGCGCCGCACGCCGCATGGCTATCGCGCTCGGACGCACCGTCACGGCAGCGTTCTTGGAGCATGACCATCCGCGCGCCGAGCAAGTGCTGCGAGCGGGCATCGCCGACACCGCGGTGGTGATCCCCCTCCTCCTCACGGCGGGATTCCACTGGCACAACGACATCCCGCCACTACTGGCACAAAACGGATCGCGGATCGCGCTGGTCCCGCCCCCCGAGCCCGTGCTGTTCGCGGATGCGGTCCGCGAGGTCGCGGGCGACGGGACTCATCTCGTGCTCGCGGGGGCAGGAAGTTCCCGCCCAGAGGTCGTGACGCGGTTCTCGCGGCTCGCCGACCGACTCCTCGAGCAGCCCGCGATCGCGTCTGCCACGGTGGCCCTGTCGCCGAGGGACGTACCGGATGTCGTGCGACCACACAGCACTGTCGTGCCGGTCCTGACCGCCGACGGTGTGATCGCCGATCGGATCCGCGCCGCAGCAGCGACCTCAGGCGCGAGGACCACGCGGGTCCTCGGTGACACCCGAGGTTTCGCCGACTGCCTGTCGCGCCTGGTGGGAGAACTCACGATGTGACGCCGGCCCTGCGCCAGCCGGGCCACCCGACCGCCACGACCAGACCGATCGCCGCGCCGACCATGGTCGCCACGATTCGCTGGGTCCCGAATGGTGAGATCGGGTCGGCGATGTCGACGAGCACGCTGACGAAGACCGTCAGCCAGGCGAAGAACAGCGTCGCATTGCCCAACAACCATCGACACGTCAGGACCCCACTCAGCGCCGCAAGGAGCAGCAGGACGACAAGGCCGCCATCGCTGATGATGACCACCGCCTGGAACAGCAGCACCCCCGCCAGCACTCCGATGACCCGGGCGATGAGACTGGCGACAGTTCCGGAGTAGTCGGCTCGGACCGCGAGCGCGAACACCAACAACACCCAGTGCCCCTGGGGAATCGCGAAGTACGCGACCGCGCCGGCACCGACGACCATCAACACCGCCAGCCGGATGCCGGCCTGGAAGGACCTGGTGCCGGGCTGCAGCAACCCCAGCAAGTCATCCAGCCGATCTCCTGTTGCGCGCCCCCCTCGACCAACAGCCGGATCGACTGAGACTGCCGGGCTGCGCTCGAGCGCCGTGACGGCACGCCCCGAGTTGCCCTCCCCCAACGGCGCCCCGGGGATGCGGCGCAGTCGACGCCCCGCACTGCGCAGATCCGCGGGCTGATCACCAGGGGTCTCGGCGATCGCCAGCAGTCGCTCGAACTGTGCTCGCTCGGCCGTGCTCAGGTGAGCGGTGCCCATCGTCTCGCGGGCTGCCGTCGCCCAACGCTGGACATCCGGTCCTCCCGGTGCCCGCGCCGCCCACTCCAGCGCGACACCGACTTGCCTCCGAACCAGCCCCTGGCGCTCCCAATGCCACGCCACCAGCGCGACGACCGTCTCCACCACGGCCCCCAGACACAACCAGCCGGCCAGCACCACCGCTTCGGTCAGGCTGCCCGGCACGACGCTGAACAAGATGGCGGTGATCATGCTCGCGATGGAGGCGTTCGCGACGGCCAGACCGGCTCCCGCGAGCGCCCCTTGCAGGAACGCCAGGACTGCGAGCAACGGGATCAGCCACCCCGTGTCGCCGACGATCACAGCCAGGAACCCGACCAGCGTCGTCGTGATCACACACAGCCACAGCGCGCGGGCCAGCACCCGGCGCGGCACGGCAGCATCCAGCAAGGCGATGTTCAACGCACCTGTCGTCGCGGCGATCCCCGCCTCGAAGTGACCCGTGATGGCCCCGACCGCCAACAGAGCAGCCATGATCCCCCCACGCCGCGCGGCCGATGGCCACGTGGACACCGTTGGCGCTACCTCGACGAGTTGACGCAGGACCACGGGCATGTGTCGAGTCTGCCAAGGGAGCCGAACCTGCGCGTGGCCATCGAGGACCGCGTCCGGCAGCCTCTACAGTGCGGGGATGACCGTCGCTCCCACGCCGCTCGAGGTCACGAGTCTGACCAAACGCTTCGCAGGTGGCGTGCTGGCGGTCGACGACCTGACGTTCCGGGTCGAACCCGGACGCATCACGGGATTCCTCGGACCCAATGGCGCCGGCAAGACCACCACTCTGCGGTGTCTGGTCGGACTGGTTCGACCCACGTCGGGCACCGCGACAGTGGCGGGTCAGCCCTACCTCCGGGTCCCCCGACCGACCTCGGTCGTGGGTGCCGCACTGGAGGCGTCGGGCTTCCACCCATCTCGGACCGCCCGTAATCACCTCCGTACCCGGGCCGTCGCGCTGGGACTGCCGACCAGTCGGGTCGACGAGATGCTCGACTTCGTCGGCCTGGCCGACGCGCGTAACCGCAAGGCCGGCGGCTTCTCGCTCGGCATGAGCCAGCGTCTGGCACTGGCCATGGCCCTGCTTCCCGATCCGGCGGCGCTGGTGCTCGACGAGCCCGCCAACGGTCTGGACCCTGCGGGGATCGCGTGGCTGCGCGGGTTCCTGCGGGAGTTGGCGAGCCAAGGCCGCACGATCTTGGTGTCGAGCCATCTGCTCGCCGAAGTGCGGCAGACCGTCGACGATGTCGTGATCATCGATCGCGGTCGGCTCGTGCGGGCCGGAGCACTCGGCGACGTGCTGGGAGACGACTCCATCGTGTCGGTCTCGGGTCCGGACCTCACCGGCCTGGCCACGGCCGTGGTGGCCGCAGGCGGTACCTCCCGACAGGAACACGAACACCTCATGGTCACGGGACTGACGGCGGCTGAAGTGGGACACCTCGCATGGCGGGATCACATCGAGATCCATGCACTGACCACGCAGTCCGAGGAACTCGAACAGGTCTTCCTGCGGCTGACGACCGACCGTCGGGGAGACACGCCATGATCGGGTTCGTCGCGGATCTGTGGGCCCTGATCCGCAGCGAATGGGTCAAGGTCCGATCCACCAAGGCGTGGTGGATCCTCATGATCATCGGGGCCGTGATGGCAGGACTGCTCTCCCTGCCGTTGATCCTCGTAGCCACCGCCGTCGATCCCGAGACGGGGGAACCTCTGGCGGAGATGGACTTCACCGACCCGGCGGCACTGGATGTCCTGTGGCCTGCGATCGGTTCGGCGACCGTCGTGGCGCTGATCCTCGGGATCTTGTCCTTCACCGGCGAATATCGCCACGAGACGATCACCGATACGTTCCTGACCGAACCGCGGCGCAGCCTCGTGATCGCCGCCAAGGCGATCGTCAACGCGCTGTTGGGGGGACTCCTGGCGCTGGTCACCGCCACCGTGGTCGTTGGGGTCGCCCTTCTCCTGGTTCCCACCCCCCACGCCCCCTTCGACTGGACCCAGATCGCGGGCACGACGGCCGGAGCGGCGCTCGCGTATGGCTTGTTCGCCATCATCGGCGTGGCACTGGGTGGTCTGATCACCAACCAGATCGCTGCAGTGGTTCTGGCGCTGCTATGGATCTTCGTCGCGGAATCCGTGATCTCGGCGTTCCTGCCGGACTGGGGTCCCTGGCTGCCCGGGGGCGCGGCCGCGGCCATCCTCGGAGCGGACGGCGGATGGTCCGAGGCCCTGGCACCAGGGCCGGCCACTGCGCTTCTCCTCGCCTACGCCGCGGTGCTGGCAGCCCTGGCGGGACTGACGACTCTGCGGCGGGACATCACCTGACCCACGCGGCTGCCGCCCCCTCGGACAACCGCACCACGGTCTACCCTGGAGCCACGAGCCGCAGCGAGCCAGAAAGGTCGGCGCGTGACAGCCGAAACCACCCCAGCAACCCCCTTCGGCCCCAATGAGTGGCTGGTCGATGAGCTCTACGAGCAGTACCTCAAGGACCGAGACTCGGTGGATCCGGCGTGGTGGGACTTCTTCGCCGACTACAAACCGGGGTCCTACCAGATGCTGCGCGACGCCGCCTTGAAGGATGTCGCGACCGTCACCGACGCCGCGACCGGCGAACCCCTGGTAGCCGCCCCCGCACCGGTGATCATCCCTCCGGCCGAGGCACTCGCTCCCACACCGGACGCTCCGCCGGAGTCACCGCCGATCCCCATCGCGCATCCTCCGATGCCGTCACCGACTGCGCCTGACGGCGAGCGGATCCTCGCCCCCGAGCCCGCCACGATGATCCTGCCCAAGATCGTGGCCCCGCCCGACAACGCCACCGAATCCGAGTCCACGCCGTTGCGTGGCGCCGCCGCTCGCGTGGTCACCAACATGGAGGCTTCTCTCACCGTCCCGACCGCGACCAGCGTCCGAGCGGTCCCGGTCAAGCTCCTGTTCGACAACCGCACGGTCATCAACAACCACCTCAAGCGGGCCCGCGGCGGCAAGGTGTCCTTCACCCACTTGATCGGGTTCGCGATCGTCCGGGCGCTGCAGTCCATGCCCGAGATGAACAGCTCGTTCACGGAGGTCGAGGGGCGACCCGCCGTCGTCACTCCGGCCCACGTGAACTTCGGACTCGCGATCGACCTGCCCAAGCCCGATGGCACTCGGCAACTGCTCGTGCCCAGCATCAAGGGTGCGGAATCCATGGACTTCGCCCAGTTCTGGGCGACTTACGAAGACATCGTGCGCAAGGCGCGCACAGGCAAGCTCACCGTCGAGGACTTCGCAGGCACCACGATCACGCTGACCAACCCCGGCACCATCGGCACGGTGCATTCCGTCCCGCGCCTCATGCCCGGGCAGGGAGTCATCGTCGGAGTCGGGGCCATGGACTACCCCGCCGAGTGGCAGGGGGCGAGTTCTGAGACCTTGGCCCGCAACGCCGTGTCGAAGGTCATGACGCTGACCTCGACCTACGACCACCGCATCATCCAGGGGGCACAATCGGGCGAGTTCCTGCGCCGGGTCCACCACCTGCTGCTGGGCGAAGAGGACTTCTACGACGACATCTTCCGGGCACTGCGCATCCCTTATGTCCCGGTGCGTTGGTCCCGCGACATCTCGGCGACCCACGACACCGACCTCAGCAAGACCGCCCGGGTACAAGAAGTGATCCACGCGTTCCGCGTACGCGGTCACCTCATGGCCGACATCGACCCGCTGGAATACCACCAACGGACCCACCCCGACCTCGAGGTCATGTCCCACGAACTGACCTTGTGGGATCTCGACCGGGAGTTCGCGACCGGTGGGTTCGGGGGCCGGCCGCTGATGAAACTGCGGGAGATCCTTGGCGTGCTGCGCGACTCGTACTGCCGCACCGTCGGCATCGAGTACATGCACATCCAGGACCCCGATCAGCGGGAATGGATCCAGGATCACGTCGAGATCCCGCATGAGCGTGTCCCCCGCGAGGAGCAGCTGCGCATCCTGCGCAAACTCAACGAAGGCGAGGCCTTCGAGACATTCCTGCACACGAAGTACGTCGGGCAGAAACGATTCAGCCTCGAAGGCGGCGAGTCGGTCATCCCGATGCTCGACGCCGTCATGGACTGCGCCGCCCATGATGACATCGAGGAGATCTGCATCGGAATGCCACACCGTGGACGGCTCAACGTACTCGCGAACATGGCGGGCAAGTCGTTCGGCCAGATCTTCGCCGAGTTCGAGGGCAACTACGGCACAGAGTCGGTGCAGGGATCGGGCGACGTCAAGTACCACCTGGGAACCTCCGGGGAGTTCCGCGCGCCCGACGGTGCCAGTACCAAGGTCTACCTGGCGGCCAATCCGAGCCATCTCGAGGCAGTGAACCCGGTGCTCGAAGGCATCGTGCGCGCCAAGCAGGACCAGTTGCCCAAGGACCGTCGACACGACGTGCTGCCGGTGCTCATGCACGGCGACGCCGCTTTCGCGGGGCAAGGTGTCGTCGCCGAGACCCTGCATCTGTCCCAGCTGCAGGGCTATCGCACAGGTGGCACGATCCACATCGTCGTGAACAACCAGGTCGGTTTCACCACGTCGCCGCAGTACAGCCGCTCGTCGGTGTATTCCACGGACGTCGCGCGGATGATCCAGGCACCGATCTTCCACGTCAACGGCGACGATCCCGAGGCTGTGGTCGAGGTCGCGAAACTCGCGTTCGAGTTCCGGCAGCGATTCGCCAAGGATGTCGTCATCGACCTGGTCTGCTACCGCCGACGGGGCCACAACGAAGCCGACGACCCCTCGCTGACCCAACCGTTGATGTACGCGATCATCGACCAGAAGCGGTCGGTGCGGAAGAACTACACGGAGCAGTTGATCGGGCGCGGCGACATCACGGTCGAAGAGGCCGAAGAGGCCTTGCGCCATTTCCAGCACCGTCTCGAAGAGGTGTTCCAGGCGACCCGCGACTCGATCGGGCAGTCGGAGTCGTTCACGCCCACCTCCGCCGAAGTCGAGCGCGAGGGGACCCAGGCGCTCAAACCCCAGCGTCCCGCGGCCGAAGTGGAGACCGCCATCACCCCGGCCGAGGTCGATCTCGTGCTCGAGTCACAGCAACTCATGCCCGAGGGGTTCACGGTCCATCCACGCCTGGCAACCCAACTGGATCGCCGCGTGCGCATGGTCGCCGAGGATCGCATCGACTGGGGTCTGGGTGAGGCGCTCGCCTTCGGGTCATTGGTCCACGAGGGCAAGTGGGTGCGTCTGGCCGGCCAGGACTCGCGCCGAGGCACATTCGGGCACCGTCATGCGGTGATCGTCGACAAGGTGACCGGCTGGCAGTACAAGCCGCTCAAGCACTGCTACGCCAACGGTGGCCGGTTGTTTGTCTATGACTCCCTGCTCAGCGAGTTCGCGGCCATGGGATTCGAGTACGGCTATTCGGTGGTGCGCCCGGATGCCCTGGTGATGTGGGAAGCCCAGTTCGGCGACTTCGCCAACGGCGCCCAGACCATCATCGACGAGTTCATCTCGTCCGGCGAGCAGAAGTGGGGGCAGCGGTCGAGCGTGACCCTGCTGCTGCCGCACGGCTTCGAGGGCCAGGGTCCGGACCACTCGTCCGCGCGCGTCGAACGGTTCCTGCAGTTGTGCGCCGAGGACAACATGACCTTGGCCATCCCGTCTACTCCCGCGTCGTACTTCCACCTCTTGCGCTGGCAGGTGTACTCGCGTATCCGACGCCCACTGATCATCTTCACGCCCAAGTCCCTGCTGCGCTCCAAGGCCGCGACGTCGGCGACTTCGGACTTCACCTCCGGGACATTCCGTGCGGTGATCGGGGACGATACGGCTGCGCCGGAACAGGTGCGCAAGGTCCTGCTGTGCAGCGGCAAGATCTACTACGACCTCGTCGCCGAACGGGACAAGCGCGGCGCAACAGACACCGCCATCGTGCGTATCGAACGGCTGTACCCCGTGCCGTGGCGCACACTTCCACCCGCACTCGATCGATTCCCGAACGCGGACCTGCGCTGGGTGCAGGAGGAACCGGCGAACCAGGGGGCCTGGCAGTTCGTCTCCATGAACCTGCCCCAGGTGACCGGACGCACGATCGAGGGCATCACGCGCCCCTCCTCATCCTCGCCCGCCGTCGGGTCCCACAGCAGGCACGAACGCGAACAGAAGGCGCTTGTTGCTGCCGCGTTCGCCTGAGCTACCGCCACCGTGGCTTACCGGCATGGACTGGCGGAAGGCGCAGGACCTGAGCGAACGCCACGGTGATTCGTTCTTCGTGCTCGACCTCGATCGGCTCCGCGCCAACGTCGAAGTGTGGCGCGAGGCGTTCCGTACGGAATACCCGGACACGGTCATCGCTTTTCCGTACAAGGCGAACAACCTGCCCGCCGTCTGTCAGGCGATGGCCGAGTTGGGTGTGCGGGCAGAGGTCTGTTCACCCATGGAGTGGTGGCTCGCCGGCCATGTCGGAGTGAACCCGCGAGATGTCATCTACAACGGATCGGGCCGCGCCGCGGGATCAGTCGTCGAGGCCTTGGTGGCCGGAGCGACGGTCATCATCGATTCCCCGCGTGACGCTCGGATCGTCGCGGAAACAGCCCGGTCCAACCCCGGCCGCGGTTTCGACGTGGGGATCCGTTGCGATCTTCCCGCGCCCGGCGAACCCGCCGGCCGCCTCGGACTGGTGCCCCGGGGAGCGCAGTGGGAAGAGACCGTGGCCACGTTGGCGGATCCCGAGAACCTGCGAATCGAAGGGCTGCACTGCCACCTACTCGGGGGCGACCCCGCGGAGTTCCGGCGCCGGATCACCGCCTTGCTGGAAGTGGCGAGTGATGTCTTCCGCACCGGAAGTCCGGGGTTCTTGGACATCGGGGGCGGGTTCTACGAGGAGTCCTCCGAGCAGTGGACCGCCCCCGGGCCGAAGCCCACGCCTGCCGACTACGCCCGCGCTGTCGGAGAACCACTGAGACAGGCCTTTCGCGAGGCGACGCCCCGACCGACCCTGGTGATCGAACCGGGCAGGGCGCTGGTGACCACCGCGATGACTCTCGTGTCGCGGGTCATGGATGTGAAGCCCGGCCCACGTCGGCCCGTGGCCGTGGTGGCGGGCAGCATCTTCCACACCAGTCCCAACACCCGAAGAACCGACTTCCCGGTTCACGTGCTCGCCACCTCACGGTGCGAAACACCGCTCAGACACGACCACTTCGACGTGGCCGGCAGCTCTCCGATGCCGGACGAGTGGTTGGCACTTCGGGTTGACGGAACGGTGGCTGAAGGCGACTTCGTCGTATTCCGCAACGTGGGCGCCTACTCGGTGAGCGTGCGGACTGTGTTCACGCACCCATCACCGGCGGTTCTGGGTCACGCGGCTCGGACGGGATTCACGGAGTTGGCACCGGCGGGGACACCTGAACAGATCCTCGGGCCGGCTGGGGAAGGCACTTGAGGCTGGCGTCACTCGTCATCGTCGCGTGCCAGGAACACAGCGAAGCGACCGATCCCGTCCTCCCAGGTCGGGTGCGAGTCGACGAACGCGCGCATCTGGGCCGCCAACCATTCGATGCTCACCTCTTCACCTTCGCGGCGGGTGAGTAGTTCCTCGATGCCGCGGTCCGAGTCGTACATCAGCGGGTCAACACGATCTTGCCGAAGACATGGCCTTCGGCGACGGCTCGCAACGCTTCGGGGGCCTGGGTCATCGGCATTTCTCGTTCGATGAGGGGTCGGGCACCGGTCACTTCCAGCAGGGATACGAGTCGCCGGAGTTCGTCTCGGGTTCCCATGGTCGAGCCGACGACCTCCAACTGCTTGAAGAAGACCCGGGAAAGGTCAGCCGGAGGATTCGGTCCGGAGGTGGCACCCGACACCACGATGCGCCCACCCGGGCGTAACGACTTCAGGGAGTGATCCCACGTGGCGGCGCCGACCGTCTCCATGACGGCGTCGACACGATAGGGCAGTCGGGCGCCGGATTCGAAGGCCTCATGCGCACCGAGTTCCAGCGCACCCGCGCGCTTGCCCTGATCGCGGGAGGTGACCCACACCCTCAGACCCATCAGACGACCGAGGACGATGCACGCAGTGGCCACACCGCCCCCGGCGCCTTGTACCAAGACTGTGTCGCCGGGCTCCAGCCCCGACCGGGTGGCGAGCATGCGATAGGCGGTCAGCCACGCAGTGGGTAAGCAGGCCGCCTCGGCCATGCTGAAGCCCGCTGGCAGTGGGATCACGTTGCGGTCCGGAACGGACACGTAGTCCGCGAAGGTGCCCGGATACACCTCGGAGAGCAGGCTGCGGCCAGGATCCATACTCTCGTCCGCGTAGGTAGGGTCGGCGATGACGGAGTACAGCAGTACTGGGTCACCGTCTGCGTCGAGTCCGGCGGCATCGCAGCCGAGGATCATCGGCAACCGGTCCTCGGTGATCCCCACACCTCGCAGGGTCCAGACGTCGTGGTGGTTGACGCTGGCGGCCTGGACCCGGATGACGCTCCAGCCGGGGCGTGGTTCGGGTCGCGGTTGCTCGCCCACCACGAGTCCGCGCAAGGGGTCCTGGTCGTCGAACGATTCGGCGTAGACGGCAAACATCGCGCTCAGATCTGGGCGACGCCGTCGGCTCGAGCGGCGGCGGCGACCCGACCGGCGACCTCGACGGCGACCCGGGGGTTGAACGGACTGGGCACGATCATGGTGGGCGACAGTTGATGCCCGACGACGCCGGCGATCGCCTCAGCCGCCGCGACCTTCATGCGCGGGGTGATGCGCGTTGCGCGGACATCCAGGGCCCCACGGAAGACACCCGGGAATGCGAGCACGTTGTTGATCTGGTTGGGGTAGTCGCTGCGCCCTGTCGCCACGACGGCCGCGTACTTCTCGGCCATCAACGGATCGACCTCTGGGTCCGGATTGGCGAGGCCGAAGATGACGGCGTCGGGAGCCATCGTGGCCACCACAGACTCCGGCACCTTGCCGGCGCTGACGCCGATGAAGACATCGGCGCCGGCCATGGCATCCGACAGGGCCCCGGACAGGCCCGAGCGGTTGGTCCGCTCGGCCAGAGCCCGTTTGACGGGCGTCAGGTCGTCGCGGGACATCGTCACGAGTCCCTTGGAGTCCGCGACCGCGATGTCGCCGATCCCGCTGTCGAGCAGCATGTTGGTGACGGCGACCCCGGCGGCACCGGCGCCGGAGACGACGACACGAAGGTCGGCGAGGGTCCGTCCCGTGATGTGGGCCGCGTTCATGAGGGCGGCGGTGACCACGATCGCTGTGCCGTGCTGGTCGTCGTGGAACACGGGGATGTCGAGACGGTCCTGGAGCAGCGTCTCGATGGCGAAGCATCGAGGCGCCGCGATGTCTTCGAGGTTCACTCCGCCGAACGCCGGCGAGATGCGCACGATGGTCTCGACAACTTCGTCCACGTCGGTGCAGGTCAGAGCGATCGGCACAGCATCGACACCGGCAAACTCCTTGAAGAGCAGCGCCTTGCCCTCCATGACCGGCAGGGAGGCGGCCGGACCGATATCCCCCAGTCCAAGGACCGCGGTGCCGTCGGTGACGACCAGGACGGAGTTCGATTTCCAGGTGTAGTCATGGACCAGCGCGGGCTCGTTCGCGATCGCTTGGGAAACGCGCGCTACACCGGGGGTGTAGGCCAACGACAGGCCCTCGTTGTCCCTGATCCGGACGGTGGGCCGAACTTCGATCTTGCCACCGTGGTGCAAAGGGAACGCGGGATCGTTGCTGAAATCCATGATCCTGCCAGTATCACCGCTGCTGACATGCGGAGTCGCAGCGGTGGGGGGCTCTCGGCGCACTCGTGATCCTCCCAAACGGGCCCGGAAAACGGGTGATCCAGACCTGTGCCATGCTCGCACACGTGGCAGAGGCTGGCATCCGCGCCCGTTTCACGGCGGCGGTGACGGTCGCCCTGGCCGTCGTAGCAGTGACCACATCGGGATGTGCCAGCGGACCGGGCCCGGAGCCCGAGGGCCCCGAGCAAGGCGAAGTGCCGGCGATCGCGCGGCTTGTGCCACCGGCGATCGCTGCGGACGGCGTTCTGGTGGTCGGCACCGATCCGTCGTATCCGCCGATGGAGTTCATGGATCGTGAAGGCCTCGCCGGGGCCGACATCGACCTGGCGAATGCGGTCGCGGAGGTACTCGGGCTCAGCGTGAGATTCGAGAAGGAGGCCTTCACCGCACTGGTCGACGGGGTCCGCACCGATCGGATCGAGATGGCGGTGTCGGCGTTGACGCTGGATAAGGGGGAGTCCGCCCGGGCCGACGCGGTTGTGTATTTCAACTCCGCCGATCAGGTGGTGGCCAGCCGCTCCGATCCAGGTTTGCGCCCCGGAAACATGTGTGGCCGGACGGTGGCGGCACTTGAAGGCTCCACGCAGGTTCGCACGCTGAGCGGGATCAGCCGTCAGTGTCGGGAAGCAGGTTCACCGCCCATCGTCATCGAGGCCCTGTCCGACCAGGACCAGGTGACGCGCGCCGTGCTCACCGATCGGGTGTCGGGGATGCTCACCGATATCCCCGTCGCTACTCACGTCGTGGCCCAGAATCCGCGCCGACTGCGCCTGTCGGGACGCCCCTTCGACCGGGCACCGTTCGGAATGCTCACCCCACCCCAGGCTCCCGACATGGCACGCGCTGTCGAGGGAGCCGTGCAGCAGCTCATCGATGACGGTCGCTACGAGCGCATCCTGCGCAAGTGGAACGTCGCCCGGGGCGGGGTCGAACGGGCCTCTATCCGCTGGGCGAGGCCGACACGACAGCCCTGACCCCGGGGTCGGTCAGTGCTGTGCCGCCAGGAACTCAGCGACAGACGCCAGCACGTCCGGATTCCAGGTCATGCCCGTCTGCCACGGTTGCCCGATGAGATCCGCGACGAAGATGCTGTGGGTCACGTGGAAGCTCGCGGAAGAGCGACGGGGCGCGACTTCTGGGGGCAGCCCCTGAGCCAGCGCGCTGAACCGCGACACCAGGCCGTCATTGGGCCACAACTCCGGGTCTCCTTCGTCGGCTTCGAACCAAGTTCCGCCGATCATATGGACGGGGATGTCGTCCAGCACCCCGATGGCGTGCTCGTTCCAGCGGCCAGGGCCCACGAGGTAGTGGTAGGTGTTCTCCTGCGCCAGCCCCAGGTCTCCTTCGCCCACGCGGTCCTTGAACCCCTGCGCGAACCTGGTGGCGAATTCCTGACCCATCAGGGCGGCGTCCGGGATCTCCCCGAACGCCCACCGCAGCGGGAACGTCCCCATCCACGGGGTGCCCAGGGTCGCGAGCGACCGCGTGCGCACGGGGATCTCGAGCAGCTGCATGGTACGGATCGCGGCCCGGGCGAACAGTCCGCCGTTGGAGTGCCCGACGAAGTCAACCTCGGTGACGCCGTACCGCGAGTGGAGCAACCCGACGAACCGCGCCAGCTGCTCGCCCGCGAGATCGATATCCCCGTCAGAGTTGACCGTGTACTGCTCGGCGAGGACTTCTGGCTGTCCGCCGAACGCGCCGAAACTCTCCGGATCGGGATCCGTGACGACACCGCGCCCGTTCTGTGCGGGGGCCGTGTAGACCTGGTGTCCTTCGCCGAGCAGGTACTCGCGCAACGCCGTGTCGGTGTTGCCTGCGGCCAGCCCTGTCCGGCACCCCGCCGCAGGGGTAGTGAACGGGGTCGCGGCATCGCCGCCGGACATGATCACGACAGCACGGGACATGCGCGGAGACTACCCACCCCGGCGGCGGGAGGCGCACTTCAGTTGAGTGGGGGTGACGACGGTTGCTGACGGCGGCTGACGGGTTCCGGCTGGCGCGCGCCAGCGCGGGTCGGCGGGTCGGCGCGGTTCTGCGCAGGTCGGCACGGGTCGGCACGGGTCGGCGCGGGTCGGCGCGGGTCTCAGCGTTGGCGGACGGCAGACGACACTGGCCCCCACCCGAATCCGGCTTGGTCCGGGTGGCTGGTCAGGTTCGCAGAGGGTGTTCGGGGGTGTCGTGGTGGGTGATGCCGGTGGGGGTGGCCCAGGTCCAGCCGCCGGGACTGTCGCCGTCGGGGGTGTGACCGTCGGGGCTGTGACCGTCGGGGCGTGTCGCGGTGGGTGCGGGGCTGTGACCGTGGGGGCCGTTGTTGGTCAGTTTCCAATGTCTGTGTGTTTTGAGGTTGTGGTGGCGCCTGCAAACGGGTCCGAGATTGTCTGCTGTCGTGTCGCCGTCGGGCCAGGGCACGGTGTGGTCGAGGTCGCAGCGGTGCGCGGGGGCGCGGCAGCCGGGCATGCGGCAGTACGGTTCACGGGCTCGGATCAGCCGCGCCAACGCCGCGGATGGGGTGTAGGTCCGCGCGCTGGTGGCGGTGACGTGTGCGGTGGTGGGTTCGGTGATCCACCACCGCCATTTGCGGTCCGCGGCCAGTTCGCGGGCGATCTCGGCGGGGATCGGTCCGCAGCCGGGGATCTCACCAGCGTGGTCGGCCAGGGCGAGCAAGGTGGCGGCGTCGATGACCACCGCGACCTCCCCTCGCCCCGGGGTCACCCGCGGCGGGCGGGAACCCGAAGCAGGGTTCGGCGCTGAGTTCGGTGGTGTGTTCGACGCCTCCGCGTTCCCCGCCGCCGGGCCTGAACCGGAGTCGCAGCCCGAGCCCGGGTCTGAACCGGAGTCGCAGCTTGGGCCTGAGTCGCAGCCCGATCCCGACCCTGACTTCGGGCCTGACACGGAGGTTGCGCGACTGGCTGCCTGGTCGAGGAGCAGGTCGGTGAACACGTCGGCGCGTTTGTGGTCCGCGGTGCGGTCATCGTCGGGGTCGGTGAGGTGGTGGGCGAGGTCGTGCAGGCGGTCCATGATCCGTACCGCGACGTCATCGGGGAGGTCCGCGATGATCGTGCCCACGCGCCCGTCGCGGGTCATGGTGACCCGCCGCCCCGTCTTCGCGCGTTGGCGGGTCGCGCGGAGATCCACGTGCAGTGACGCGGCGATGCGGGTCAGGCACTGGCGGACCTCGGTGATCGTCCACGCCCGCGCCCCGGTGACGTGACGAGCGCGTAGTTTCTCGATCAAGATGTCCACGACCAGGTCCGCGCGCGCGGGGGCGTCGCGGGTCAACTCGTGCAGGTCGCAGGTGACCGCGCGGGCCATGAACCCCGTGACCAGGCCCTGCTCGACCGCGGTCGACAGCGCGGGGCGCGCGATCAACGCGCGCGCGGACTGCACCCGGGTCCGCGCCCCGCGGGGGGACACGCGTAGTGCGGGGGCCAGTTCGTCGACGGCGGGGTCGACCACGGTACCCATCCGCGGGTCGTCGCGGTCCCAGTCCACAACCTGAACCGTCGCACCAGCGGCGGCGGCCACCGCCACCGTGGCCTGATGATCGATCCACGACGCCACCGCCGCCCACGCCGCGCACACCACCGTCATACACGCACACGGAGACCCCGAGCGCCCCGTGGGGCGCAGATACGACGGATGCTCCACATGAGGGTCCGGGCAGCGCCACCGCGACTGCGGGTCCAACCCCAGCAACGCCGTCACCAAGTCTGGACCCAGCGGGACATCCAGCAACGCGCGCACCGCAGGGCGCAGCGGCGCGTCCCACCACCCCGCCTGCACCCACCCCGGCCGCGACCCCACCCACGTCGCCCGCGCCGACCCCCCCGACCCCGGCAACGGCAACACCGGATCCCCACCCACGGCCTCCGCGGGGGAAGGATCCGCAGACGGGCGGGCACCCGAGGCGCAGGGATCCGCGGGCGGGCGAGTATCCGAGGCGTCAACGACCGAAGCGGCAGCGGGCTCGGGATCGACATCCGAAGGAGCAGACCCCTGACGATCCAAGGCATCGGCGACAGGACCCACCGGAGCTGCATCAGTGGAAGCAGAGTCCGCTGTAATGGCAGTCGCGGGGGAATCGGCAGCGGCCGACAGATCAGCAGTGGCACCCGGGTCGCTGGTGGTGGGGTCGCCCCGATCAGTATTCGAACTCATGTTCGAAACCTACGCCTCGGGTCCGACACCCATCACCGCCCCGACACGCCCCTGGACACACCCGCCCCCACGACACCTGTGGACAACCCCAGGCCGACAAGACCTCACCCGGACCGAGGTCACCCCCCCGGCAAGCACGGAATCACCCCACAGGACCCCGAATCTCACAGGACGGACAACCCGCGCCACCGGCTTTCCAGCAGGCGCGGCTCAAGCCCTTGACCGCGACTCGGGCACGTGTCACAACTGCAGCATGGCCGTCACTCTCGCCTCGGCTCCTTGGGCTTTCGACTTGGTGCTGACCGACGATGGTCGGTACCTGCTCACAGTGGTGTGCGGAACCGTCGGACTCTACGAAATCGTCATCGAACTCGAGGCGGACGAAGTGGCTGCCTGGAACCGCGACGGAGAGCAGTTCCTCCAAGTCCTCGTGAACGACATATCGGCAACGCCGTCCCAGTTCCTCCCGCGCCACCTGGGCACTCGCAGCTGAGGACTCGCGCAGCTGCCCGACACTCCCCACCCCCGGCGACACCCGACGGCACCTGGCGACACTCCCGCCCCGGCGGCACCTGGCGGCCCGACTCGAACAGGACCGAACGGCCAGGCATTCACCGAATGTCACGACCGTCGGTAGTACCGCAGCAACACCCGACCGACCACTGACCCGGAAGCGACCGCTCCGAAGTCCCGGCTGTCCGTCGAGCGAGCGGGATTGTCGCCCAACACCCACCAGCCCCGAGGAGTGCGCCGGATCGCCCGCTTGATGAGCAACCGACGAGGCTCTCGCGGATCTTGGACCGCCACGACTTGGCCACACCGGACCCGGTGGGTTCGCCGGATGAGCACCCAGTCCCCGGCGCGGAACTTCGGCAGCATGGAATCCCCGGTGACCACCGCGGTGAGGAAGGGCGACCGATCGCGCCACCAGTCTCGCGGGTTCATCCCCATGAGGGTAAGGTCGCGGTCAGTTGCCTGCGCATAGGAAGGACTATCGTGCTCTCACGGATCATCCGCCATCTCACGCCCACCACCGTCGTCCACGCTCACTGCGACCTGCCCTGCGGTGTGTACGACCCGGCCCAGGCCCGGATCGAGGCCCAGTCGGTCAAGGCCATCATCGAGAAGCACAACGCCTCCGACGATCCCGAGTTCCGCACCCGCGCGATCACCATCAAGGAGGAACGCTCGAACCTCGTGAAGGAGCACCTGTGGGTGCTATGGACGGATTACTTCAAGCCCCCTCACTTCGAGAAGTACCCCAACTTGAACTCGCTGTTCAACGAGGCGACGAAGTTGGCCGGCGCCGGAGGGACCAAGGGCTCGACCGATGTCGCGGTCGCTGACGAACTCCTGGCCAAGATCGACGAGATCGCCGACATCTTCTGGGAAACGAAGAAAGCCTGACGTGGCGGACTCCGGTCACGTTCACCTGCGGATTCCGGCCGCCAGTTCGTACCTGGCGCTGGCCCGCGCGACGACCGCCGGTGTCTGTGCGGGACTGGATTTTCCGTTGGAACGCCTTGAGGACTTGTCGTTGGCGGTCGACGAGGCGATCTCGCTGCTGCTGCTCGACAGCGTCCCCGGCACTGATCTCGAGTGCTCCTGGCAGCCGACCGACGACGGTGTGCTGATCGCGATCACATCGACGAGTTCATCGGGTCGGACCCCACGGACGACGACGTTCTCCTGGACCGTGCTCACCGCGCTGGTTTCCGAGGCGAATGCCGCCATCGAGGACGGTCGGGTGACCCTCACCCTGCAGGCGAACCGAGAACTGGTGAGTGTCCAGTGACCGTGACGCGGGGCCGCTCTCGCCGCTGGACCGAACGCGACCGTGAGCGCGAGCACGTGATCCTCGCCGAGCTCGCGAACATGCCGGATACGGACCCACGCCACAAGCCGCTGCGCGATGAGCTGGTCACGATGAACCTGCCGCTGGTGGAGCACCTCGCGCGGCGATTCCGGGATCGAGGCGAGGCGCACGACGACCTCGTCCAGGTGGGAACCGTCGGCTTGATCAAGGCGGTCGACCGGTTCGACTCCGGACGCGGCGTCGAATTCTCGACGTACGCGACGCCGACCATCGTCGGCGAGATCAAGCGACATTTCCGCGACCGCGGCTGGGCGGTGCGGGTGCCCCGACGCCTGCAGGAACTGCGCATCTCCTTGTCGCGAGCCTCACAGGAGTTGTCCCAGACGTCAGGACGATCGCCCACAGTCGCCGAGTTGGCCGCCTACCTGGAGATCTCGGAGGACGAGGTGCTCGAGGGGCTTGAGTCCGCCCAGGCCTACGCGACGGCGTCTCTCGACGCCGGGACGAGCAGCGGAGACGATGGCGATTCGCTCAGCCTGGGTGACACGTTGGGCAGCGAAGACGACGCCTTGGCGGGGGTGGACAACCGCGAGTCCCTCAAGCCGCTGTTGGCCGAACTGGGCGAACGCGAGCGTCGCATCCTGATGCTGCGCTTTTTCAAGAATCAGACCCAGTCCCAGATCGCAGCCGAGATGGGGATCTCTCAGATGCACGTGTCGCGCATTCTGGCCCGCACCCTGGCCCAACTGCGCAGCGGCATGCTCGACGAGTACTGATCACCAGCACCTCCCGGCCGCGAGCGACCGCTCGTCACACCACAATTCGCAGCGCACGTGGAACGCTCACGATGCGCAACTCCTGCTGGTCTCCCAACGCCTCACCATCGATCTGGACGGCGACCGGCCGCTGGGCCTTCAACGTCAGTTCAGCGATGTCGCGTCCCACGAAGAGTCCCTTGGTCGAGTCGGCCTGGCTGCCCATGAGCAGACGCCGCGCCCAACGCAGTGACGGCAGCACCCGCAGATCCCGGATCGCGAAGACATCCAAATCCTCATCGAAGTTGGCTCCCGGGTTGGGATTGACGGCAAGCTCCCCGAAGAAGGTCCAGGGCGCGGAGTTCTGGACGATGGCCAGGAACACGTGATCGATGTCCGGCTCGCCGGGCTGTTCGATCGTGATGGCCGGCTCCTTGCGGTCGGTCCCGGCGAAGTACTCGCGCAACGTGGTGGCGAAGTACCTGGCCGGTGACGCCTTCTTCCCCGCCGCTCGTTGCCGCTCCATGGCGGCAATTATCTCGGCGTCCAAGCCCATGCCGACGTTCATGGTGAACCACCGGTCGCCCGCCCGTCCGAGGCTGATCGTGCGCCAGCGGTGGCCGTGCAGCCCTCCCAACAACACGCCGGTCGCCTCCACGGCGTCTCGCGGCAGGCCGGTGGACCGAGCCAAGACGTTCGCCGATCCGCCCGGCACTGTGGCGAGAGCCGGGACCTTGGGGCCGGGTCCATCGACCAGCAAGCCGTTGACGACCTCGTTGATCGTGCCGTCCCCCCCGAGGGTGATGACGACATCGAGTCCATCCCGCAATGCCTGCTCCCCCAACTCCCGGGCATGGCCGGGGTGCGTGGTCATGACGACGTCGAGATCGACCTCGCTGCGGAATGCCGACACGATGACATCGCGGACACGCTCGTTGGTCGTAGTCGCGTTCGGGTTGACGACAAGAAGTCCGCGCATCCGCCGAGGGTAGTACTGACCTACGCTGGTTCCCATGCCGCCGACCGCACGGGCTGTGACAGCCGTGATCGCCGCGGCCGAGGGGCTGACCTTGCTCGGTTACGCGGGCAGCATCACGTGGGTAGCCGTGACATCGGGCCTGCAAGGGCCCGTCGAGGTATCGTCTCCGGCCGGGGTCACGGTCGAGATCCTCGTGTTCGCACTGTTCGGGGCCGGCGTGCTGGCCTTGGCCGTGGGACGTTGGCGCGGCACGGGGTGGTCCACCGTTCCTTTTGTCGTCGTCCAGCTGCTGGCCCTGACCGTGGGCATCCCGCTGGCCACCGGTACCGGCGGCGCCGTCCCCGCCGGGGTGGTGATCACGGCGGCGGCTGTGATCGGCCTCGGCGGTGTGGTCATGGACCGCATCAACGCCGAACCGGGGCAGCCCTCGCAACCCTGATGGCAAACAGGTGTGACGAACACCTCACGCACATGGGCGGCCACGCTGGCTGTTGCTCTTGTGTGGTCTCGGGGAACCTGAAACCCTTAAGGAGTCGGTCTGGAGCCGACAACGTGGGGGTCTGGTAGCAACCGCAACACACCTGGTGCGTGCTGCTGCTCGGCCTTGCTCGTGAATCGTTTCACATGCGTTTCCGGACAGTCCGGGAGCACCTGAGGAGGACCGCATGGACTGGCGCCACTCCGCCGCCTGCCGTGATGAAGAGCCCGAGCTGTTCTTCCCCATCGGGAACACAGGTCCTGCCCTGCAACAGATCGATGACGCGAAGCGCGTCTGCAACACCTGCGATGTCGCAGAGCCCTGCCTCAACTGGGCGATCGAGACCGGCCAGGATGCCGGCGTGTGGGGCGGTCTGAGCGAAGACGAGCGCCGCTCCCTGAAGCGCCGTCGGGCCCGCGAGCGCGCCCGCACCGCCTGAACCGAGAGCGGACCTGAACCGAGAGCGGACCTGAACCGAGAGCGGACCTGAGCCAAGAGCGGGACCTGAGCCGAGAGCGGACCGAACTCAGAGCGGACATGAGATGGTCACTTCGGTGGCCATCTTGGCTACCTCTGGACGACCCTCCTCCCCGCGACGCTCCTCCCTGCGGCCCTCCTCCCCGCGACCAGGCCCACTCGTGATCTCCAAGGTCCCGCCCAACTGATCTGTCACGAGGGTCCGGACGATCTGCAAGCCCAGACCCGCCGCGGTCTCCGGATCGAATCCTCGACCGTCATCAGCGACTTCCAACACCAGTTCGGCACTCTCTCGTTCGGCCCGCACCAGCACATGGTCGGCACCGCTGTGCTCCATCGCGTTGAGCAGGATCTCCGCGAAGACCATGGCCAGAGGGGTGGCGACCGTCGACGGCAGAACCCCGAATGACCCGGCGACGCTCACGCGTGGCTGCCGGTCCTGGGCGGCCGCCGCATCGCGGGCCATAGCCAGCACTCGCCGCGAGATCTCATCGAAGTCGACCTGTTCACCCGGGCTGCGCGACAGGGAGTCATGGACCAATGCAATCGTGCTGACGCGGGCGACAGCGTCCAGCAGCGCGGAGCGCGGCGCTCCGTCGGGAAGTCGGCGTGCCTGCAGCCGCAGGAGCGACCCCACGGTCTGCAGGTTGTTCTTCACCCGGTGGTGGATCTCCCGGATCGTGGCGTCCTTGGACAACAGCGCCCGCTCCCGACGGCGGACGTCGGAGACGTCTCGGACGAGCACGACGGCCCCGGCCGGTCCCCGACTGTCGCGCAAGGGCAGCGATCGCAGAGTCAGAATCGCGGTGGGCGACGAGAACTCGGCTTCGCCGGCGACCTCGCCGGCGGCGATCCGCAGTTGCAGTTGGTCGACGGGTTCATGCCGACGCGCTGACAGCACCAATTCGTCGGCGAGGTGGGAGTCGGCGGGCAGGTCACCGATCCCGAACTGGCGCAGACAGGTACGAGCGTTGGGAGACGCGTATCTGATGCACCCGTCGGCATCCAAGCGCAAGAGCCCGTCGCCCACGCGTGGTGCGTCACCACCCAGCAGACCACCGGTCGGTAGCGGGAACTCACCTCGCGCGATCATGCCGAGGAGAACATCGCTGGCACTCAGATACTGACGTTCGAGTTCGCCGAGCCGACGTTGATCGATCTGGCTGTACCGGGCGATGACGGCCACGACTTGGCCGTCGAAGGGCACCGGTATGGCTTCGATCGGCTCGGGCACTTTGGCGCTGCCCAACCGAACCGCACGGTCACCACCACCGCGGGCGGGTTCTGCCGACTGCAGCGCCCGCTCGAGGGTGAGAGCCTGGGAGCGCGGCAGGAAGGCGGCCATCAGGTCCTCGGTCATGGCGGTGGGGGCAGTCGATGGGCGAACATGCGCGGCGACGTACCAGCCGGCCGCGTCCCAGGTGCGCACGAACAGAACCAAATCCGAGAAGCTCAGGTCGGCGAGGAGTGACCACTCTCGGATCAGGGCCGACAGGTACTCACGTTCGGCCGCGGACAGTTCCGTCCGAGTGCGGACCACGCTCTCCCATGACGCCATACCTCGGTGGTTACCAGGTTTTGGCGTCTTGCGACAGTCCCGGCCCTGACCTCACAGCATGCCGGGCGGTTCAGTGTCCGTCGCGGTTGCCGAAATCCGATTCGATGGCGGTGCGCACGACAGTGTCGATGTAGTTCGTCACGGGCGGGCAATCGATCCCCAGCGGCGCCAGGTGCCGGTCCGCCCCCGACGTGTCGAACTGCAACCGCAGTTCCAGGTACGGGCGGTAGACGAGGCCGGTGGCCAGCGTGCGTCGCAATCGTGGCGACGGCGCCAACATCAGGGCAGGTCGGATGGTCGCTCGGAAAAGGGCGGGAGGGACGAGCATCGGCGGGCGCCGCTCGAGGAGTCGGAACACGTGTCCGAACAACTCCCCCGTGGTGGTGTCGCGGTCGGGCCCCGCGGCCAGGTGAAATGTTCCCCCCAGGGTGTGAGCATCTGCCGCCAGCCCCAGTACCGCATCCGCGACGAAGTCCACCGGAACGATGTCCAGCGTGCAGTCAGGATCGAACGGCACTACCGGCAGCCATCCCCGGGCGATGACCTTCAGCGGCCAGTACAGGACCTTCCACGCCCCCGTCGCGCCGGTGCGCGAGTCCCCGACGACGATCGACGGCCGGTGCACTGCGATGGGCAGATCGGACATGGCGGCGCGCAGCAGTTCCTCGGACTCGAACTTGGTCTGTTCGTAGGTGTTGTGAAAACCGGCCACCGGGCGCTGGAGGTCCGCCTCGAACACGAGTCCGGAGCGACGTCCAGCGACGTAGCAGGTGGAGATCGCGTCGATGCGTTCCAGCGCCGGGAGCCGACGACACGCGGCCAGGAGGTTGGCGGTGCCGGTGACATTGATGGCGCGGGCCTGCGCGATGGGGAGGTCGAAGGACACCGACGCGGCGCTGTGGATCACGTGGGTGACACCCGTCAGGTTCCGGGCGGGTACGCCCAGACCGGGTTCTCGGACGTCGCCGGCGATCGCGCGCACTCCGGTGGGAACGCCCATGCGGCGGCACAGTTGGTCGAGTCGCTCCTGCGCGGACTGGGTGTCGCTGGGGCGGACCAGGCACGAGACGTCGGAGTACCGGCCGCCGGTGACGGCGCGTGCGAGAATCTCTCGACCGACCATGCCCGTGGCGCCGGTGAGCAGCAGGTGAGCCACCGGCCGAACGTATCGCACGGAGGTCCCATGATTCGCCGGGTACTGTCTGGGGCGTTGGGGTCCCTGATCGCCGCGCTGTCTCTCACGGCCTGCGGGACCGCCACGTTCAACAACGAATTCACCGTGTCCGTCACCGACCCGCGGGATCGACTCGGGACCGATGAAGTGCAGGTCTCGGTGTTCGACCCTCAGATGGGATTCCCCGAAAGAGGGACACGGACCGCCGAGTCGATCGGCGTGACAACTGCGGGCCAGCCGTACTCCGCCACCGTTTTCACGACGGACACCAAGATGATCGGCGACTCGAGTCCACCCCGCACGGTTTCCGTCGGGGTCTATCTGCCGCAGTTGCAGGGGGACGGGTACTACGGAGTCCGTCTCGATCCGGCGGACGGTGCGACGGTGGACTATCTGGCTCCGTTCGTATCCTTCAACGCCGGGTACGAAGCCCCCGGGGAGAAGCGCAAGACAGCTCCGCCGCTGCCTATGCGCATCACATCCGTGGCGGGCGACAACGGCTGGGAGATCGCGATCATCGCGGAAGTCAGTTGACGGCGGCCACCCGCGAGTTGATGGCGCGGACCAGTCGCTCCGTGGCGGCGGGGCTCTGCTTGAGGAACAACGACGGCTCCACGAGTTCGAGTTCGGCCAGTAGCGGCTGGTCATGGTCGTCGCGGATCAGATCGATCCGCGCATAGAGCAGTTCGTGGGGGATGTCGGCCACGATCTCCTGGGCGACCTCCCGTTCGGTCGAGCTGATGGGCAGCGCTTCGGACACCGACTCCGGATCGTCACCGAGTCGAGGGCTCTTGCGCACGGCGTGGGTGAGTTCGCCGTCGATCCAGATGACCGACCGTTCCCCGTACTCCTCGACCGACGGCATGTAGGGCTGCACCATGGCTTCCCGCTCGGAGGTGAGGCGGTTCCAGAAGGCCACAGCGTCGGCGGACTCCGGGTCGCGGATGCGCTCTGTCAGGTAGGAGCCGGCGCCCACGACGGGTTTGGCGACGACATCGGACCACAGGTTGTCATCCATGACCTCCGCCAACCGGGTGGTCGAGCCCTGGGGCAGCCACGCGGTCGGCACGATCGGTACACCCCGGTCGGCCAGGTTCTGCAGATACCCCTTGTGGGTGTTCCAGGTGATGACGGCGGCAGGGTTGAGCAAGGTGGTGACGGAAGCCGTCGAATGCACCCACGACGTGAAGCGCGCCAGGTGATCGATGTAGTTCCAGGTGGATCGGATCACGGCCAGTCCGAAACTGCGCCATTCGACAGCGGGATCGTCCCAGGCGACCAGCTCCGCCTCCACACCCACACGGGAAAGAGCGCTCATCAACAGGTCCTGGTCGGGATCCGGTTCGGGCATGGTCAGGCACGTGACGACGGCGACGGTGGTCATGGCCACATTCAACACGGCCGCGACCGCGAGCACGGCTTGAGTCGCCGCTGATCCCCGGTGGGTAGTGTTCGGGCCATGACCGACAACACCCCGGAATCGACCCTTTCAGGGCACGGCGGCACTCATGTCGTCGCGGCTGCCGCTGCTCACGGGCAGGACGTCATGTGGACGCTGTCCGGTGCGCACGTCTTTCCCGTGTATGACGCCGCCGTAGGCGGGGCCGACGCCGTGGCTGCGACTGCGGGTGACACCCGGCGCGCCGAACGTGAGGGGCCGATGCGCCTCATCGACGTCCGTCACGAGGCCACCGCCGCTTTCGCGGCGGAGGCAACCGGCAAGTTGACCCGGACCCCTGGCCTCGCGGTCGTCACGGCGGGCCCTGGAGTCACCAACACCGTGAGCGCCATCACCGGGGCCTGGTTCAACGGATCGCCCATGGTGGTTCTGGGCGGCCGCTCTCCGGCAGGACGGTGGGGTACGGGGGCTTTGCAGGAACTCGATCATCCGCCGCTGGTGGACAGTGTCACCAAAGCGGCGTTCACCGTCTCGGAACCGGCGCAGGTCGGCAGCGAAATCGACCGCGCCTTCCGGGTGGCCGGCACCCCGCACCGCGGACCCGTGTTCGTCGATGTTCCGATGGACGTGCTGTTCTCGCACGGGGAGTCGACTCCTCCGCGGGGTGTTCCTGATGCCGCGGCCGAACCCGACTCCGCGGCTGTCCAGCACGTGGCCGAGTTGCTCGCCAGCGCACAGCGGCCGGTGCTGGTGCTGGGCGGGGATGTCTGGGCCGGCGGCGCCGAGGTGATCGCCCGCGAGGTCGTCGAGGAACTGGGTCTGCCGGTGATCGCCAACGGTATGGGGCGCGGGATCCTGCCGCGCGGGCACGACTGCCTGGTGACGCGGGCGCGCTCCGCGGCATTCGCGTCCGCAGACCTTGTCGTCGTGGTGGGGGCACCCCTGGACTTCCGGCTCGGATACGGGCGCTTCGGCGGCGCCGGCGATGCACCACCGGCCCTGGTCGTGCATATCGCTGACTCCGCGTCCCACATCGCGGCGCATGTGGATCTGGCAGCACAGGTGGCGGGGGATCTCGGGGCGATCCTGCACGGCATCGGCGCAGCTTACGGGAGGCATGAGACCACCGATCACCGCGGCTGGACCCGGGAATTACTCGAGCGCCACCGTGCCGCGGTGGCGGCGGACGCGCCGGACCTCGCCAGCAGCGCCGACCCCATCCATCCGGCCCGTGTGTATGGGGAACTCATCCCCCGTTTGGCGGACGACGCAGTGGTGATCGGCGACGGCGGCGATTTCGTATCCTTCGCCGGTCGTTACATCGAACCAATGCGGCCGGGCCGCTGGCTGGACCCAGGTCCGTACGGTTGCCTCGGCACTGGACTGGGCTACGCCATGGCGGCGCGGGTCGCACATCCGGGCAGCCAGATCGTGTTGCTGCTCGGCGACGGCGCAGCGGGCTTCTCGCTGATGGACATCGACACCCTCGTGCGTCATGACCTGCCGGTGGTGATGGTCGTGGGCAACAACAAGTCGTGGGCGCTGGAGAAGCACCCGATGAAGTTCCTCTACGGGTACGACGTCATCGCCGACCTGCTCCCGACCCGCTACGACGAGGTCGCGAGTGCGCTGGGCGGCGCCGGTGAGACGGTCAGCGATCCCGGAGACATCGGCCCGGCGCTCGACCGTGCGTTCGCATCAGGAGTGCCCTACCTGGTGAATGTGCTCACGGACACCGATATCGCTTATCCGCGCAGCACGACAGGCGTGTGACCGACCGAACCGAGTCGATCATCCCCCGAACTCGGCCTTGTCCACGACCATGCGGTCGATGACACCGAACAGGGCGGTCGATCCATCGAGATTCACGAGTGCGACGTCGAATACGCATCTGCGCCGCTCGGTCAGCGCGACGACTGCCGTGACAACAACAGTGTCGTCCACCCGTGAGGGCTTGACGTGGTCGACAACCACCCGGACTCCCACGGTGGTCTCGCCAGGTTCGAGTCGCTCGGCTACGGCGGCGCAAGTGGCTGCCTCGACCCACGCGATCCCTCGTGGGGTGGCGAGCACATCGACGTCGCCACTTCCCAGCGCCACGGCGGTGTCCTCGGGCCCCACCACGAACTCGAGGGTGGCCGAATCCCCCACCTGAATGTCACTCATGGGAGCAAACCTACCCATACTCACCAGGAACCGCAGTGGGGGCTCTGACGGAGAGCGACTGAGTCGTTACTGAACGAGGCCGAGTCGACGCAACTCCACGATGAGGTCGTGGGGGTTGCTGGACGATGCCAGGGCAGCATCGAGGCTGACGACTCCGTCGGCGAACAACTTCGTCAGATGCTGGTCGAAGGTCTGCATTCCGTAGTAGCCGCCCTCGGCGACCAGCTGCCCGATCATGGATGTCTTGTCAGGATCGCTCACCGCGTCGGCGACCCGACCGGTGTTGATGCAGACCTCCATCGCTGCCGCGCGCCCGGTTCCATCCGCCTTGGGCACCAGTCGCTGACACAGGATTCCCCGCAGGGCCCCGGCGAGACTCAGGCGGACCTGGCGCTGCTCGTGGGGAGGAAAGAAGTCGATGATGCGCGTCACTGTCTCCTCGGAGTCCACCGTATGCAAGGTCGACATGACGAAGTGACCCGTCTCAGCAGCCGAGATGGCAGCCCGCACCGTCTCGATGTCCCGCATCTCACCGACCATGATGACGTCGGGGTCCTGGCGCATGGCTGCGCGCATGGCGTTGGCGAAACTACCTGTGTCCACGTGGACTTCACGCTGATTGATCATCGCGATCTTGTCCTCGTGGATCACCTCGATCGGGTCCTCGATGGTGACGACGTGAACCTCACGGTTGACGTTGATGTGATCGACCATGCCGGCGAGCGTGGTCGTCTTGCCGCACCCGGTGGGTCCTGTGACCAACACCAGTCCGCGCGGTTCGAGCGCCAACGGTGCCACTACGTCGGGCAGGGCCAAATCGGACAGTGGTGTGGCTCCGATCGCCACTGAACGGAACACCAGTCCGGCGGTTCCGCGCTGTCGGAATGCGTTCACGCGGAACCGACCGACCCGTTCCATGGCGTAGGCGAAGTCGGCTTCGTTGGTGGTCTCGAAGGAGTCGACGAGATCGCTGCGGAGCACTTCGTGCACCATGTGTTCGGTGTCGCTGGCGGTGAGCACCGGCGCATCGAGTCGGCGCAGCCGACCATCGACGCGAATCCTGGGGGGTGAGCCCACCTTGCAATGCAAGTCGGACCCCCCCGAGTCAATCAGGGCGCGCAGATAGGGCATCACCGACTGTGGTCCGCTGCGAGGTTGCTGTTGCCAGCGCGCCGCCATCTCCGGGGCAGGAGTTGTCACGTCAGGGGTTTCGGAAGGAACCTTCATGGGCTTGAGTCGAGTCACCTCCGTCCGCATCCACCGTCAGGGCTAGTCTGGCGCACATCACTCCCACTTAGAACCACAACGAGGAGAGCATCATGAGCCAACGAGCCCGCAAGCGCCGCGCACGCAAGAACAAACCCGCCAACGGCGGCAAGCGCCCCAACTCCTGATTCCGTGTCGCGCACCGTCATCATCACCGGGGGCGCCTCCGGCATCGGCGCCGGCCTGGCCCGGGCGCTGGCCCGGCGTGGGGACACTCTCGTGCTCGCCGACATCGACGTGTCCGGGGCCGAGGCACTCGCCGACACTCTCAGCCGGACCACACAAGCGTCGGTCATCGGCGCCGAACTGGACGTCCGCGACGCAGCCGCGGTCCGACAGTTGGTGGACGACACAGTCGCGCGCACCGGCCGCCTGGACGTCATGTTCAACAACGCCGGCATCGGTGTCGGCGGCGAATCCCTGGAGTTGGATGTCGCGCATTGGGACCGCGTCATCGACGTGAATCTGCGCGGAGTCGTGCACGGCGTGACAGCGGCCCTGCCACACATGGTCCGTCAAGGCGACGGTCACATCGTGAACACGGCGTCATTGGCCGGCCTCGTGCCCGCGCCCTTCCTCGCCCCATACTCGGCCACCAAACATGCCGTAGTCGGGATGACGTTGTCGCTGCGCGTGGAGTTCGCCGATCGCGGTGTTCGCTTCTCGGCGCTGTGTCCGGGATTCACGGACACTCCGATCCTGGACAAGGAGATGCCCGACGATCTGCCCCCAGTGACGATCAGGCAACCAGTCCGCGAGATGGCCCAGGCGCTGCCTGGCGGTGTCTACGAACTGGACAAGTTGGTGGTGGACATCCTGCGCGGCCTCGACCACAACGATCCGCTGATCGTCGCGCCGGCGACAGCCCGTGCCGCGTGGCGATCGTTCCGGACTTCACCGGCCATGGTGTTGCGGGTAATCACCAAGCAGCTCCGCGGCCAGGCGGCCAAGGCAGGCGGCCCCCCCACGTAGCGGACCGCGGTCCAGGGGGCAACTATGGAGACATGCCCACCGCCGACCGCATCGAGGACATCGAGACAACCGTGGGGCTGGCCCGTACGCACCAGTTTGCCGTGCGCCGGGGGGTCCCGCGGGCCACGCTGGCACTCGGGCACGGGGCCGGCGGCGGCATCGACGCATGGGATCTGCAGCGACTGGCCCACGATCTGCCGCGCATCGGAGTCGACGTGTTCCTGGTCGAACAACCATGGCGCGTGTCCGGCAAGAAGGTCGGCCCCTCCGCCGACCAGGCAGATGCGGCTTTCCGCGAAGTCGTCACCGACATCAAGCGCTCCGGAGATGCCCTGCGCCGCCTCGTCATCGGCGGTCGCAGCACGGGCGCACGCATCGCCTGTCGGACAGCGGGCGCCTTGGGCGCGGACGCCGTCTTGTGTCTCGCGTTTCCCCTGCATCGACCCGGGCGTCCCAGCCCCACCCGCATCGATGAGCTGGTCGCCGCCAGCCACCACTGTCCCGTGACCGTCGTTCAGGGCGATCGCGACACCTTCGGCACGCCACTGGAGATCGCCGACGAGCTCGCGGAACACAATGCGGCCGCTCTGGTCGTCTCGGCCCCGTGGGCAGACCACTCTTTCGCCATCCCGAAGAAGGCGACGGTCACACGTGACGAAGTCGGGCTCGTGTTGTTCGAGACTGCACGCCGGGTACTGCTGAACCGCTCCGGCGGGCGCGGAATGCTGCTGTGAGACAGGCAGACCCACTGAACCCAGGGAATGCCCGCGACCAACGATGACGTTGTGGCCCTTGTCGAAGACGTCGAAGACGTCGAGGAACGTTGCAGAACGTCGAAGACGTCGAGGAACGTTGCAGAACTGGGCATCAACCGATGCCCAGCGGCGCGAAGCCCTATGGCGACGAGGAGCATTTCAGTGGCAATGGCGACGACACTGATGGCGGGAACGGACGCGCCGGTTCCCAAGGAATATGTGCGCTCTCCGCACCTGGTGCCATTCCCCGGCCCGGCGATCCGAACCGATCACCCCGTAGGCTTTGCCGTGATGGACACCCAGCCCGCCCAGGAATCCGAGGCCGAACGCAAGGCTCGCTTCGAGCGCGACGCCCTGCCCTATCTCGACCAGTTGTACGGCGGCGCCCTGCGAATGACCCGCAACCCAGCGGATGCGGAGGACCTCCTGCAGGAGACGTTCGTCAAGGCCTACTCCGCGTTCCATCAATACAAGGACGGCACCAACATCAAGGCCTGGTTGTGGCGCATCCTGACCAACACCTACATCAACAGTTACCGCAAGAAACAGCGCCAACCCACGCAAGCCAGTGGCGACTTGGAGGACTGGCAGATGGTGCAGGCGGGCGTGCAACCGACCGAGGGCCTGCGCCCGGCGGATGTGGAGGCCATGCTGCGTCTTCCCGACCCCACGATCGCCGAAGCGGTGCGCGCTCTTCCCGATGACTTCCGCACGGCGGTCTTGTACGCCGATGTCGACGGCCTGAGCTACAAGGAGATCGCCGAGAAGATGGGCACTCCGGTCGGAACCGTCATGTCCCGGCTGCACCGGGGCCGCAAGCTCCTGCGCGAAATGCTCGGTGACTACGCACGCGAACAGGGTCTGGTACCCAGCGGGACGGAGGTGGACTGATGGCCTGCGAAGACGACCCCGATTGCCTGGAGACGCTGCAGCATCTCGACGAGTTCATCGATGCCGAGATGAGCCCCGAACTCTTCGCGCAACTGCAGCATCACTTGGAGACCTGCCCACCGTGCTTGGAGCAGTACTCCGAGTACCAGGATCTGCGCTGGCGCATCGCCAGTTCCTGCGGCTGTCGCACCGCGCCGAATGAACTTCGTGAACGCATCATGACCAGCATCACCGAAGTGCGGGTGACGGCGGGATTCACGACTCTGACCGTGCGCCGCACGGAGATCCGCGCGGACTGACCCTTGATCGTCGCGCCTCCTGCCTCGGTGACCAGTGGGACCCAAGACACCGGTCGACTACCCGGTGACGAAGTCCTTCACCCGTGCGATCCAATCCCGCTCCCGCGCGGGAATCCTGCGGTACTTCAGACAACGACGTAGCACGCGCAAGTGCGAGGTCTGGTACCGCACCACGAACGCGATGGCATCGGCCCCGTTGCGCCGCGCCAGCAGCAAAGCCCGCGGCATGTGGTACTCCTCCCCCACCAGCGTGAAGGGGCCGTAGGGCAAGGCGTTACGCACGGATGCCTCCGTGTTCAACCCCTGGACGTCGTCGATCAACACATCAGGGGAATGCCCGCGCCGCTCCAACTCCGCCCGCATCTCCGCGACCTCCGGAGCACCTCCAGACAGAATCATCCGGTCCACCTTGTGGGCCGCCGAACACGTCCGATGCCGCCTGGGTCCGGACGACGAAATGGGGATTGCGCACCCCCGTGACGTTCCACTCACTGCACCCCGGCAGCACCCCCACGGCGCGATGGGGCAAGTCGTCCAGATCCGTGATGGTCCGGCTTCGGGCCGACCACAGCACGTACAGGTTGATGCCGATCACTGCGGCCACTGCGGCCGCCGCTGAGGCAGCGGCCCATCTGACGAATCGCACAGGCAAGAACCTAGCCGGTGTGCGCGGGCCCGCTGCCGGGTTCCTGCACCCGCAGCCAGATGCCGCCCGTGGGGTAATCGCCACCTAGGAACAGGGGCATGTGGCGCTCGAACCACTCGCGGTGGAACCGCACGAGATAGGAGTTGAACAGCAGTACCTGGAACCGACTGCCGCCGAGCAGCAACGCACGCACGGCGTAGGCCTCGTTCAGGGCGGTTCCGGATCTGAGCCAACTGCTGGGGTACTCGAACGGGTAGAAGACGTCATGGATATGGACACGCACGCCCGCAGCCAGAACCGGGAACACCTGATCGAACAGGAACTGGACATCTGATCCGGCTTTCAGAACGTGACTGCTGTCGATGAACAGGATGTCGCCGGAGTTCAACTCGGCGAACCGGGCCACCGGAACGTTCTGCACCTCGTCGATGACCACGCGATCGGTGAGGTCCGCCGGTCGGGCCAGGTCCGCCAACCGACTTGGGTCCGGATCGATGAATGTGAAACGAGGTTGGGGCTCGAGGAACCGCTCGGCCACATCGAGGGCCAGCGCCGAACTGAATCCCGAGCCGACCTCGATCACCCGGCTCGGTGGGTCGTGTCGCAGCATGAGTGCGTAACCCACAGCATCCCCATACGTGAACCAGGTGTTGTCCAGGAAGAACCGGCCCTCGCCTGGGGCGAACGGGAGGTCCAGGTCTTGGTACAACGACTGGAGTGAGGTCAGGAACTCCATCTGCTGCTGTTCCCGGAGATCGAGCCCGACCAGATGAGATGGTGTCGACTCCGCGACGGTCAATGCGCGTTCCACATCGGCCGTCGATGGAATCGGAGAGTAAGGGTGGCCCGGCGGAACATGTGACCGACCCGGGCCCGACGGCGTGACAGGGTCGGTCATGTCAGTCCACTGGTGCGCCGCACCGACAGGCCCCAGGTCTGCAGAACTCCGCGGGTGCACAAGCCCATCTCGTAGCCCGTGACCAGGGTGTCGTGCTGGGCGTCGCTGAGGAAAGCCACGATCACTTGCCCCCGATCGCAGTCGAGGACCGCGGCATCATGGGCGACGCCGGTCAATGTCCCACCCTTGTGGGCGATCGTGATGTCCTGCTCCTCGACTCCGAGCGGCACTCTTGAGGCGTGGATGTTGTGACGCAGCGCATGCGCGGTGACGGGGTACCTGCCGGTGTCGGTGGCCCGCTCGATGAGCCTGACGCTGTCGCGCGCCGTGGTCATCCCCACCAGTGGGATGCGCCCGGACTCGGTCGCCACAGTTGTGGCGTCACAGCCCGCCGCAGCGACGGCATCGCGAACCGCGGCGATGCCCACCTCGCCCAGAAGCCAGCGCGCGCAGTCGTTATCGCTCAGTCCGATCGTGATGCCGATCAACTCGGTGACTGTGAACGCCGTGTCCGCGGTGAGGATGTTCAGCAGCGCACTGTCGCCTACACCGATACGCCCGACCGGGATCCGCCGCCCGGGTTCCGCGAGCCCGGCGGACTCGGCGGCCATCGCCAGCGGCAACTTGAGCAGACTCGCTGCGGGTCGCGGTACATCTGCATGGACACCGAACTCGGCGGTCTCAGTGGGTGTCCGGACTCGCAGGTGGACCGAACGTCCCGGAGCCCCAGCGAAACCGGACAGTAGTTCGCGGGTGAGGTGCTCCCGGTCGATCGACGACTCCACGGCGTCAGTCTGCCAGCGTGTCTGGGAGCGACCAATCACCGTGAGCGCTACTGCCGTTGCGCCTACCATCAGGAATCATGGCGACCGCCCCGGCAGATCCGACCCAGGAGATCGCCAACCGCAGTTCGCTGACTCCTCACCGGCTCGTGATAGCACTCGTCGGCGTCTGCCTGCTCGTCGGCGCCGCGGTGCTGTGGGCGTTGTTCGGGCGGGCGCCCGAGACCGTCACGGGGCGCGGCATCATCCTGCCCGAAGGCGGCTACGCGGAGCTGGGCACGAGCGTCATCGGCATCGTCGACCGGGTCCTGGTGGCACCCGGCGACGAGGTGCAGACCGGGCAGACCCTGGTGACGGTTCGCACCGCCGAGGGCACAGACCCGGTCAGTTCTCCGCAGGACGGCCTCGTCATCGATGTCCTCGCGCGACCGGGTCGATCCACCGAGGGCGGGGAACCGCTGCTGACCATGGACCCCGAAGGGGGTGCACAGCAGGCGAAGGGCTTTCTCCCGTCGGCCACCCAAGAACTCGTCGAGACCGGCATGCGCGCTCTGGTGTCACCCTCGAACGTGCCGCGCGCACAGTACGGATACATCGAGGGCAAGGTCATCGCCACATCACCCGCCCCGGCCAATCGGGGTCGGCTGCTGACCCTGTTGGGGGACAACGTCGCTCTGACCGACTACTTCCTGGCCCAGGGACCAGTCGGAGAGGTCACGGTGCAGCTGACCATCGCCGACACCCCCAGCGGCTACCTGTGGACTGTGGGAGACGGTCCAGACAAGCCGGTGAATGCCGGGCTGCTGGCAGACGTGACCGTGGTGATCGACGAACCGGCCGTGATCGAGCGGATCGTGCCGTGAGTACCGCCGCCGACGTCACGGTTACCCTCAACCGGCTGGGTCGCCCCGTCGCCGAGGCGGATGTCGCCGCGACCGAAGCAGGACTCGACGGCCTGAGCGCCGACCAAAAGCGCGCGGTGACCCTGGCGACTTACGGCGTCGCCGAGAACGGCCGTCCCACCGGAAGCTTCCTGGCTGCCCGCGGACCGTGGCGCGGGATCCTTCACCTGCTCGGGCGTGGCCGCAATACGATGATCTTCTTGTTCGTGGCTGCCCTCGCAGGACTGGTCCCGACCCTGGCGGTCCCCCTCCTGTTGCGCCTCTTCGTCGATCGCTACCTGGTGGCAGGTGATGAGCTCTGGGTGGCTCCGGTGCTCATCGGGCTTATCGGGTCGGCGCTGGTCAGCGGGACCATCATCGCCCTGCAATACGCCGTCCTGCGGTTGTTCGTGCTTCATCTCAGTCGCACCGGACAAGTCGGCTTCATGTGGCACACATTGAACATGCCACCCCCCGAGGTGGCCCGGTTCGGCGCCGGTGACTTGATCGCCCGACTGAACCTGCGGCAGCGACTGTCCTACCAAGGTGGCCTGCTCTTGCCTCTCGCCGGTGTGAACGTCTTGAACGCCGTGGTGTTCTCGCTGGCGTTGCTGGTGCTGAACCTGCGCGTGGGCCTGGCAGCCACCACAGTCGCGGCCGCATCGGTCCTACTGTCCCTGGTGGTCCTGCGCAGACGTCGCAGTGTGCAGACCTTGGCAGACGACGAGTTGGTGCGCCTGTCGAGCATCACCGCCGAAGTGGTGGGTTCGATCGAATCGATCAAGGCGGCGTCATGGGAGCAGTTCGCCTTCTCCCGGTGGGCAGCCGCGCGGCGCCGCACGGCGCGGGCGTTGAGCAGGTTGGGTGTCGTCAACCAGTGGATTGTGCTCATCCCCGCCACCGCAACCGCCCTGGGGCTCGGTGCGGTACTCGCGGTCGGCTGTCTGCTGGTGATGAACGGCGACACCTCGCTCGGGACAGTGGTCGCTGCCCAGGCCTTCGCTGTCCTGCTCCTGGACGCACTGGCGCAGTTGGTGTGGTTCGGGGTTCTGTTCCAGTTCGTCGTCAGCGCCGCTGACCAGACCGACACCTTGCTGAGTGTCCCCCTGGACCCCGAGGTGATCGAGATCGATGACCGCCCGGCACCCCAGACCCTACGCGGTGGGATCGAACTGCGGGACATCTCGTTCGGCTACGACCGCGCGGGCGTACCCCTCATCGACTCCCTCGATCTGTCTGTCCCCGCCGGTACCCGGTTGGCGCTGGTGGGCAGCAGCGGCAGCGGCAAGACCACGATTGCCCGCCTGGTGATCGGTGAGTTGCGTCCCTGGCGCGGTGAGGTCCTGCTCGACGGCACCCCCCGCCTGCTGGTGCCACGCGCTGCCCGAACAGCGGAGATCGCCTACGTCCCTCAGGAGTCGACGCTGTTCCCTGGGACGATCCGCGAGAACCTCACCATGTGGGACGACTCAGTGAGCGACGAGCAGGTGCGCACGGCCACTCAGGACGCCTGCATCGAGTCCGCCGTCCTCTCGGGCCGGCGGGTACCACGCGGTCGTCACAGGGCGCGACAGCGGTTTCAGTGGCGGCGAGATGCAACGCCTGGCGATCGCGCGGGCGTTGGTCACGGACCCCACGATCCTGATCCTCGACGAGGCCACCAGCGCACTGGATCCCGTCGTGGAAGCCGAAGTGGAGGCGAACCTGCGGCGCCGTGGCTGTACCTGCCTGGTGGTGGCTCACCGGTTGAGCACCGTGCGTGACGCTGACCAGATCCTGGTGATCGAGGACGGTCGCGTCGTGCAACGGGGCCAGTACGACGACATCAAGCGCCGCGGCCAGTTCGCGGAGTTGATCCATGGCTGAGCGGGACCCCAATCAGCAGACCATCGAGGTGATTTCCGCCGCGGCCACGCCGGCGCGGATCGCGACCGCGGGGCGCCACTTCGCGGATCCGCTCACCGACGCCTACTCGGTTGCGGGGGCGTCGATCGGGGTGGAAGTGCGTCGCCCTCATGCCGAGGTCGAGCAGAACCTCTCCCCCGGCGACGCGATCGCCGCCGCCTCCGACCTCATGACCTACCCCGTACCTGCGGGGGAGGAATGGTGGCGGGAACTGTCGGGGCCGGTGGTGGCGGGCAGCGGATCGGATGCCGTCGCCGTGCTGCCCGGACACAACGGCACGACGATCGTGACCCCGGAGACACGGAGATTCCGCCGCCTGCGGCGCGGTTCGGCACTGCCGCCCGAGGGCGTGACCATCACCGGGGATCTGCCGGACGATCGTTCGTGGCGCGCACTGGTCTGGTGGTCGTTGGCGCGCCAGCGAGTGCGGCTGTGGGAGTTACTGGTCCTGTCGGCTCTCGGGGGTGCCGCCGCACTGCTGCTCCCACTGGCCACCGGCGCGCTGTTCTCGTACGCGCTTCCGCAGGGGGAACGCGAACTGGTGATCGCGATCCTGCTGGCGTTCACTCTGGGAAGCATCGGGGCGGCCGTTGTCTTCCTCGCCCGCAACATGACGGTAATTCACCTGCGAGATGTGTCCGATGCGACCCTGTCACCGGGAGTCATGGCCCACGCGCTGCGGCTGCCGGCCACGTTCTTCCGGCGGATCACCACTGGGGACATGCTCAACCGGCTGTTGTCGATCGAGCAGGCCCGTAACCTCGTCGACGACGGTGTGCCCTCCCTGATCGTCACCTCAGTCTTCGGACTGGTCAATCTGGTGTTGTTGGCGCTGATCAATCCGATGCTGGCGCTGCTCATCACCGTCGCCGTGGCGATCGTGGTCCTCATCACGCTGCGAGCCCAGATCCGGGCCCGTGCCGCTGTGGCGGAGTTGCTCGAAAGCCGCAGCCAGGTGGATGCCGGCACTATCGCCCTGGCCGACTCCTTGGTCCCCATCCGAGTGGCGGGTGCGGAGAGCAGGGCGATGGCGCGGTGGTCGGTGCTTCAGAGCCGGGCGATCGAAGCCCTGTCGACTCGGATGCGCTCAGCGGACGCATCAGCACCCATCCTGGCGGCCGGTCCGCTGCTCGTGAACATCGTGTTGGTCATCGCGGTGGTCGTCGTGGGCAGCGAGGCGCTGCCGCTCTCGCGTTTCATGCCGGCGTATGCCGCAGTGGTGCAGCTGACGGTGGCGATGGGGCTCATCACAGCCAACCTGGTACGCCTGTGGGAGATCGGCCCCGTCCTTTCGCGGCTGACACCGATCACCACCAGCCCCATCGAACGTCCCGGCGAGCGGCGTCCACCGGGGCCGTTGGAGGGGTCGATCGAACTGCGGGACGTCAGCTTCGGCTACGACCGGGACCGACCCCCACTCTTCGAGGAGTTGTCCTTGACGGTGGAGCCAGGTGAGTTCGTCGCCGTGGTCGGCCCCTCGGGCAGCGGCAAGTCCACGATCCTGCGCCTCATCCTCGGATTCGAGGAGCCGTGGAGTGGCGTCGTCAGTTACGACCACAAGGATCTCGCCGAAGTGGACGTCGCCGCCGTTCGACGACAGATCGGCACCGTGCTGCAGTCCTCGATCCCTTTCGGGGTGACCGTGCGCGAGTGCGTGTGTGGTCCACTGCAACTGACCGACGACGAGTTGTGGCAGGTCCTGGCGGACGCCGGCCTCGCAGACGACGTCGCCGAGTTGCCCCATCGCCTAGATACACCCATCGGGGAGCGTGGTGGAGCCATCTCCGGCGGGCAGCGGCAGCGCCTCATGATCGCTCGTGCACTGGCCGGAAAGCCACGCATTCTGCTGCTCGACGAAGCGACCAGCGCATTGGACAACATCACACAGGAGGTGGTCATGCAGGCGCTCCTCGCCAAGCCGATCACCCGGATCGCGGTCGCCCACCGACTCACCACGATCGAGAACGCTGATCGGGTGTTGGTCGTGTCCGACGGTCGCATCGTCGAGTCGGGCCCACCCGAGGAACTTCGGCGCACCAACGGCCATTTTGCGCGTCTCGCAGCGCGCCAGGAGTTCTGACTCAGCTGGGATCCGGGATGGGGCGCCCCCACAGGGATCGCAGGGCATCGGCGTTGTCACGCGCATCGCTGCGATTGGGACGTACGAACCTACAGACAACGCAGCGGTGCGAGATGAACCACCGATCCTGCTTGATACCGGCCGCCACCGGTTCCATCAGCCCGCCGCACTCCGCGGCCCGGTCCCCGGGATTGACGTCGACGTGGCGGGACCACAGACAGCGGGGGCAGTGGTTCGTGTAGCCGTCGCCCGAGACGTGGGCGCCGCAGTGACCGCAGTCGAAGTCCTCGATGCGGCGGGTGAAGCGGGCGTCAGCCATGTGCGCCTCCGGATCCCCTCACGTGGGCCTCAACTGGATTCTTCCGCCTTCAGCGGCACGATCAGTTCGGGTCCGTTGTTGCGCACGTTGTTGACCTCGGTGCTGACGGGGTCCGCCCGCAGCCAGCCGGGCGCCGCAGGAGTGAGCAAGGCAACCGCGGCAGCTCCGTCGGTGGCCTCCGGGTCGAGCCAGGGGTCCCACTGATCGGGTTGCACACACATGGGCATGCGATCGTGAATCCGACCGAGATCATCGGGAGCCGATGTCGTGATTACGGTGACCGTCCACAGCCAGGCGCCGGGATCATCAGCAGCCGCCTGCGGGTCCTTCCAGAACTCGTACAGCCCGGCCAGCGCCAGCGCTGATCCGTCAGTGGGATGGATGAAGAATGGCTGCTTGAGTGGCTTACCGCTCTTGCCTATCACTGCCTGTGGGTCGGGCGACTGGTACCACTCGTAGTAGCCGTCAGCGGGCAGCAGGCACCGCCGGCGAGAGACTGCCCGCCGGTAGGCGGGCTTTTCGGTGAGGGTCTCCACACGGGCGTTGATCATCCGGGAACCGATGCGGGGATCCTTCGCCCAACTGGGCACCAAGCCCCAGCGCACTATCGCCAGTTCGCGCATCCGCTGGGCGTCACGAGTCGATTCCCGATCGACGACGGCGTAGACCTCCTTGGTGGGAGCGACGTTGTAGTCGGCGGCCAGGTCGTGTTCAGGCGGCCGCTGGACGTGGAACTCCTCGATCAACGTCGCGGTGTCCCGACTGGCTGCGTACCGACCACACATGGGTCAGGCCGCCGACGTCACGCGGTCGTGTGCTCCGAATGCCTGCCGGGCGTGGGGAGTAGTCGGCGCAGCCACTGCGGCCGAGGCCGGTGATTGGCGTCGGTGTCGAGGAACTCGTAAGCCCAGTACGACCAGGGATTGCGGCCCGAGGCCACTTGGAGCCTGTTGCGGTTCACGGTGAACCCTCCGTTCGCAGGTTAACAAGTCCCCCACCTTAGATGAACAAGAGGTAAACGCCAAGTGTCTGTCCGGTGTGTCTTCGGTCACGCCTCAGGTGGTGTGAACGTCTTGGTGCGCTGCATGCCTGCCGCGCGACCCTTCGCCGAGATGACCAATGCCATCTTGCGCGACGCCTCGTCGATCATCTCGTCACCGAGCATGACGGCGCCCTTCGCACCCCCTTCGGCTGAGGTGTAGTACTCATAAGCGTCCAGGATCAGCTCGGCGTGGTCGTAGTCCTCCTGCCGGGGCGAGTAGACCTCGTTGGCCGCCTCGACCTGACCGGGATGCAGCACCCACTTGCCGTCGAAGCCCAGCGCGGCGCTGCGCCCGGCCACCCGCTTGTAGCCCTCGATGTCCTTGATCTGCAGGTAGGGACCGTCGATCGCCTGCTTGTCATGGGCGCGGGCCGCCATGAGGATGCTCATGAGGATGTGGTGGTAAGCATCGCCGACGTCATAACCCGGAGGCTGTTCCCCGACGACCAGCGACTTCATGTTGATGCTCGCCATGAAGTCCGCGGGCCCGAAGATGATCGTCTCGACGCGCGGGCTCGCCGTGGCGATGCCGTCGACGTTGATCAGCCCGAGCGCGTTCTCGATCTGCGCCTCGATGCCGATGCGCCCGACCTCGAAGCCCATCGACTTCTCGATCTGCGTGAGCAGCAGGTCGAGCGCCACGATCTGCTCAGGGGTCTGGACCTTCGGCAGCATGATGCAGTCGAGATTCTGACCGGCTCCTTCGACCACTTCGACGACATCGGCGTAGGTCCATTGCGTGGTCCAGTCGTTGACCCGGACCACCCGAACCTTGTCCTCGTAGCCACCTTCGTTCAGCGCCGCGACGATGTTCTTGCGCGCCTCGGGCTTGGCGATCGGGGCCACGGCGTCCTCGATGTCCATGAAGACCTGGTCGGCGGGCAGCCCCTTGGCCTTGTCCAACATCTTGGGACTCGAACCCGGCACAGCCAGATTCGAACGGCGGGAGCGCAGCGAGCGGGTGGTCTGGTCGGTCATCGCGGACACCTTTTCGGTTGGGAGCGGATCATGTTCGGTTGGGAGCGGATCATGTTCGGTTGGGAGCGGATCATTCGGCCAGACAGTGGCGGTCGGCCAGAGATTGACCATAGCCACGGTAACCGGGCTGCGCCGGCCGCGCGCCACGGGGTGGGCGCCTCTGTGGTGTCGGCCACCCACCTACCGGGAACCGACCAAGGCATCGACCAAGAAACCGGCCCCGACACCCGGCCTGCCGCCCCCGTCGCGGAGGAGGGCCGCGGTGGGTCACGCAAGACGGGAATCAGACCGGCGGCGATTCCACCGGCTGGGCAGCGCGGGTCGAACGGATGACGAGCACGAGTCCCGCACCCAGAAGAACCAGCGCCGGCAGCACTTGCACGGGAGGAACTTGGCTCAGGAACAGGGCAGCCAACACCACCGCTCCAGGCATCTCGAACAAGATGGCGAGGCTCACCACTGTCGCGGAGGCGCGGCGCAATACGAAGCTGACCAGGGTGTGTCCCAGCAGCTGGGCGACGACGGTGAGGGCGACGATCAGCACCCAATCGCTGGTCGGATAGCCGACCAGCGAAGACCCGAATCCCAGGCATAGCGGGATCAGCGCTGCAGCTGACACCAGATACGCCACCCCGGTGTAATCGGCGGTGCTCATCGACTGCCGGGCCGACTCGCCGACTGTGACGTAGGCCGCCGCCAGGATGGCACCGACCAGCGCCAATGCATCCCCCACGAGGGACCGGGGATCCAACGAGAAGTCGATACCTGTGAGAACGACGACACCGACCAGCGCCACCGCAATGCCCACCCAGGTTCCGCGTGCAATCCGCACTCCGCGGAACCTCGCGATCAGCGCCGCCCAGACCGGCTGGGTCGCAACGAGCGCAGTAGAGGAGGCGACTGATGTGAAACGTAGCGAAGGCACCCACGTCGCGAAATGCGCCGCCAACAACACACCGGACAGCGCCGCTTGCTGCCATTGCCGAGCGGGCACCGACCGGAGCCGCTCCACCCCACCGACCAGGACGAAAGGCGCAGTCATCAGACCGCCGAGGAAGCTGCGCCAGAACGCGATGGCCAGCGCCGGCGCAGTGATCGCCACGATCATCGGGGCGGATGCGGAGATCGCCAGCACCGCCACCGTAAGCACCATGGTGTCGCGCGGTCCCGGAAGGCGCAGATCGGACTGGGTCACACCTCATGGTCGGGGATGGTGAGGAGGGGATGGTGAGGGGATGGCGAGGGGATGGTGTGGGGATGGTGTGGGGAGAGCAAAGGGATGGCGAGGGGATCGCGGACACCGTGGTGGACGGATGGTGCAAGATCGGCGGACATCGCCCGGGCGCCTCACTGGTGCCGACGCACTAGCCGAACGAGCAATGGATCACGGCTAAGGTTCGCACTGTGAGTGGATCGGCGACACGAATCTTCGTGGCACGGCTGGCAGGTGTCCCCGTGTTCGATCCCAACGGCGATCAGGTCGGCAAGGTGCGTGACTTCGTGGTGTCGTTGCTCACGGGGGACAAGCCTCCGCGGGTGCTCGGCCTGCTGGTCGAAGTGCCTCCGCGGCGCCGCATCTTCCTGCCCATCGGACGGGTGCGATCTTTCGACGCCAAGCATGTGGTGGTCAGCGGGCTGGTCAACCTGCGACGGTTCGAGAAGCGTCCGGCCGAGACGCTGGTCATCGGGGAATTGCTGGATCGCTCCGTCACGCTCGTCGAGGACTCGTCTGTCGTGGCGATCAAGGATGTCGCGATCGAGCAGACCCGCACCCGCGACTGGGATGTGACCCGCCTTTACGTCAAGCGAGGCGGGGGCGGATTCCGGCGCAAGGGCGAGACGTTCGTGGTGCCCTGGGACTACGTCCAGCGGCTCAGCGATGCGGGTTCCGACCAGGCGGCCGACGAGGTGCTGCAGAGCATCGAGAGCATGCGTCCCGCCGACATCGCCCAGATGCTGCAGGAGCTGGAGCCGCAGCGTCGCGACCAGATCGCATCCTGGATGGATGACAGTCGGCTGGCCGAAGTACTGGAGGAGTTGCCCGAAGACGATCAGGTCGAGATCCTCTCCGCGCTCGATCTCGAGCGGGCAGCGGACGTTCTCGAAGAGATGGAACCCGACGACGCCACCGACTTGGTCAGCGAACTCGACCCGCAGCTCGCGGCGCTGCTACTGCAACGCATGGAACCCGATGACGCCGAGGACATCCGTCGACTGTTGACATACGAGGAGTCCACGGCGGGCGGCATGATGACGACTGAGCCCGTGATCCTAGGCCCCGACGCGACGATCGCCGACGCTCTGGCCTACGTGCGTGCCAGTGACCTGTCGCCGGCGCTGGCATCGCAGGTCTACATCACCCGCCCCCCACTGGAGAGCCCGACCGGCCGCTTCATCGGTGCAGCGCACTTCCAGGTTCTGCTGCGCGAGCCTCCTTCGACGTTGGTTGTCGAGGTGGTCGACCAGGAACTGGAGGCGATTGGCCCCGCAACACCCCTGGGACAGGTTGCTCGCTACTTCGCCATCTATAACCTCGTCGCGGTCCCGGTCGTGGACGAGACCGATCACCTGCTCGGGGCGGTGACGGTCGACGACCTGCTGGACCACATGCTCCCTGAGGATTGGCGCGAACTGCCTGAGGAGTCGGACCTGGCAGGTGATCTGAATGGCTGACCGTCCCCGTGGGCCGAAGCGCTCGAGTGGTCCCGCGCTCGATGAACCGTTCGAGCGCGGTCGCAGCCTGCGCCCGCAATACGACCCGGAACGGTTCGGGCGATTGAGTGAGAGAGTGGCGCGATACATCGGGTCCTGGAAGTTCATCGCCTGGATGACCGTTCTGATCGTGGCCTGGATCGCCTTCAACATCTATGGCGCTTGGTCGGGGTTGTGGGAGGTCGACCCGTTCCCCTTCATCTTCTTGACGCTGTTGTTGTCACTCCAGGCGTCGTATGCGGCCCCCTTGATCCTGCTGGCCCAGAACCGGCAGGACGACCGCGACCGGGTGCAGTACCGGGAGGATCGGGAGCGGGACGATCGCCTCATCGCGGACACGGAGTACCTGATGCGAGAGGTGGCCGCTCTTCGGATCGCGCTCGGTGAGGTCGCCACTCGCGACTACATCCGCGGAGAGCTGCGCGACATCACCGAGGAGATCGAGCAGATCCTGCGGGAAAGGCGAAAGGGAAAGAAGGACAGCTGAGTGTTCGCGCTCAGCCGCCCGATTCTGCCGGATACGTGATTCGTCATAGCCTTACGTCATGGCTCAACCCGACCGTGCCGCGATTGACGCCGCATTGGCGACTGTTCACGACCCCGAGATCAGGCGACCGATCACGGACCTGGGAATGGTCGGATCGGTCGACATCGCTGATGACGGATCCGTCAATGTCACGGTGCTGCTGACCGTATCCGGTTGCCCCCTGCGAACGGAGATCATCGACCGGGTGACCACCGCCGTCAGCACGGTTCCCGATGTCGCTTCTGTCGCCGTCCAACTGGACGTGATGAGCGACGAGCAACGCACGCGACTGCGTGAATCGCTGCGCGGCGCGGGACGCGACATCGTGTTCAACCGCCCCGGAAACCTGACCCGGATCTACACCGTGGCTTCGGGCAAGGGCGGTGTCGGCAAGTCGTCGGTCACGGTCAACCTGGCGGCGGCTATGGCCGATCGGGGTCTGGCCGTCGGACTCCTGGACGCGGACATCTACGGACACTCGGTCCCACGGATGTTGGGCCTCGAGCGCAACCCCACTGTCGTCGACGGCATGCTGCTACCGCCTGACGCGAACGGCGTGAGAGCGATCTCCATGCTGCCTTTCAAGCCGGGTGGTTCCGCCGAACCAGTTGCCTTTCGCGGACCGATGCTGCACCGGGCACTAGAACAGTTCCTGACCGACGTGTGGTGGGGCGATCTCGACGTCCTGCTCCTTGACCTTCCGCCGGGTACCGGAGATGTGGCGATCTCCTCGGCGCAGTTGCTGCCGAACGCCGAGATGCTGGTGGTCACCACGCCACAAGAGGCTGCAGCGGAGGTGGCCGTGCGGGCGGGCATGCTCGCCCAGCAGACCAAGCAGAAGGTCGCTGGTGTCATCGAGAACATGAGTGGATTCGCCTGCCCCCATTGCGGGGAAGCCATCGACATGTTCGGTCGCGGGGGTGGAGACACCGTTGCGGCGACCCTGACGCGCGCGCTCGGAGTCGACGTCCCGTTGTTGGGCCGCATTCCCTTCGATCCGCGCCTGCGCGAAGGTGGCGACACCGGGCGCCCCCTGGTCACGACCGACCCTGATTGCGCCGCGGCTCAGTCGATCGTGGCGGTGGCCTCGTCGCTGGCGGAGCGTAAACGAGGATTGGCCGGGCTCGATCTCGGCGTGACACCGGCCGGTCGCTGATGACTGGGCCATCGCAGCAGTGGCTGCCTCCCACCGGTCCTCCGGTCGCGACCGATCCGCCGGTCCGAAAAGTCTGGCCCCGCATCCTGTTCTGGGGCGGAATCACCTTGATGATCCTGGGATTCCTTGGACTCATGGGTGACTGGGCCACGCGGACCTGGGAGATGAACCAGCTCCTCAGCCGTATCGAGAAGTCCGAGGACGCGATGCGAGTCGCGCAGGACGACATCGGGGCAGTGGACCTGCCTGACGACGCCGCCGAACCCGACAAGCGCGCAGCCATCCAGGAGTTGGAGGACGCCGCCGCGGATGGCCGTGACTCCATCCGCAGCGCCGGGCAGCAGGTGGCAGCGGTGAGTTTCCTGCCCTGGCACACGGAACTCATCGGCGCCCAGGCCGCCTACTTGGATCACAACGGCGCTTGGGTCGAGTACCTCGATCGCGGCGCAGAGCAACCTCTGACCCTGTTCGGCGACGACAATCGAATCGAACCCACCTGGCGGGCCGCCGAGATCGCGTTGCGCATCGCAGCACCGATCCCGGCATTGCCTCCCATCCCCCAACGCCTGGACAGCATCTTCACGGATGAGGAACCGGAGGACGTGCCGGGGGGCATCCCGGCCTGACAGTCACCGCCGACCCCAGATCCCCAGCGCGACAACGAGGGCACCGAAGCCAAACATCACCGGCTGCAGGAAAAACACGAGCCCGATGAGGGCGACTTGGACCGCGATCCACACAATGAGCAGGGTGCCAGCGACCAGCGCCGCCTGGGGTGCCGAACTCGACCCGACCGCCGAGGTCACAGCGACCACGGTCATGGGCAGCGCGACGATCACCAGTAGCGCCCAGCCGCCGGCCGTCCAGGCGTCTCCGGGCAGGAACTCCGGAGCCGGGAACTGCAGCTCGGAGGCGGCCGGTCCGCTGATCAGGTACCAACTGCCGTAGTAGGCGCCGACCGCGACGAACGTGGTGATCGCCGCGGTGATAGCGCGCCAGGGCCACCGGCGGAACGAGCGGTCACGCAACGACGATGGCGACTGAGTGGTCATACATCCAACGCTAATCCCGCCGGGATCCACCAATCACCGCGGTGGGAGTGATCGGCCGCGGCTGACTGACACGTTCCATTGACCTGATCGGGTGGATCGCGCCATTGACCTGATCGGGTGGATCGCGCGGCCGCTGCCCGTTGCCGGGCTCATCCTGGCTACATGCGGCGCACCGCCCTCCTGACAATGCTGGTGCTGGTTCTGTCCCAGGTCCCGGCTGGTGCGGTGGACGCCACGTACTGGTGTGCGCAGGCCGAGACGCAGGTCATCGAGTGGAGCGCCGAGAACGGTGCGGATCAGGGGCGTCCCTACGTCGTGAGTATCGACCGGACGAAGGCAAGGGTCGATCGGATCATCGAGTCACCCACCGATGGCGTTGTCTTGAAGTGCGTTGGACGGGCGAAACTGTCGAATGGCCTACACGCAAGAGCGAGGTTCGGATTCAAGGCCATCGCCGGCCAGTGGTACCTGTTCCTGAAAAGGGCTCACTGACGGCAACAGTGCACGATCGGGGGCGTTACCGTGCATGGGAGGAAGGGACGCCCATGACGCATCCGCCGCCACAGCGACCCGACGACGACCCGCAGCGAGAACCGTGGCTCGACCAGCAGGAGAAGTCCCGAACCACCTACAACAGGATGAGCCGCGTCTACGGATGGCTGTCGGACGCGAGCGAACGCGAGTTCGTCGAGCAAGCGGTGGCGGGCCTGTTGCGGCCACAGCCCGGAGACTGGATCCTCGAGCCGGGTTTCGGAACCGGCCAAGTGCTCCTCGCGCTGGCCGAGGCGGTCGGCCCAGAAGGGCACGTCGCCGGAATAGACATCTCCGACGGGATGCTCAAGCGCGCGCAGGAACGGCTCGAGAAGCACGCGCTGGCCCAGCGCGCCGATGTGCGACGAGGCAGTGCCACGGACCTGCCTTGGGACGCCGCTACCTTCGACGGGGTCTTCATGAGCTTCACCCTGGAACTGTTCCCGGACGACCAGATTCCGGCGGTCCTGACCGAAGTGCACAGGGTGCTGAAGGGATCCGGACGACTGTGTGTGGCGTGTATGTCGGACCAAGGACCGGACAACACGATGGAGCACCTCTACCGCTGGTCGCACCGGCACTTCCCCAATGCCGTGGACTGCCGCCCCATCGACGCACCTCGACGGCTGCGTGACGCCGGATTCACCGTGACGGCGACCCGGCGACTGTCTATGTGGGGCCTTGCCGTGGACTTGGTTCTGGCTGAGCCTTGATCCGGATCGACGCGGAACCACGGCGGGCGGGCGGAGTCTGGTGCTGGCGCTGCGCGAGCGACCTTGAGACCCCTCCTCAGTTGACCCCCGCCAGCACAGCAGCCGGCCCGACCAGATCCCAGCCACCGTCCGCCACTATGGTCTGTCCCGTGATGTAGTCCCCTGCGGGTGAGATCAGGAAGGCGACCACTGCGGCGATCTCGTCGGGGCGCTGCAACCGCAGCAAAGGGATGACGCGCGACACCGCAGCCGGGTCCAAACCGTACTTGGACTCCCACGCCTCGGTATGCACGATTCCCGGCGCTACCGCCGAGGTGCGGATGCCGTACCGCCCCCACTCCTGCGCCCAAGTCGCGGTCAGGCTCTCGACTCCCGCGCGGGCGGCCGATGAGTGGGACATCCCCGGCATGCCTCGCCGCGGAGTCATGGTGATCGACACAATCTTGCCGTATCCCGCCGGAATCAGACAACGCTGGGCGATCTGTGTGGTGACGCGCCATACCGCGTCCAGGTTCAATCGGGTAACGGCGCGGAACCCGTTCTCGCTGATCGTCTCAGCGGGGGCGACAAACTGACCGCCGGCGTTGTTGACCACGCCGTCCAACGAACCAGCCGCCGCTATCGCCGCATCAATCGCCGCGTCGACCTGCTCCGGGTCACGGACGTCCGTGGAGTGGGCCCACGCAGTCCCTCCGGACTCGGTGATGGCAGCCACGGTGTCGGCCAGTGGTTCCGCTCGGCGCCCGACGCAGAACACGGCCGCTCCCAGCGCAGCCAGAGCAGTCGCCGTCGAGCGGCCTATCCCCGAGCCGGCACCGCTGACCCACACCGAACGGCCGGCCAGGCAATCGGGGGCGAGGACATCCACGGCGCTCATGTCGTCGCGCCATTCGCGCGTCGGTAGGCGGACCTGCGGCGCGTCGTGTACCACAGGCCCGGCAATCCGAGTAGGGCACCAGCGCCCGCCACCCACAACCACCACTGCGCGTCTGAAGCGGCCAGTTGGTCGCGGAGGAACCACAGGACCACGAAGGCGATCACCCACGCGATGGTCCCGATGGCAACCGCCCCGACACCGTCCTCATCGAGCGGGGCGACCTCTACCGGATCGGGTTCTGTCATGATTCGGCCTCCTTGGCGGCGGACTCGGCGGGGGGCTGGGGAATGAGGTTGTGGGGATCGTCGGGTCGAGTCCCCGGGTCGTGGGTTGGGTTCCCCGGGTCGTGGGTTGGGTTCCCCGGGTCGTGGGTTGGGTTCCCCGGAGCGTGGATTCGGTATCTCAGATCGTAGTAGTGCAACGTCATCGAGATTCCGGCGAGGCACAGCGCGAAAGAGGTGACGACGATGGCGACCAAGTTGACCGCCCAGAAGGGAAGCGGGGTGCCGAGCAGCAGCAGCGCGCCGAGCACCGGACCCGGTGCGGTGACCAGCACGGCGGTGCCGATCATGATGCCGAGCGCTCGCCACCGCCTGCCGACGGCAAGTCCGGCGCTGCGTGGTCCCGCAGTCAGGACCCCAGAGCCGTCAAGCACGGCGACCGGGGTGGCGACTGCCCAGCGGGATAGCAGATATGCGGCCAGCGGGAGCAACACGACACTCAGCGCCAGCAGGCCGATCACCCAGTACGTCACAACAGTGCGCCACATCCCCCGCAGAGCGGCCTTGCGTCCGGCTGCCAGACCGGGTGAACTCAGGTCTCCCGTGCGTCCGACGGCCACGCTGACGCACCAGGAGATCAGCAGGCCCACACCAATCGCGAGGATGACGAGCAGCCCGACGTCGAGCAACGAGACGTCCAGCGCCCCGACGGTGGTCAGGCTGGGGGTCGGAAGCGGGCGCTGCAGCAAGTCTTGCAGGAGGTAGGACACCAGCAGGATCAGCGCCAGGGCCACCACCACGGGACCGTAAGTGCGTGGGTGGCGGACGATGACGCCCACCGGACCCAACAGGATCTGACCCGCCGTGCGCCTGCTGTCCGGCTCCGAAGGGGATCCCCGCCAGACGGTGGATCTGATCAGCACAACCGCAGCCACGATCACGAGCAGCAGAGCGACGACCACCGCGATGGGGTGATCCAATAGCGCGATGAACAGCAGGGATCCGGCAGCGGTCAACTCACAGAACGCCTCCTCGGCGGGACTGATGTTGTTGGGCAGTGCCACAGCGTCCGGACGGCCCTGCTCCTCCTGCCAGGAGACCGGGTGATCCCACTGCATCTTCATGTTCGGCCCGGTGGGTCCGTTGTTGAACGAAGGCGCCTTCTCCCCCCAGCGCCCGGCGAACTCCAGCCACGGCTCGGCACCGCTCACGACCTCCGCACGCGGCCTCAACTCGGTGGCGACCACCCCGTCGGTCAGGCCGGTGTTGTCACACCCGAATCCCGCCGCCGCGCTCTTGCCGAACCATTCGGCCTGCGTGAAATAGGCAGCGTGGGATCCCTCGCCCGGATAGACCGCGACATGGTCGCCGTCTCGCAGGAGTTTGGGATCGTCCCAGGATGAGACCTCGGAGCCTTCATGCTGCGCGAACGCCACGCTCACGGGTGTGCCGCTGAGCGCTTCCTCGATCGAATCCGCCGCGAACAGCAACTGGACCATCTCCCAGTCGCCCTCATGCTTGTCGTTCCAGTCGTTGAAGACCCAGAAGAACCAGTACTGGAGGGCCAACATGCCGGGATGGTCGGCGTCGGTCGTCACCCGAGCATGGACGGTGGTCGGCTCGGTGGCCATGCTGCGAAACCACTCTTCGTAGTCGCATCCCGGATCGAGCGGGCGGCCGGGGAAGTCCAGATAGTAGCCATCTCCAAGTCCCTTCAGATCCTGGGCCTTCGGGGCTCGGTCCACCACAGACCCGTCGGGCCCACGCAAGAGAACATCACTGCGTTCAAGCACCGAGGTGGCGGGAACCGGACGGTACGGCTCTCCGGGACCGCATTGTTCTTCCTGGACCCGGACGACGACCACCGGAACGAATCGATCCGCGAGGGCCTGCTCTGAGGTACCGGCGGCACGAGCGCCTCCGCCGGAGAACAGCGCTCCGACGATCACGGCGACCACGAGGAGCGCCAGGACCACCAACGTGATGGTCCGCCGCGTCCGGGGATCCATCCCCGATCAGCCGGGTGCTTGGGCCTTGGACGGCTGGAAGTCCAGCAGGATGGTCTTCTCCCCGGCCTCCCACTCGCTGTCGCTGACAAGGTTGACCTGCTCGGACTGACCCGGCTGGAAGTTGTCGACCTCGGTCTTGGCCGTGGCGACCGGCACTCCGTCGCTGTAGACGTACACCTTGACCGTGCCGCTGAGCGGCTGGTTCGTGGTGTTGGTCAGCGTGCCGCCCACCTGCAGAATCCCGTTGACGGACAGGATCGACCAGCCGCTGAGCTCCCACTGTGGCGTCACAGGGTCGTTCTCGCCGGGCGCTTCCGGGGGGCCGCCCTTGGCCTGGGGAGCAGGTCCCTCCTCACCCGCTGCGGCATCTTCAGCTGCCCGGTCGCGGTCGGACGACAGTTCCTCGTCTCCTGGCTGGTCGGCGGTGATCGCCTCTTCCTGCGAGATGATCCCAGGACTGGTCATGGCTTGCCAGAACCACAGGCCCATGAACAGCATCGCTGTGCCCGTGATCAGCACTGCGACCGCCATCACTTTGGGGTGATGTGGCACCTCATCCGGGCGCCGGTCCTTGGTACGTGGCTTGTCCTGCAGATCGGTCACGGGTACAGGCTAAGCCCTGATTTGGTCGACGACGACGTCTATACAGCGCGTGAGCGCCGCGACGTCGTCGGGTTCCACGGCCGGGAACATGGCCACGCGCAGTTGATTGCGGCCCAGTTTGCGGTACGGCTCGGTGTCGACGATCCCGTTCGCGCGCAGAGCCTTTGCCACGGCGGACGCATCGATGGAGTCATCGAAGTCGATGGTCCCCACGACGTTCGACCTCAGTGCGGGATCAGCGACGAACGGGGTCGTCAGCGGATTGTTCTCGGCCCAGGAGTAGAGATTCGCCGCTGACTCGGCTGTTCGTTCGGCGCACCACTTCAGCCCACCGTTGCCCAGGAACCAGTCGACCTGCTCGGCCATGAGCCAAATCGTCGCCAAGGCCGGAGTGTTGTAGGTCTGGTCTTTGCGCGAGTTGTCGATCGCGGTCATGAGGTCCAAGAACGTGGGAATGTAGCGCCCGGACGCGCTGATCTGTTCGGCGCGCTCCAACGCGGCCGGCGACATGAGCGCCAGCCACAGGCCACCGTCGCTGGCGAACGACTTCTGGGGCGCGAAGTAGTACACGTCGGCCTGTGCCGGATCGACCCACAGGCCACCGGCAGCAGATGTCGCATCGAAGAGCATCAAGGCATCGTCATCCGCACCTGTGACACGGGCGGGGGAGATCGCCACTCCGGTCGAGGTCTCGTTGTGTGGCGACGCATAGACATCGACGCCTGGCTCCGCGGTGAACTGCGGCGCACTCCCGGGGTCCGATTTCGCGACGGTCGGCTCGGACAAGAACGGAGCCGCCTGGACAGCCTTTACGAACTTGCCACCGAACTCGCCGAAGGACAGGAACTGCGCGCGGTCGCGTACCAGCCCGAACGTGGCGACCTCCCAGAATGCTGTGGTGCCACCGTTGCCCAGGACGACCTCGTAGCCGTCGGGCAGCGAGAACAGGTCGCTCAACCCCGATCGCAGACGTGCGACCTGTGACTTGACCGTCGCCTGGCGGTGACTGGTTCCGAGATAGGTGTCGGCCACTCTCGCCAGGGATTCGACCTGCGCGGGACGCACCTTCGAGGGTCCTGATCCGAACCTGCCGTCAGCAGGTTTGAGGTCGGCGGGAATTGTGATGTCGGCGGCGTCAGCGGCCATGTGGGAACCCTCCAGAAAACCAGCCCACCGGTTGCGGCGCGGCCTTTCTCAACGGTAGTCCTACTCGGTGACGGGGCCCAAACTCCCCCCGAGCGGCAATGCTGCGACCCGGGTGGGCCGGTCAGGCGTGCGGGCGATCAGCGGGCATGCCTGCCGCGGTGAACATCGCGGGGTCCCAGCCGGGGACCCGTTCCGGGATCCGGGGACCGGGACCGACGTAGCGCGCGGAGGGCCGGATCAGTCGGCCGGTCTTCTTCTGCTCGAGGATGTGCGCGCTCCAGCCCGCGAGTCGGGCGCAGGTGAACATGCTGGTGAACAGATGCGCGGGGACCTCAGCGAAGTCGAGGACGATGGCCGCCCAGAACTCCACGTTGGTTTCCAGCACCCGGTCGGGTCGGCGCTCCCGCAATTCCGCCAGGGCGGCTTCTTCCAATGCGGCGGCGACCTCGTAGCGAGGTGCGTCCAACTCCAGGGCGGTCCGGCGCAGGACCCGGGCCCGGGGGTCCTCGGCCCGGTACACACGATGCCCGAAACCCATCAGACGGTCACCTCGGTCCAGAACCTTCTTGACGTACCCGCGGGGGTCCTCGGTCCGTTCGATCTCCTCGATCATGCCGAGCACGCGCGACGGGGCACCGCCATGCAGGGGCCCCGACATCGCGCCGACGGCCCCGGAGATGGCAGCGGCGACGTCGGCCCCGGTTGACGCGATCACCCGAGCGGTGAATGTGGACGCGTTCATGCCGTGCTCGGCCGCTGACACGAAGTACGCATCCACGGCCTCAACATGGCGGGGGTCGGGTTCGCCGCGCCAGCGGATCATCATGCGCTCGACAATGGTCTTGGCGTGATCGATCTGGCCCTGCGGCACCATGGGAACGCCGAGGCCCCGGGCCGATTGGGCCACGAAAGACATCGCCATCACCGACACGTGGGCGAGATTCTCGCGGGCGGTGTCATCGTCGCAGTCCAGCAGGGGTCGCAGTCCCCACCCCGGCGCGAGCATCGCGATGGCCGACTGGATGTCCACCCGCACATCACCGGAGTGGATCGGGATGGGATATGGCTCGGCCGGGGGCAGTCCCGGGTTGAACTCGTTGTCGACCAGCAAACCCCAGACGTTGGCGAAAGACACCCGGCCGACCAAGTCCTCGATGTTCACTCCGCGGTACCGCAGGGCGCCACCGTCTCGGTCTGGTTCGGCGATCTCGGTCTCGAAGGCGACGACACCTTCCAGTCCTGGGACGAACTCCGACATGACGACCCTCACTTTCTTTCGCCCGATTCAACCTGATGGGAACCTCGAGTGCAGCAGCGGTCCCCCGAATCGGCTTCACCGGTCAGGCACTGCACGTTCCGGCACTCGGCGGCATCACGGGCTGTGCTCACGGAGCAAGTCGGGCGATGCGCCAGGATCCCGGGTCGTCCAGCGGTGCATCAGGTCGGCGCGCCTCGAACCGCAGACGGTCGTGCAGTCGAGAGGGCTGCCCCTGCCAGAACTCGACTCGCACCGGTTGAATCCGAAATCCCCCCCAGTGGTCGGGGAGGGGGACGTCGCCGTGGAATCGCTCGTCGACATCGGTGACCATCGCCGCGAGTTCATCGCGCGACGTCAGCGGCCGGGACTGTGGTGACGCCCAGGCTCCGATCTGGGCGCCACGCGGCCGGGTGCGGTGATACGCGTCGGCGGTGGCGCGATCGACCAGTGCGGCGGTGCCGGTGAACCGCACCTGACGATGAAGGGGCAGCCACGAGAACACCGCGGCCACCCGCGGATCATGGGCGATGTCGCGAGCCTTGTCGGATTCGAGGTTCGTATAGAACGAAACCCCCGAGCTATCGACGCTCTTGGCCAGAACCACGCGGACCGCGGGCCCCGTCACGCCGCAGGTTGCCAGCGCCATCGCGTTCGGTTCCGGGGCTCCGGCGTCGGCGGCTTGGTGCAGCCACAGAGTGAACTGGGTCAACGGATCGGACGAGACCTCGTCGTCGCCCAGCCCCGGGACGGTGTAGTCGACCCGCGCCGCGAGTGGATCCTCTCCGGCGCTCACCATCGCCGTGGGTCACCCAGCCAATCCGCCAAGGCCCTCGCGACGATGTCGTCGACGGACGCACCGGAATGCTTGGCCACCTGCTTGACCTGCTTGCGCAACGTTTTGGGGATCTTGACGTCGAGCCGGGCCTTCTTGGCGGATTTCCCCCGACGCAGGACATCGGAGGTTGCATGCCCCGGAGCGCGCAATTTCCGGTCGCTGGGCTTGCCCGGGGGGACGAGGGTCACCGTGTCGCCGGCAGACTCCTTGCCGCGCGGCACGGGCATCTGAGTGGGCGCGACCGTCAGCGCGGGATGTAGGTCGGCGTCCTCGGCACGCTTGAGTGCGGGGCGTGGTTGCGGTTTCACTTGGCGGCTCCTGACCGTCGTGGGTTGCTGGTGGCCCGGCTGTAGACCTCGGCGAATGCGCGGTCGAAGATCTGTCCGACGCCGACTCCTGAGCGCCCGAGGGCGCGGAACGGCACACCGGCACCTTCGGCGCGTTGGATCAACGACCGCTCGGGGATGGCCGGCTCGATGAGCAAGTCCGGGTAGGCGTCGGCGATCTCGGCATAGCGGTATTTGTGTTCGGCCAGTGTGCCCCGCATCCGGTTGACCACGATCCCCAGCGCCCGCAAACGCAGATTGGTGTTGTCCCGGACGACGGTGACCGCGTCGAGCGCCTGTTCGGCCCCCTTCAGTGCGAAGTAGCCAGGTTCGGTCACGACGACGGCGTGAGTTGCGGCAGCCAGGCCGTTGCGTGTGATCTCACCCAGCGATGGAGGGCTGTCGAGCAACACCAGATCGTATCCATCGGCGACGCCTCGCAGCGCCCTGCGCAGGCGCAGGGCCGAACCCGAACCCCCTGGGCGGTTGCGGTGCTCGAGCGAGGGTTCGGCGGCGATCAGGTCGACACCATCGCCCCAGCCACTCACCGTGATGGCGTCGGCGGCGATGCCATCACGGGCATCGGCCAGGACATCCCCGGTCGTGAACCGGATGACTTCCGGGTTCAGCCCCAGCGTGGCGTTGGCCTGTGGATCGAGATCGACGACTAGCACCCGCAGACCCCGGCGCTGGGCGGCCTCGGCCATTCCCAGGGTGACCGTCGTCTTGCCGACACCGCCCTTGAGCGCCACGACGGAAATTGCCAACACGGCGGCCAGTGTGTCACCCCAGGATCGCGGAAGCCGGACGCCGCGCGGATCAGTGCGCTTTGACCAGTTCGTAGGCTGCAAGAGCTGACTTCCGGGCGGCCGCGTGGTCGACGATGCGGTCCGGGTAGCCACCGGCGTAGCCGTCGGGCTGATCCCAGGGCTCGTGGACCGCCGCCCCGGGCAAATGGCGCAGTTCTGGGATGAACTCGCGCACGTAGTCTCCGTTCGGATCGAACTTGAGGCCTTGGAGCACAGGGTTGAACACGCGGTAGTAGGGCGCGGGGTCCATTCCGGTGCCGGCAGTCCACTGCCAGCCGAGACTGTTGTTGGCCACGTCACCGTCGCGCAGGTGATCCAGGAAAAATCGCGCCCCCCGCTGCCAGGGGATGAGCAGATCCTTGGTCAGGAAGGACGCGACAACCATGCGAGTGCGGTTGTGCATCCATCCGGTGTCCCGTAGTTGGCGCATCCCGGCATCGACCATGGGGTACCCCGTCCGACCTTCACACCAGGCAGCGAAGACCGTGTCGTCGTCCTGCCACGGCAGAGCATCGAACCGGGGATCGACGTTGCGCCACGCAGCCTGCGGGTGACGAAACAGCACATCGGCGTAGAAGTCCCGCCAGCACAACTGCCGCACGTATCCTCCACCGGGACCTGCGGCAGCCACTACGGATCGGGGGTGGATCTCCCCGAAGTGCAAAGCGGCGCTCAGCCCGCTCGTTCCAGCGAGGTCGGTCCGGTTTCGGTCGTCGTCGTATCGGTCCAGTGGCCCGCCCAGGAATCGGTCGAGCAGTTGTTGCGCAGCCAACTCGCCCGCTCGACCCTCGGCTACTCCCCCCGACTCGGAGTCCGAATGCGGGATCGGGTCACCGGTCAGCGGTCGGGTGATGTGCGGCGCGCAGTGGAACGCAGCCGGGACCGGCAACCGCGCCCAGGTGCGGTAGTACGGCGTGAACACCGAGAACGGCTCGCCATCGACTTTGGTGACCGTTCCAGGGGGGTGGAGATACGGCGAGTCCGCCGCAGTCATCGTGACTCCGATGTCGGACAGCGCGCGCGCGACCGCCGCATCGCGGCGCACCCCGAAAGGCGCATAGTCACCCGTGACGAAAACGGTGGGACTGCCGGTCCGCGCTGCGAGGCTGGGCAGGACGGTGACCGGATCTCCCGTCAGCACCAGCAGTCCTTCGCCGCCGCGACCGCGGATCTCGGCATCCAACGAGCGCAAGGATGCGAACAGGTACGTGCGACGCACAGGACCCGCGCGATCGAGCAGGCGCGGATCCAGGACAAAGACGGCGATGACGGGTTGGTCCCCCGCGGCCGCGAACGCTCCGTGGTCCGACAAGCGCAGGTCCCGGCGCAACCACACGATGACGGGCATGTCGCCACGGTACGTGTGACGGGACGCCTCGGCACCCCCGGCGGCTCACGCGAGCCGGGTGCACGGCACGGCCGTTGTGGGGGACACTGGTGCGATGCGGGACAGGAGGCGATCGTGAGTGAACTCATCGATACGACCGAGATGTACCTGCGCACGGTGTTCGAACTCGAGGAGGAAGGAACGCCACCCATGCGAGCGCGGATCGCCGAGCGGCTGCGCCAAAGTGGCCCCACCGTCTCCCAGACGGTGGCGCGGATGGAGCGCGACGGGTTGCTCAGCGTGGACGACAACCGCATCATCCAACTCAGTCCGATCGGACGTTCCATGGCGGCGCGCGTCATGCGCAAGCACCGGCTGGCGGAATGCATGCTGGTCGATGTCCTCAAACTCGAATGGGACCAGGTGCATGCAGAGGCCTGCCGCTGGGAGCACGTGATGAGCGATGAGGTGGAGCGGCGGCTACTGGACTTGTTGGGCTACCCCACACTCTCGCCCTTCGGCAACCCCATCCCCGCCCTGGAGGAACTCGACGCGGCACCTGACGCACCCGTCACGCGTCAGGAAGGCGTAACCCTGCTGGCGGCTGCTGCCGACGATGTCGGCTACGCCGTCGTGCTGCGGATCGGAGAGACCGTCCAAGCCGACGAAGCCGGGATCGCCGCGTTCCGTCGCGCCGGGGTCCGTATGGGTGCCGCGGTGAAATGTCGGCGCCGGGCCGACGGCAGCGTCCAAGTGGGCAGCGGCGGGGAGTACACGGAGATCGCGGCGGATGTCGCAGCTCACGTCTGGGTGCGCCCTACCCGCGAAGACCCAGAGGCTCGTGACGAGGGATCCCAGGATCCAGAAGGAGGCATCTGATGCAGTTGGACGACAGTTGCCAACAGGAAGTCACCAATCGACTCAAGCGCATCCACGGGCAGGTCGCGGGCATCATCGCGATGATCGAGGACGGTCGGGACTGCGCCGAGGTCGTCACCCAGATGGCTGCCGCCAGCCGCGCCCTGGACCGGGCCGGGCTGCGGGTCATCAGCGACGGGCTGCAGCAGTGCGCGGTGGCCGCTGCCCGCGGCGAAGACCCCCCGATGACGGCCGAGCAGCTCGAGAAACTGTTCCTGAGCCTGTCGTGATGGGAGACACTGACCCCATGTCCACCCCCCTCTCGGCTCTGCCGTCAGGCTCCCCGGGAGCCCCCCAGGCAGCCCTCCCGCCGGCCTCGCGGTCGACAGTCGTGCGCGCCACGGAACCGGTCACACCGGACCCCATCTGCGCCGCTGCCACCGAGGACGCCTGGCAGGCGGTGCTGGCCGATCACGGGCCCGAGGCTGTCGGGGCCCACCTGGGCGCCACGGCGGTCGCCGACCGGGTCGTCGCCCACCGGTTCGCCTGCACCCTGCCGGGATATCCGGGATGGGAGTGGCACGTCAGCGTCGTTCGCGCCAAACGCTCACGTTCCGTGACGATCAACGAGGTGACCCTGGCCACCGGGCCGGCTTCGCTCGTGGCACCGCCCTGGGTCCCGTGGGCGCAGCGTCTGCAGCCAGGTGATCTGAGTCCTGGCACCGTAGTGCCCACCGCCGCCGACGAGGCGCGACTGGCTCCGGGCTGGAGCGGTGCAGATGACCTCGCAGGCGAACTCGACCCCGGACCGCTCCACCCCGTCAACTGGGAACCCGGACTCGGCCGCAAGCGGGTCCCGTCACCATTCGGGCGCGAGTCTGCGGCGTCGCGCTGGTATGCGGGTGAGCACGGTCCGCGCAGCCCATTGGCCAAGGCCGCTCCCGGTCCCTGCCGGACCTGCGGTTGGATGTTGACGATCGGAGGGCCGCTCGGACAGATGTTCGGCGTGTGCACGAACATGCTGTCACCGGCCGATGGGCGCACCGTGTCCTTCGACCACGGATGCGGCGGGCACTCCGAGGACGCCGCCACGGCAGTGCGCACGGTCCGAACCATCTCGGTGGTCGATGACCACATGGTCGACGAACTCGACATGGGTCACTCCTGACCACCCGTCGGCGTCTGTCGTCCGGGACACTAGCCTTGATCCCGAATCGTCCAGGAGGGGCCATGCGTCGCGCACAAGTACTCGGTCTCGTTGCTCTCGCCGGGGCTGCGATGACGTTGACCGCCTGCGAGAAGCCGCCGCCCGGTGTTTCGGTGTTCAGCGGTCCGGCCAGCGTTCGCAGCGAGGCGTTGTGCTGGGCATTCGAGTCCGATCAGTTGACCCCGGGCGAATGCGCCCAGGAGATCCTGCAGGGTCAGCCGACGGGGGGGATCCAGAATCTGAGCGTCACTCCCGGCGATACCGTCGGAGTCAGCGTCGACCCGGTCGTCGCGGAGTCGGGCTGGACGATCTCCATCGGGGGCCAGAAACTGATCGAGACCCCACTGACCACCACGTACTTCCGCTTCACCCTGCCGGATCTGCCCAGTCAACTGGGCACTGAGCAACTGCCGATGCAGATCATCGCCGGCCAGAACACCAAGATCCGTGGGGTCTGGATCGTGGGGCTCCAGCCCAACGCCGGGTGAGCCCCGGGCGGCGTGACGATCGGTCAGACGTCCAGATCGTCGGCGATCGCACGCAGAACCTTGGCGGTGGTGCGCGCGGTGGCATCGTCAGGGTAGTGACCCCGATCGAGGCCCACCGCGATGTCGTCAAGGCGTTTCGAGACGTCCTGCAGGATTTCCGCGAGTTGCGCCGGGGGGCGCCGCTTCGCCTTGACCACGGACTTGGGGGCTTCGACGATGGTGACGGACAACGCTTGCCGGCCCTTGCGGCCTTCGGCCACGCTGAAGTCCACCTTGGTCCCAGGGCTCAGCGTCGACGTGCCGCCGGGAAGAGCGGACACGTGGACAAAAACGTCCTCCCCGTCATCGGTCGTCAGAAAACCGAAGCCCTTCTCGTCATTCCAGAATCTGACCCGCCCGGTCGGCACATTGTCTCCTCGTACTCGTCCCCTCGCACTGATGAGGGAGCTCCCCACAGTCATGAGGGATCCCCCACACTCGTGAGGGCCCCAGGCTAGTCCACCAGCGGCAGATCCCACGAACTTCGCGCGAGGTCACCAGATCCGAGTACCTCGTTCATGGCACCGCTGCGAAATCCCCGGTCATCGACCTCCGCGGTCCGGAAACCGGCGGCCACCACCACCGCGACAGCCGACGACGCATTCACGGACTGCGGCCACATGCTCGCGGTCCACCTCGATCCGGGCCCGGTCTCCGAGGTCCCGGACCCGCAGGTTGACCACCGGGATCCCCCACCGAGCCAACTCCGACCTGACGGCGGTCTCGGCGCGATCAACCCGCGCGAGACGCTCGGGGTCGACCTCCACGCCGTACGCGACGCGGCTGGCCAGGCAGGCGGCTTGCGGCTTGTCCCAGGTGGGCAGTCCCCAGGCACGCGAGGTTGTGCGGACATCCTGCTTCGTGAACCCGGCATCGGCCAGGGGCGTGGCGACACGTCGCTCACGGGCAGCGCGCAGACCGGGACGATGGAACTCAGCGAGATCGTCGGCATTGGTCCCATAAGCGATCGAAGGCAGTCCCCGCTGTCGGGCGAGGTCCAGCAGCAGGTCGCCGAGTGCGGACTTGCAGTGATAACAGCGATCGGGTCCGTTGGCCCTGTAGGAGGTGCGGGTCATCTCGTCGGTGACGACGGCGACGTGTTCGACGCCGAGTGATGTGGCGAACTGATGGGCGCCAGCCCATTCGCCGCTTGCCAATGAGGCGCTGGTCGACGTGACGGCCAGCACTTGGTCGGGGCCGAGCGCCCGGGCAGCCGCGGCGACCAAGAAGGCCGAGTCGGCGCCACCGCTGAACGCGACGATCGTGGGGCCCAGTCGCGTCAGCCGGCGATCGAGGTCGCGCAGGCGGTCAGACAGTTGTTCGTCGCTCACGCCTTACCTTGTGCGGCAACGGCGGCCGCCGCCTGCTCGGCTGCGGCAGGGTCGAGGTATTCGCCTCCGGCGACCATGGGGGTGAGGTTCTGATCCAGGCGGTAGAGCAGGGGGATGCCGGTCGGGATGTTGAGACCGACAATGTCGTCCTCGCTGATGCCGTCCAGGTGCTTGACGAGCGCCCGGAGCGAGTTGCCGTGAGCGGTGACCAGCACAGTACGGCCAGCGCGCAGGTCGGGAACGATGGCGTCGTACCAGTAGGGCAGCATCCGCCCGACGACGTCCTTGAGGCATTCCGAGGCGGGCATCTGTTCGGGTGCCAACTGCGCATACCTGGGGTCCGACGTCTGCGCCCACTCGTCGTTCGGATCGATCGGCGGTGGCGGGGTGTCATAGGAGCGCCGCCACAGCATGAACTGCTCTTCGCCGTACTGAGCCAGCACCTCGGCCTTGTTCTTGCCCTGCAGCGCACCGTAGTGGCGCTCGTTGAGGCGCCAATGCCGGCGCACCGGGATCCACGATCGACCGGCGGAATGCAGCGCCATCTCTGCGGTGCGGATCGCGCGCTCGAGCAACGAGGTGTGGAGCACGTCGGGCAGGATTCCCTGCTCGGCCAACATGGCACCACCGCGTTCGGCTTCGGCGCGTCCTTGCTCGGTCAGGTCGACGTCGACCCACCCGGTGAACAGATTCTGCGCGTTCCATTCGCTCTGCCCGTGGCGGAGCAGGATCAAGGTCATGGGGGAACTCATGGCTCCTATCGTGCCTCATCAGGGGCCCACATCGCGCCTGCTCTGGCGCCTCGGACCGTGCCTACTCAGGGGCCCACCTCACCAATGTGGGAATGGCGGCATCTACTCAGGAGGCAGACATCTACTTCTAGGGGTCAGGGGAGATATCTCCTCAGGGGCAAGGTGGCGGAACGCCTCCAAATTGCGGGTGGATTCGCCGCGCGCGAGACGCCAGCGCCATTCCGCAGCGATCGCCCCCGCGAATCCCTTCTCCAGGATCGTGTTGAAGTCACCGTCTGCGTGTGCCAGGACCGACCCGAACGCCTGATCGAGGCGTTGTGTCGTGAGCGATTCCAGCGGCAGCCTTCCGACGAGGTAGATGTCGCCCAGATGATCGACGCTGTAGGCAATACCGAACATCCTCGCGTTACGTTCCAGCAGCCAGCGGTAGACCTCCGCCAGATTCTCGTCGGGATGGCGGGCAACGAACGCGTTGATACTCACGGAGTGGTTGCCGACACGAACAGAGACCGTAGTGCGCAACTTCGTCTCACCGGGGAGCTGGACGACGAAGGTTCCTGGATCGGGCTCCTCGAAGTCGAGGCCTGTGTCGCCGAGGTAGGCACGGATGATGTCGGCGGTATCGGCCATGCCCTCACCTCTTACTCATCGACTGTCTCTCCTCGATCTCGGCCTTTCCCGTCTCGGCCTTTCCCGTGTCGGCCTTTCCCGTCTCGGCGATCACCCTGTCATACGGCTGCTCTCAGGGTCATGCGGCTGCTCTCAGGTGATGGGTCTCAGGTGGTGGGCTAAGGACCCTGCGCCCGGCCCGGGCTTCGGAGTAGGCGGCGAGGGTGCCTGCGGCGGTTGCGGCCCAGCTGAAGTCTTGCGCGTGGCGCCGGGCTCCTGCAGCCAGCCGGCTCCGTTCCCGGGGCCGATCGAGAAGATCCGCCAACTCTTTCGACCACGTGTGCGGCTCATGTCCGTCGACCAGGACCCCGCTGCTGCGGTGGGACACCGCAGTACGCAGTCCGCCGACACACGCCGCGAGGACGGGCACACCGCACGCCTGCGCCTCGAGCGCCACCAGTCCGAACGACTCGGAGTAGGACGGGACGGCCACCACATCAGCCGACGCGTACAGATCGGCCAGTGCCGTGGGCGCCAGTGGGGGCAGGAACGTGATGAGGTCCGCCACCCCGAGATGCCCCGCCAACTGAAGCAGTTCCTCCGGATGCGCCACGCCGGCGCCCGACGGCCCACCGCACACAACCAACTGCAGTCGCTCCCGCCGGTGCGGTTCACGTGCCACCAGGTCGGCGACGGCGCGAACCAGCAGGTCGGGGGCCTTCAGCGGCTGGATGCGACCGACGAACACGACGACGTCGCGATCGGCTGACAGTCCGGTGCGGCGCCGGGCGGCATCGCGGTCCCGCGGCGAGAAGGTCGCCAGATCGACGCCGGGGTGGACGACATCGACACGCTCCCCGGGCGCACCGTAATGGCGAATGAGCTCGAACCGCTCGTCGGCGGTGTTTGCGATCAACCGATCGGCCGCGCGTACTACTTGTTCCTCCCCGACCACCCGGACCAGTGGTTCGGGGCGGTCGCCGACAGCGAGGTTGTCGTTCTTGACCTTCGCCATCGTGTGCATGGAGTGAACCAGGGGAACCTGCCACCTCTGGGACGTCAGCCAACCCGCCTGCCCCGACAACCAGTAGTGGCTGTGGACGACGTCGTAGGGGGAATCGGACTTCGCCATGGCGAAACGCAGGACTTCGGAGGTGAAGGGGCACACCTGCTCGGGCAGTTCCTCCTTGCGCAGTCCGGCGAAAGGCCCCGCGGGGAGATTGTGAACGGTGACGCCCGGCCCCATCGCCACTGATTCGGGCTGTCGGGATGACGTGGCCCGCGTGAACACGTCAACGGCCGCTCCGGCCTGAGCCACCAGTTGCGCAGTTCGTGCCACGTACACATTCATGCCGCCCGCGTCACCCGACCCGGGCTGATCGAGCGGGGAGGTGTGCATGCTGATCATCGCGACACGCATGTCAACGTCGTGAGTGCGCGCCACCGTCATCAGCACCCTTCCCGGCTCGATTCCCCACGCAGCAACGCTGCGCGCCCCATGCTGATTCCCGCGGCTGCGATCCGCAAGCCGAGTCCCCGGGGGTTCGCGCCGATCAGAGCGGTCAGTTGTCCTGACCGGTCCCGCGAAGTTGCCCGGTCCGGTCCTACGGAGTCATCCAGGCTGGTCCTGCGGAGTGGTGATGGCCGCCAATGGCTCCACACTGACCTCGGCATACGAGCGGCCCGTGACGATGTGAACCATCCGCTTCGTCACCGTGACGGCGTGATCGGCGAACCGCTCGTAGTAGCGAGAGAGCAAAGTGACGTCGATGGCCTCCTCGACGCCGTGTGACCAGTGGTCGCTGAGCACAATGCCGAACAACTCCCGGTGGAGGGCGTCCATCGAGTCGTCGTATCGCTCGATCGCGCTGACGTGCGTGACGTCGCGGCTGAGGATGACCATTCCGGTCTTGCTGCAAATCGCTTCGGCCAGCCCGCCCATCTGAGCGAAGGTGCCCCGCAGTTCCGGCGGGATGCTCGACTTGGGGTAGCGCAGACGGGTCTGCTTGGCCACGTGCTTGGCCAGGTCCCCCATCCGCTCCAGGGACATGGAGATGCGCATGCCGGACATCACCACACGCAGATCGGTGGCCACCGGCTGTTGGCGGGCAGCAATATCGAAACACTGTTCATCGATCTCCGCCGCCAGCGTGTCGACGACTTCGTCCGCCTCGATGACTGATTCCGCCAGTTGCAGATCCGCATCCAGCAGCGCCTGAGTAGCACGGTTGATCGCCGAACCCACCATGCGCGTCATCTGGACGAGTTCCTCGGACACGGCATCCAGTTGCTCGTGATAAGCCTCGCGCACGTCGGCACCTCCTCATGTGACCCGCCCCAGTGTACGGTTCAGACGCCCCGCCCGACTGAGATCGCAGTTCCCACCCACAGAACTTGGATGAATTCGACGTTGCCACGCGGGGAACTTCCGGCAATCAACAGATGACGGTCACCTCAACGCCCAGGTCGGCGGCGGGAATCCGCGCAGCCCCACTCTCGCTGACGCGTACATTCGCCCTGTGAGGTCGACGTGCGCTCTTGCTCCTCAGCCCGGATCCACCGATCCTTCGGCGACTGCGCGCCACCCCGAGGGCCGGTGGGTCCGGGCTCTGCCCGGATCGCGCGCATGACGTCCCCGCGCTCGTCGGTCGCCGACGCCGAACCCCCAGCGTCCCGCGACTCTTCCACCGTCGGCGCTTCTACCGTCGGCCCTTCCACCGTCGGCAACGACATAGGACCTGGCGGCGATCCACGCATGGACCTGATCCGCGAACTTCCCGGACTGGTGCTGGTCGTCACGAAGGGCGGTGCTGTCGAGTACACATCACCGGGTGCGGACGACCTGCGGCTGGTGCGCCGCGGGCAGATCGGTTTCAAGTCGCTGCGGGACTGCGCTTCCAAGACCCTCATCAACCGGACCTCCGTGATAAACGAAGTGACCCTGCGTCGTCCCCCACTGCGCAAGAGCAGCCTGCACCTGCGGGTCCACGGAATCCCGCTGGACCACGACCGGGTCGTCCTGCTGATCACGGACCTCACCGAAGAGTCGCGTCTGGCCGCAGTGCGCCGCGACTTCATCGCCAACGTCAGCCACGAACTCAAGACACCGGTCGGAGCCATGTCCCTACTGTCCGAGGCGATCGTCGCCGCCCGAGACGACCCCGAGGCAGTCGAGCATTTCGCCCACCGCATGCAGACTGAGTCGGCTCGGCTGGCGCAACTGATCAACGACGTGATCGACCTTTCCCGCGTCCAAGGTGACGACCCCCTGCAGCACGCGTCGGTGGTTCAGGTCGACGCTCTCGTCGACGCAGCCGTCGAGTTCGTCGCCCATCCCGCGGAGTTGAAAGAGATACAGGTGGTCCGCGGGGGAGACCGGGGCCAGTTGGTCTACGGGGACCCGGCACAGTTGGAAACGGCGCTGCGCAACGTCATGATCAATGCCATCGCCTACAGCGAGCCTGGAACTCAGGTGGCGCTCGCCGTGCGCACCAGCCCCCACCTCGTCGAGATCGACGTCAAGGACCAGGGAATGGGGATCCCGGAGGCGGAGATCGACCGCATCTTCGAACGTTTCTACCGTGTGGACGAGGCGAGGAGCCGCGTGACCGGCGGAACCGGACTCGGTTTGGCGATCGTGCGTAACGTATGTCGTAACCATGGTGGTGACTGCCTCGTGTGGTCAGTGGCGGGTGAAGGCTCAACCTTCACGCTGCAACTGCCCAGCTACTCCGCCGACCAGGAAACCGACCCCGCCGAAGACCAGGACCAGACCGAAGACCAGACCGAAGACCAGACCGAGACCAGGACGCCAGGACCAGGACATGAAACAAGACATCAAACAGGACGACGAGATGACGGAGGAACAGCAGTGACCCGAGTGCTGGTCATCGAGGACGAGGAGTCGTTCCGCGACGCCCTGGGGTTCATGTTGCGGAAGGAGGGCTACGACGTCGACCTCGCACCGGACGGCATCGTGGCCCTGGAGCAGTTCGAACGCACCGGGGCGGACCTGGTCCTGCTGGACCTGATGCTGCCCGGCCTTTCCGGAATGGACGTCTGTCGCGCGATCCGCCGACAGTCCCGCGTGCCCATCATCATGGTGACGGCCAAGGACACCGAGATCGACAAGGTCGTCGGGCTGGAACTCGGCGCCGACGACTACGTGACCAAACCGTTCTCCAGCCGGGAGCTGACCGCCCGTATCAAGGCGGTGCTGCGACGCGGTCCGGAGATCGAGGTCCAGGAATCCACCACCGTCGAGGCCGGGCCGGTGCGCATGGACGTGGAACGGCACGTCGTCACTGTGCGCGGTGAAGACGTCGCGCTTCCGTTGAAGGAGTTCGACCTGTTGGAACTGCTGCTGCGTAACAACGGCCGTGTTCTCACCCGCGACGTTCTCATCGACCGAGTGTGGGGATCGGACTACGTGGGCGACACCAAGACGCTGGACGTGCACGTCAAACGACTTCGCTCCAAGATCGAGAGCGATCCGGCGAACCCGGAGCACCTGCTCACCGTGCGCGGCCTCGGGTACAAGTTCGAGGCCTGACCTGGCCCGACCCTGAGGCAACCGCCGAGACCCTCAGGGAACCACCGGACTCAGTTCGAGGGCATGGGTTCCGGTTCGGCGGAACCAGCGGGGCGCGGCTCGGTGACCTCGGATTCGGAAGCGCCGGCATCCTCGGCAGCACCCTCGCCCTCTGTCCCCGACATGGCTTCCTCAGAGCCGGAACCTTCCTCGGAGCCCGAGAGATGGGTGTCGGTGTTCACCTTGACCGGGATGGGGGTGGTGCCTTCCGGAGCGGCCTCGGCGTAGAAGCCGGACGGCGGGACGACAAGGGCGGAGAAGGTGCGCTTGCCGGCGTTCTGGAACGTCATCGACACCTCGACGTATTCGCCGGCTGCGGCGGTCATGCCCGCCAGGTCAGCGGTGACGGGTCGACCAGTCTGGATCGGGACAGCCTCCTGCGCGCGGACGGGGACCGGTTCGGGAGTCAACTTCGCCTGCACCCCATCGGCGACGACCGACAGCAGGGCGTCCTCCTTGTCCGTTGGGTTGTAGACCGTCCCGAGGAAGGCCGCCTTGCCGCTGCCCGGGTCCCCCGCAACGATTGTCGCCGAGTCGATGGTGATGTCTGTGGTGGTGATCTGAGTGCCGTCACCGGATGCGGACTGCATGGTCGTGGCCGCCTGGTTCCCGGACCAGCAACCCGCCAGCCCCGGAACGAGCAGGGCGGTCAGACCAAGGGCAACGAGACGCGAGCGCTTCACAAGGGCCTCCAGTATCACCGTTCAATCAGCGGCCACAGCCTAGCGGGATCATGGCCTGTGGTGTTGTCCGACCGGTATCGCGGACAGGGTGTGCCCGGCCGGTGCACGGAGTTCGCCCGGGGTTCCGGCATCTGTTTGCGTGTTAGTCTGGGGGTTCGGGAAAGGGGCAATCTCCATGGCGTTCAAGGTCGGCGACACAGTCGTTTACCCGCATCACGGGGCCGCGCAGATCGACGCGATCGAGCGCAAGACTGTCGCCGGCGAAGACAAGGAGATCTTGGTTCTTCGGGTCCAGCAAGGCGACCTCACTGTTCGTGTTCCCGCCGAGAACGTCGACTTGGTCGGTGTTCGCGACGTCGTCAGTTCTGAGGGCTTGGACCGTGTCTTCGAAGTGCTTCGTCAGCCCTATGTCGAAGAGCCCACCAACTGGTCCCGTCGCTACAAGGCGAACCTCGAGAAGTTGGCCTCGGGCGATGTCGTCAAGGTCGCCGAGGTCATCCGCGACCTCTGGCGCAGGGAACGCGATCGCGGCCTTTCGGCCGGCGAGAAGCGGATGCTCTCCAAAGCCCGCTCGGTACTGATCAGCGAACTCGCACTCGCCGAGAACACCAACGAGGACAAGGCCGAGAGCCTCCTCGACGAGATCCTCGCTTCCTGAACTTTCCCCACGACCCGGCGCGCAGCGCCACAATGAACGTGTGAACAAGCGCGGCCGAGCCGATGCCGTCGTCGAGGTCCTGCGACTTCTCGTCGTCGTTCTGGGTGCCGCTGTGGGTCTGCAGATCGGCGAGTCGGTCACCACAACCCCCGACGTTGCCGTTCTCGGACTGTTCACCGCACCCATGGTCGGATTGATCGTCGGCGCGGGCCTCGGGTACTCGCTCGGAGGCGTGATCGCCCGTCAGGCGGTCGGAGCCTTGGACCGCGGCGAGCAGGCACTCGGCGGAATCACTCCTGAGGAAGTTGTATCGGGTGCCATCGGGGCGCTGGTGGGGGCCGCGTTGGTGGCCCTCGTCGTGTGGCCCGTGTTCCTCATCACGACGCCCATCATCGCCTTGTGCATCTTCGCGTTCGCCGTGATTCTCGCCGGCGCCTTCGGCTTCACCGTGGCCCAGCGCCGCCGCAGCGAAGTGCTCCAGACGATCGGCAGCCGCGCCGGTGTCGCCGTGCCCGAGCGGGTCCGCGCCGGACGTCTCCTCGACTCCTCGGTCGCCATCGACGGGCGGATCGTGGACGTCGTGCGAGCCGGATTCAGTTCGGGACCTCTGGTGGTGTGCCAACCCGTCCTCGACGAACTGCAGGCACTGGCCGATTCCCCGGACCAGCGGCGACGCGAGAAGGGCCGCCGGGGTCTCACGACGTTGGAGGAACTGCGCCGACTGCCCGCTGTCGAGGTCTCGGTCATCCCCGATGAGGCAGCCGGCGCTGCGACCGTCGACGCCAAGCTCGTCCAGATCGCACGGTCTCGGCAACTGGCCCTACTCACATCCGACAGCGGTCTGGCCAAGGTCGCGGAGATCTCCGGCGTTCAAGTCCAGAATCTGCACAAACTGTCACTCGCACTACGCCCACCGATCGTCGTCGGTGATGTCACCCACCTGTCGCTGATCCGCGAGGGCAAAGAACACGGCCAGGCAGTCGGGTACTTGGACGACGGCACTATGGTGGTCGTCGATCAAGGGCTACCCGCGATCGGCACCGATGTCACCGTCGAAGTCACCAGTGTCCTGACCACCTCGAACGGCAGGCTGGCTTTCGCGAAAATGCGGGAAGTGGCCCCGTGATCGAGTTCGGCTGCATCGTGTCCGCAGCCGGGCAGGGGGAACGGCTCGGCAGTGGGATCCCCAAGGCCTTGGTTCCGATCGCGGGCACACCGATGCTCGTCCACGCCTTGCGGACCGTAGCCGCGCACCCGGCCATCCGGTCGATTGCGGTGGTCGCCCCACCTGGGCATCTCGACCAGGTTCGGCAGATGACCGCCACCATCGACACCGAGATCCCGCTGGTCATCGTGGCCGGCGGAGCGCAGCGCTCCGACTCCGTGCGCGCCGGGCTCGCGGCCCTGCCCGCCGGATCGACCGGCGTGTTGGTGCACGACGCGGCCCGACCCTTCGCGCCTTACGACGTCTTCGACCGGGTCATCACCCAGGTGTCGGTCGACGTGCCAGCAGTGATTCCCGGACTGCCTGTGGTCGACACGATCAAGCAGGTGGACGAATCCGACACAGTGCTCGCCACTCCCGCCCGGGCGAACTTACGGGCTATCCAGACACCGCAGGGATTCACGCGAGACGTGCTGAGCAGGGCCCTGGCACAGCCGGGCGCGGACGCGACCGATGACGCGGCACTCGTTGAGCGTTTGGGGCTACCGGTACAGGTGGTCGCGGGTCATCCAAATGCCTTCAAGATCACGACACCGACTGACCTGTTGATCGCCGAGGACCTCGTGGCCAGGGCCGTGGACCCCGGCGCCAGAACCCATGGACATCGTGAGTAGAAGGAGACCTCATGTTCACTGATCTGCGCGTCGGGATCGGGGTTGATGTCCACGCCTTCGACGCGACCCGGGAGATGTGGCTGGGCGGACTGTTGTGGCCCGGAGAGGTGGGACTGGCCGGTCACAGCGATGCCGATGTCGCCAGCCACGCCGCGTGTGATGCGTTGCTGTCCGCTTGCGGCCTGGGTGATCTCGGCTCGCAGTTCGGCACGTCTGATCCGCAGTGGGCGGGAGCGAGCGGGAGCCGATTGCTCACCGAGACGGCGGTACGGGTCCGAGCCGCCGGTCACGTGCCTCAGAACATCGCCATTCAGGTCATCGGCAACTCGCCGCGCATGGCGCCTCGCCGCGACGAGGCTGCAGCCATCATGTCGGCGGCAGCCGGTTGTCACGTGAGCATCAGCGCCACGACGACCGACGGTTTGGGTCTGACCGGTCGCGGCGAGGGCCTGGCGGCGATCGCCACGGCTCTCGTGGCCATCCGCCCGGCCAAGCCCTTATGAATGGATCCCGCACAGGCCCTAACCTTGACGGGTGACCCTGCGCCTGCACGACACCGCCTCGCGTTCGTTGCGTGAGTTCATCCCCCTGCGGGAAGGTGAAGTGTCCATCTACGTGTGCGGTGCGACGGTCCAATCGGACCCGCACATCGGACATGTCCGATCGGCTTTGGTCTTCGACATCTTGCGGCGCTGGATGAGTTTCTCCGGCTACGACGTCACCTTCGTACGCAACGTGACCGACATCGACGACAAGATCCTCGCCAAGTCGCGAGAGGCGGACATCCCTTGGTGGTCGTGGGCCTACACCCACGAACGCAGTTTTGATGACGCGTACCGAAGCCTCGGCGTCCTTGACCCCACCTACTCACCGCGGGCGACAGGGCATATCCCCGAAATGGTCGACTTGATGGATCGGCTCATCACCTCGGGCCACGCTTACGCCACGGACGACGGCGACGTCTACTTCGACGTCCGCTCATTCCCCGAGTACGGATCACTGAGCGGTCAACGGCTCGCCGACATGCAGCCGGCAGCCGACTCGTCCTCGACCGCCAAACGGGATCCGCGGGACTTCGCGATGTGGAAGGGGGCACGTGAAGGCGGCCCGACCTGGCCCACACCGTGGGGCGCCGGCCGTCCCGGCTGGCACCTGGAGTGTTCGGCGATGGCCGCCAAGTACTGCGGCCCTGAGTTCGACATCCACGGCGGTGGCATCGACTTGATCTTCCCGCACCATGAGAACGAGATCGCGCAGTCCCAGGCGGCGGGTGACCGCTTCGCCCGGTACTGGATGCACAACGGCTGGGTCACCACGGCGGGCGAGAAGATGAGCAAGTCGCTGGGCAACTCGCTTCTTGTCTCACACGTGCTGTCCCAGGTTCGTGCGATCGAGCTGCGGTACTACCTGGGATCGGCCCACTACCGGTCGATGCTGGAGTACTCGCCGCAGTCGCTCGACGAATCGGCGACCGCCTACCGACGCATCGAGTCATTCCTTCGCCGAGCAGTCGAAAGGTGCGGCATCCGCGCACCCGCGGCAGACGTCCCCGAGTCCTTCGCGTCGGCAATGAACGACGACCTGGGCGTACCCGCGGCGTTGGCCGTCCTGCACGAGACCGTGACCCGCGGCAATGAGGCGCTGGCCACCGGCGACCTGGAGACCGCCGCCGACCTCCTGGCCCAAGTCCGCCGCATGAGCGACATCCTGGGCTTCGACCCACTGGCCCCTTCCTGGCAGGACACCACCGACAACCCCTCCGACCAGGCACTGGACACCATCGTGTCGGCGATGCTGGCCCAGCGGGCCGACGCTCGCGCCGCCAAGGACTTCGCCGCCGCGGACCGGATCCGCGATGACCTGTTGGCCGCAGGACTCGCCATCGAAGACGGCCCCACGGGCAGTTCCTGGTCGTGGGCCGAACCGAAAGCACCGTGATGGCAGGTAACTCACGCCGCAAGGGCGCGGTTCGCGACACGAGCACAAAGAAGGGCCAAACGGTGGGCTCGGGCGGGCAACGCCGCAGAGGCCTCACGGGCAAGGGACCAACCCCGCCTGCCGAGCGCCGTCCGGGACACCCGGCAGCGCGCCGCGCGGCCCGCCGGGGCGGCCGGCGATCGGACAGTTCGCGGCGCGAGGTGATCCTGGGCCGCAACGCGGTGGACGAAGCGTTGACGGCGCAGGTTCCCGCGGTGGAACTGTCGGTCGGAGATTTCCTGACCGATGACGTCAGGACATCGCGGGCCAAACGCAACGCGCTCGCTGCGGGTGTCCCGGTCAACGTCCGCACGAAACGGGAAATGGACGCGCTGGGTGATGGCCTCCCCCACCAAGGCATCGCGTTGGTGGTGGCACCGTTCGCCTACGCCGAACTGCACGACGTCATCGCCGCCGGTCCGGCCTCGGGTGGAGGGCCGCTGGTCGTCGCTTTGGATCACATCCAAGACAGCCGGAACCTCGGCGCGATCGCCCGGTCCGCTGCGGCATTCGGTGCCTCCGGGCTCGTACTGCCCAATCGTCGCGCCGCGAGCGTGACCGCCTCCGCCTGGCGGTCATCGGCGGGCGCACTGAGCCGAATGCCCGTGGCGCAGGTCGTGAACATGACGCGAGCGGTCGCGTCGCTGCGCAAAGCCGGATACGTCGCGGTAGGCCTGGCCACGACCGGCGGAACTCCGCTGTCGGAAGTAGACCGGGGCATGTGGGATCAGCCGGTGGTGATGGTGGTCGGCAACGAGGCCGCCGGGATTTCTCCCTTGGTCGCGCAAGCGTGCGATCTCCTGGTCACGATCCCGATCGCACGCAGCACCGAGTCGCTCAATGCGTCGGTGGCCACCGCGATCGCACTGGATCGAATCCGCAACCCCTGACCTGCGGCGCACTTCGACCCGCGGCGCACTTCGCCTGACATTGAGGCATCTGAAGTCGAGCTGCTCGGCTCGGATCTCAAGGGATCAAGTTGATCGCCCGACTCAGGACGACCAGAACGGTGACCAGTGACACGCTGGACTGGACCGTGAACATGAACTTGGCGCGGTGAGTGAGCGGCATCGTGTCGGTGGGGCTGAAGGCGATGATGTTCGTGTACGCCGTGAAGCAGTAGTCCGCGAGTTTCGGTTGCCACGGTTCATTCCAGCCCTGCTGCGGGTAGAGGAAGTCCCGTTGATCGTTGGTAGCTGTCAACCGCGCCACGGGGCCACCGGCATCGACCCACCAATACACCAAGGCGAAACTCAGGACGTTGATCACGAGGACACCGAAACCCGCGAACAACAGGTAGTCGGCGGAGTCCTGATCCCCCTCCAGGAGGCTGATGAACAGTGAGGCGGCGTTGACGACACTGGCAAGTACCAGGAAGCCGAGGTAGAGGCCGATCAGTGTCTGGATACGTCTGGGGTGCACGCCCAACTGCCGGGTGATCAGCAGGCCGGCCGGTAGGCCGATGACCTCGATGACAGGGATCGCCCACGCGGGGATCGGTCCGACCGCAAGCTCATCCGGCAGCGCCAGTTGGATGACGACGATGACGGCGATCAGGAACCCGACCTCCAGCGCAAGCCGCGGATCCGCGGTCTGCACCTTGGGGTGCGCGTGTCCCTGCTTGCCTGCCCTCACACCGAGATGCTCCCAGAACCGACGCTCGGACAGGGTGCATTCCGACAACCGTCACCGCAGGCAACTGCCGAGGCCTCAGCGCTACGCTGTCGGCATGCGATCGCGTATCGCAGTTGTTGCACTGGTGCTCGGAGCGCTCGTCGTCGCCACTCACGCCGCGACGGACGCCGCCGAGGACCCCACCGCCGCCACGGTGTCGCCGGGAACTCAACCGGGCTCCCCATGGCCCACTATGCGCCACGATCTGCGCAACACTGGAGCCTCGGAGCTGGTCGCACGGGACACGGGCCTCACACCGTGGTCAGTCCCCACCGGGCGCGGAATCTTCTCGACACCAGTGGTCGCCTCCGACGGCACCATCTACGTCGGATCGGCAGACCACACGTTGTATGGACTGAACCGAGAAGGTGACACTGTCTGGACCTACAGGACCCGCGGAATCATCGATACCGCCCCGGCGCTGCTGGCCCCCGAACCCGGAGTTGGGCAGTCCCTGGTGTTCGGGTCGGGCGACCAGGTCCTGCGCCGCGTGCGCACCGACCCCGACCTGCCCCGCGGCGAACGCACCGTTTGGGAACTCGATGCCCTTCCGGTGGCTGACGGCAGTCCCCAGCTCGTGTCGTGGTGGGAGGGCAGTCCGAATGTCGGCCCGGACGGCACGATCTTCCAGGGCAACACGGGAAGCCAGGCCTACGCCATCAACCCGGACGGCACGATCCGCTGGGCCGTGCCCGCCGGGGACGCCGTTTGGACCGTCCCGGCGTTGGACGAACAGGGAAACAGCTACTGGGGGTCGGTGGACACCCGCGTGTTCGCCCTCGATCCCGACGGTGGACAGCTCTGGCAGCGCACAACCCTCGGATACGTCACGTCGTCGCCTGCCCTGTCACTGGCGGGAACCTTGTACGTGGGGTCATTCGACGGGCAGCTCTATGCGCTGGACAGCGCGAGCGGATCGGTTCAGTGGACGCTCGCGACCGGGGATCACATCTACGCCTCCCCCGCGTTGATCGAGTCGCCCGACGGAGTGGTCGAACAGATCATCATCGGCTCTACTGACGGGACCCTGTACTCGGCGGCACCCGACGGGACGCTGCTGTGGGAGTTCGATACCGGGGCACCCATCCGGAGTTCTCCCGTGGTGGGACGCTCTGCCGAGGGAGACTGGGTCGTCTACGTGGGCAATGCCGGGGGGCACGTCGTGGCGGTGGACGCGGCTGCGGGCACGCGTCGGTGGGCGTTCGACACCACCTCGCGCGAACCGGAACTGGCCACCCGGAACCAACTGAACTCGTCACCGGCCCTGACTCGGGACGGAGTGGTGCTCGGAAGTCAGGATGGGACGATCTGGTTCGTTCCCTACGACTACTGCCTGCGGGCGAAGGTCTCCGACCGCCGGTGCGTCCCGCAGTCCTCCGAGCTTCCCGCCGACGGTACCTACCTGTACCCGGTGAACGTCGGGGGCGGACTGGTCACCGACGGGACGCCTGCGGTCATCACTCCAGCGGGGTATTTCACGGGGCGCCTCGTGGTGCGCGACGGTGGCCGCACGGTACCCGCCCGGATGATTCCCTCGCCGGATGCGGAGTCGTTGGTGACGGTCGAACCTGAGGTCGCCGCCGAGGTGTCCTTGTCGGGCGACGGACGCTACGTCTTCGTCAGGCCGACGGACCTGCTCCCGTCCGAGACCGAGTTCACCGTGACCGTTGCGGGTTTGGCGACGGTCGGCGGGCCGCGACTGGGGAACCTGCATCTGGGTCCTGGTGAAGTGCAACCTTTCCGCGGCGAGTTCCGAGTTCGCACGGGCCCGGATGGTGATCCGCCCCGGTTCGCTCCCGGAGAAGGTCTGTCATTGTCCCGGTTGGCGGTGACACTTCCCCCGATGCTGACGAGCGTCAACCAGATCGGCTTCGATTTCTACGATCTCATCGGCACCCAGGTCGACACTGATGCCGCGGAACCTGTGACCTGGTTCGTCGGCGCCCGACGGACACCCGCAGGCCGCATCGTGTCAGACCCCGCGGCCCGATTCGCTTTCGCGACGACGGGCGAGCAACGCAGCGGGGAGTTCGCGTGGTCCGCCCAACAGGTGAATCTGTGGTTCACCTTCGGACCAGTGCCGCTACGGCGCTTCGACCTCCGCGGCACCTTCGGGGCGGACGGTGTCGTCCGCGCCGATTCCCAGTTCTTCGCCGAAGCAGTGTGCGCCGGAATCCCGGGCTACGGCACACGGATGCCGATTACCGGGATGTGTGACACCGAAGGCGTCATCACCGCGGCCGGAACCTTCCTGGCCGAGATCACACGGTCTCCCGCAGCCCGAAGCCCACGAGGCGTCACGATCGGAGATGTCGAGGTGACGGATGGCCGCGTGACCGCAACTGTGGACGTCGCACCAGGGGTCTCCTATGGCGCGACAGACCACTTCGTGTCGATCTTGCTCATCGATGAACTGACCGGGCAACCTTTGCCGTTGGACTACTTCTCGGGGACGACGATGAGCACCGACGAGTCCGGCAACATCACCGGCACCTCGGTCGCACTCGGCGACACTTCGCTCCCAGAGCGAACGACGGCGATCGTGATGACCGATGCGTACGCCGCCACCCGCACCACCCTTTCCGGCGGGGCATCGTCTTCCGGCGGGGCATCGTCTGCCGGCGGGGCATCGTCATGACCGCCGTCGCGACAACCCACGCGTCGCAGACCCGCCATTCCCGTCCATGGGCCGGTGTCATCATCGGCGTCGCGGCGTTCGTAGGAGCACTGCTGGTCGCCGTGTTCGTGACACTGGTACTCATCGCACTCGGCGTGACCAGCACGGAACCGATGTCACTCGGAACCTGGCTGACCGGTACCGGACTGTGGGGCGGGTGGAGCCAGCAAGTCGTCAGCGACCTGCCCAATGGTGCGGGATGGACCGTCTGGGTGGCGGGCGCACCCCTGCTGATCACAGCCGGCGCCGGGCTCCCCGCGGCCATGATGTTCCGACGGTGGCAGCCCGGAATTCTCGGGGTCATCACCGCGGCCATCACCACCGCAGCGCTCGCCGCTGTCCTGGTCTGGGCATCGAGTACGACGGATACAACGACCAACGCAGCAGGATCCGTCTCCGTGCGTGAGGGGCTGACGTGGTGGTGGACCGGCGATCTGCACCCCGGCACGATTGTGGGCGCCGCGCTGCTACTGCTCGTCATCGGGCTCACCAACACCGTCGGACTGTCATGGTGGCAACCTGCGCGCCATGTCGCATGGGCGGTGGTCGTCGCGCCTGGACTGATCCTGACAGTGGCGTTGCTGGCCGGGACTGCCTGGCTGACCAGCAGCATCTCCGCCGCGGCGACTCTCGGGCTTCTGTTTCCGCTGTCGGGAACGTTGGCTGTGTTTGCGATGGCGGGAGTACCCGTCACTTTCGGTCTCACCCGAGTGGCACCGGATCCCTACGTGCTGACGACCTGGCAAGCGGGCCCGGTCATCGCACTGGTCGGCATCCTCGTCGTCGTGCTCATCGCGGCAGCCGTCGGCTGGGTCCTGCGTCGCCGACACGACCAGTGTCCGTTCTGGAGCGGAACCCTGGGGGCTGCCGCTTTCGCGGGGTGGCTGGCGCTGATGATGGACGCGCAGGTCATGGTTCCGCCCGCCATCGGGGCGCAGAGCACTGTTTCCGTGAACCCCCTTGCGGCGGCAATCGTCGGGGGGGTGATGGGTGCGGTCAGCCTGGCCGTTAGAGGGCGAGCAACCGCGACGCAGTCCCTGCCAAAGGCTCCCGAACAGCCCCCGGCCGCATCATCCGTCAGCGACTCCTCAGCCCAGACCGAGACCGCGACCGAGACCGGAACCGGGAGCGAGAGCAGGTGACTTCGACCCAAACCGCGACAGAACTTGATCGGTGGATCAGGGGCTGCATGGGTTGATCAGCGGCGGGATCAGTTGATCACGGGCCTAATGTGGCCGTCATGGCCACTGGGACGGGCGAACGCTTCGCGGCCGCTCGATTCCCCTACGACCTGCGCCCCCACCAAGTCCAGGCTGTTCGGTGCTGCGAAACTGCCGCCGATGCCACCCGTTGCCATCTCGTGCTTCCGCCGGGGAGTGGCAAGACCCTGATCGGCGCGGAGATCGCGCGCCGGCTGGGTCGCCGCACCCTGGTTCTGGTCCCCAACACCGCGATCCAGGCGCAGTGGTCCCAGTTGTGGCGATCGGCGCAGCCCGAAGTCACTGTGGGCGAGGGGCGGGACGCCGACACCGATGTGATCGTGCTGACGTATCAGTCGCTGGCGACTTTCGACGCTGACGCCGATGACGACGACCCGCTCGCGGAGAGACTCCATCCGGACGCCGGACGACTACTCGACCGGCTGGCCACCGGCCCGCCCCTGACCATCGTGCTCGATGAGGCCCACCATCTGGCGGCGGTCTGGGGCGAGGTGCTCGCCGAACTGCTGGACCGACTGTCGGGGACCACGTCTCCGACGGTGATCGCCCTCACTGCGACTCCGCGCAGTCGGCTGACCGATGCGCAGGCCAGCCTCACCGACCGGCTGTTCGGACCCGTCCTGTACAGCGTGCCCACGCCGGCTCTGGTACGCGAGGGGGTACTCGCCCCCTTCCGGGAACTGGTCCGTTTCGTGACTCCATCCCGCGCCGAAAGCGAGTACCTGGCAGACCGGGCCACCCGCTGGCGGGAACTCACCACAAGCCTGCTGACCCCCGGATTCGCGAGCACTGATTTCCTGCCGTACATCGACTCAGCTTGGGTGCAGCGGAACACGACGAATGGTGACCCGGGCGTCAGTTGGCGGCACGTCGAGCGGGAGCAGCCCGACATCGCCCGCGCCGTGCTGCGACTGCACGCCGGTCCCACTCTGGTGGCCCTCCCCGAAGGGGCTCGGCTGCGCGAGGAACACCGCCAGGAACCCGATGTCACCGACTGGGCAGTGCTGATCGGGGACTACGGGCGGCGGGTCCTCGTGGATTCTGCTGAGCCCGCGGACGAGGTCGCGTGGCAACAACTGCGCGCTGGACTGAGGTCCGTCGGCTGGACTCTGACCCGCAACGGGGTACGCCGCGGCCAGAGCCCCGTTGACAAAGTGCTGCAACGCACTGTCGCCAAGGCGGACGCGGCGGCCCAGATCGTTCACCATGAGCATCGGATCCGCGGAGATCGTCTGCGAGCGGTCATCATCACCGACTACGAGCGAGCGTCCGCCACCCCGGACTCGGATCTCCGCCACGTCCTGACGACTCGCTCAGGTTCGGCGTGGGAGGCCCTGGCTGCGATCTGCGCTGTCGACGAGTCCCTGAACCCTGTCCTGGTCACGGGGCGTGTCGTGGCCGGGCGGCCCCGCACCATGGCGGCTCTGGCGAAGCATGCGCAGGAATCCGGCTTCGAACTCCGCAGCGAGCCGGCCGAGGAGGGGTTTGTGACCCTGGTCGGCCCGCGGTGGCAGCCCAGGTCGTGGCTGCCCCTGATCACGCAATGGTTCCTGACCGGCGGGTCGCAGGTCCTGATCGGAACGCGCGGCCTGTTGGGCGAGGGGTGGGACGCAGCAGCAATCACCACACTGGTCGACCTGACCGCGGCAACCACCACGACGTCCGTTGTCCAGGTCCGCGGGCGTGCCATCCGCCGCGACCCCGCGGACCCCGATAAAGCGGCGCACATTTGGTCGGTGGTGGCGATCAGCGACGAACACCCACGCGGCGACGCCGACTACCGGCGCTTCGTCACGAAACACGACGGGTTCCATGCCGTCGATCCCGCGGGGCGAATCGTCTTGGGTGTCAGCCATGTGACACCGCGGTGCGGACCGTTCGCGCCACCGGCACCCGACGAGCGGGTGTTCATCAATGCCGACATGTTGGCGGTGGCCGAGAACCCAGCGGAGTTGGCCGGGTTGTGGGGAGTGGGGCAGCCCTATGAGGGGGTTGATCTTCCGGTCGTGCAGATCGTCACTCCCCGCGCCGAGGCGGTTGATGCCCCTGAGACAGCCGTGGAGAGGTGGAGAAAACCGCGGTGGTACGTCCCGGTGATCACCACCGCGGCAGGGGGAACCGCACCCGTGGTCCTGGGCGCGACCACCGGCCTGGTTGCCGTCGGTGCTGCCGTCGGTGCGGGGCTGGGATATGGAATCGATGTGATGTGGCGCCGCACCCGCCGTTCTCGTGTCCTCGCCGAACTCGGGCCGCAAGACACCCTGCTGGCGATCGGACGGGCGGTGGCCGATGCCTTGTTGCCTGGTTCGGCCGCTCTGGTGGAGATCCATCCGGATGGCACGGGGGTGTGGCGCGCCGCCCTACGCACGAATGACCCCGCGCCAGCCACCGCGTTCGCCACCGCACTCGACCAGGTCCTGGCCCCCATCGACTGGCCCCGCTACCTTGTCTCGCGCCACCTGCCCCGGCTCAATGCCGAGGCCTGGCACGCATTGCCTGACACCTCAGGTCGAAATCGACGTAGCGCCGAGCAGTTCCTCGCTGCCTGGCAGCGGTACGTGTCACCGGGTCAACTGCTCTACACCGGAAGCGCTGAGGGCGCCGGAATGCTCACGGCTGTTCGGGGGCTGGATCCGACCTCAGCGTCAACAGCTGTGAGAACGGAATGGCATTGACGCGGCGCCGGCACCTCAGGTCTCGACAACAGCACAATGTGACCGACCCGGCACGTCGCGCTACCACCCCGGCGTACATTTGAGGTATGCGAATTCGAACCCTCCTCGCCCTACTCCTCCTCCCTGCTCTACTGCTGGGCACGGCCGCAACGACTGCCACAGCCGCTGAGCCCGGCATTCGCAATACCAAGGAGTACCAGGCGCTCAAGTCCTACGTCAGCCAGTTGAACGCCAAGAAGAATCAGCCTCAGACGCAGGCGGAGATCGCCAAGTACCGCAGGGAACTGTCGGCGAAGAAGACCAAGGCGGACAACAAGGTTCGTGCGCTGTACCAGGACCGCATCGCAAAGGCGAAAGACCAGCGGGCCAAGAGCAGGGTCAAGGTCCGCAAGTTGCGCGCCCAGTGGAAGAGCGAAGTAGCCGAGTTGAAGCAGGGCCTGAAGAACAAATTGAACTCGCTGGAGTCACAGCGCCGTTCCGAGATCGCCAGAATCAATACCCAGTTCGACGGCAAGCTCAACTCACTTCAGAACAAGCGGGCGAAGTTGCAGAAGCGCCTGGCCAAGGCCAAGGACCCCGTTGTGCGCGCGAATCTGCGCGAGGAGATCAGTTCGATCAACGACGAGATCGCCACACTGAACAGTGAGAAGCAGTCCGATCTCCGGGCCGTGCAGACGAAGTACAACAACCTCGAAGAACAGGCACGCGAACAAGCAGCCAGCAACATCTCCCGGACCAGGGCGCGCGGTGAACGTGCCGTGCAGGAGGCGGAAGCCGCCCTGCGCGAGGTGTTCGCGGAGAAGCGTGCAGCTGCCAACAGCATCAAGGCGGCCGAGTTCACCGTCGTGCGGACGGAATACGATCGCGGTGTCACCTACATCAATGAAATGCCCGTCACCGGCGGCGACAACGACTGACCTCCGATTGGCATTCGACCCCGGCCTGGACCGTCACGGGCCGGGGTCGACTCATGCAGGGCTCAGGATCCGCGCCCATTAGAATCAAGCGGCAGCCTCGCCGGCGTGGCGCAATTGGCAGCGCACCTGTCTTGTAAACAGGTGGTTCCCGGTTCGAGTCCGGGCGTCGGCTCTTCGGAAAGCCCTTGATTCACAAGGGTTTCCTCGCATCCAAGGTCCCGGCGGCGACCCCCTGAGCACCCCGACTGGACCCACGACTGGACCCACGGCCCGCCGCTGGACCCACGGCCCGTGACCAGCCCCACGTCACCGTGGCTCGACTCCACCAGCGGCACTCGGTCACACTGGGCAGGCATCTCCGGCTCGTCCCCCCGTTCGAGCCGGAGGTGCACTCATCTGTCGGCAGGTAGCGACATCCACCGACAGGCACCGACAGGCACCGACAGTCTCGAAGATGTCCCTTGACCCGCCCCGATCGCGATGGCCTCACGGTGGCGGCATGGACACGCTCATGCACGACGATCTCGCCCGGCTCATCGACGTTCACGCGGGCCGGGTCCTGATCGCCGACGCGCTGTCGCTCCTGGCGCTGTCACCGGGTGAGGCTCGCGACCTGGCGGATCGTGGCGCAGTTGCTCCGGGCGGCCGAATCGGCGGCCGTCGAGTCGATGGGTGATGCCGCGATGGACGCCTACTACCGGCCGTAGGTCACCGTGACTCGCGGCTCGACCGCCGCATCATCTCCACGCGCTGCGTCGGGAGTAACCCGCCCCTGATCCCGTGCGGGGCGGCAGCGGTGCGGGACTCGACCGTCAGGGCATCGCTCAGGCAGTCGCCGAGGACGTCGCAGCGGGCACATAAGGACATCGCTTCGGCGACGGCCCGCTTGGTCTGAATCGAGTAGAACGTGGCTTCGGTCTGCTCGTCGGTCATGCCTCGGCAGTGGGCGCGTTCCCACCAGCCGTGGGTCGGGTACGGCGGCATCTCGATGGTCATGCGTCCACCAGGACCCGCAGGCGTTCCAGCTCGCCCGGCCCGGTCCACGATCGACCGCACGCCGGGCACTCGACGCCGAAGGCGAACTTCTGTGCGCGCAACCGAATCCCGGCGTCCTCGCAATCGAGGTCCGGGCACGGCACGATCCCGGGGCGGGAGTCGGAACCGTCCAGCGCCCGCAGTAGCCCTCGGCGGGCGTGGCGAAGGTCGTCGGCGGCTTCGAGCGGCAGATACCCGCGCCAGCGTCCGAGGCGGTGCAGTAGTGACGGGACATTCGAGGAACCGTCGTGCCGTAACCCGTGGGTGGTGCTCACCTGGGCGATCAAGGACTTGATCGCGGCTTCGGCGTCGATCCTGGCGGCGAGCACGCTCATCGGTTGCGGCGGTTCGCTGGCTTTCATCGTTCGGGCCCGCAACCCGGACATGTCGCCAACCGGCCGCCTCGGAAGCACCGACTCCGATTCGGACCGCAGCCACGCGGCGGCCAGGTGGCTCAGCTCCTCGGCGATGTCGTGCAACGGGTCGTCCCTTCAGGTGAGGGTCCGGGTGGCTCTCGGCCCCGGGGCTTCGCGCGGGGAGGTTCCGCACGTTTCCTCCGCGAGAGCCACCCGGAGATTGTGGGGCGGCTACCGGCGGCGGACGGCGGCCGCCAGCCGGAGCGGTTCGGCGTCCGGGTCCGGTGCGGCCTTGCCTTGCAGTCGCCGCACGGCCAGGGCCAGCTCGGCAGGTCCCAGCGGCTTGTCGTCGCCCTGATCGCGGTCGGGTTCGTCGTTCTCGCTCATGCGGGCACCTCCTGATCCTCGGTCGCCACTTCGGAGCTGACCGCAGTACAGTACGCCCCCAGCCAGTCGGAGCGATCGTCTCCGGCCATGCGCCCGTTCACCAGGGCCGTTCGTGCCCGCCCCAACAGGGGCCCGCTCAGATTCAACGACGACACCGCGTCATCGAGCAACGCCTCGGCGGCGTCCATCGCCGAGACCGCCTGCCGGGTCAGCTCCTCGGCCTGCCCGACCCGCTGGGCGGCCGCTTCCCGGGCCTGCGGTGAGGCGATCGCGCGATCGACCACCACGGTCAGGGCGATGACCGCTTGCTTCCGCGCGGCATCGAGCCGGTTGCTCGCCAACCGCAGGTCCCGCAGCCGGTTGACCGTTTCGCTGGGGTAGTTCCCGCAGTACTTCGCGTCGTCGAGGTGTTGCAGCGCGAATCCGCCCGCCTCGGCGGCGGCCTGTCCCAACGTGCTTCGTGCCTGACGTTGGGCGTCCCGCGCGGTCAAGGCTTTGCCGAGCGCTTGGACCAGTTGCGGGTCGGCGTTCCAGTGCTCGATCTGCGCGAGGAATCGCAGCTTCTGCGCGAAGCTCGGCATCGGGCTCAGTCCGGCGAGGTCATCGACGGCCAAGGTCGCGGGGGGTCGTTTCGTCTTCGCGGTCACGCCGTCACCCCAGCCGGGGCGTCGAGTACGGCGGTCAGTGCGTCGGCGAGTTCTGCGATGAGTCCTTCGCGGCCGTCGAGGTCCAGCCGGGCGTCGATCACCCGCAGGGTCGCGTCCTGCACTTCGGGTGAGTCCAGATCCCTGCGGTGTTGCTGCACCTCGGCCAGCAGATCATGGGCGCGGTCCAGTGCGGCGGCCGCCTGTTCGCTGAGGCGGCGAGCCTGTTCGATCCGCTCGCGGGCTTCGGTGTCGGTGATTGTTGTTGTTGTCATTGGTTTTCCTACTTGTTCGTTGATTCGTTTGATTCGTGGGTTCGTGGGTGATCGGGGTCTACATCGCGGCTCCTCGGCCGCCCACCCGTGGGGCGTGGTCCGGCGGCGGGCCGTCCGGCGATCCGGGTGCGGCGTCGTCGTCGTGGAAGTGCACGGATCGCCGGGCCTTCTCGGACGCGAGCAACGACTCCGCGAGCTGCCGCCATTCGCGGTGGTGGCGTTCGCGGTGACTCGGCGGGCGGGTCCGGTCGAACGCCTCGCTCAACGCGAATCCGGCGGCGATCGCGGTGTGCCAGTCGGAGTCCTCGTAGAGCCCGGACTGCCGGGATGACTTCAGCGACTCGTACCAGTCGCGGCCCGGTCCCTGAAGGTCTTTCGGTGGCTTCGGTGGGCTCGTTCGGGGCGTGGTCACGACCGCCCGGCGGGCGCGGATTCCTCGGTTCGGCTGGCGGGACTGGCTGGCCGGTTTCGGCACGGGGTTGGGCATCGCTGGGGTTCCTCTCAGGTGTAGTTGAACGTTGAATGAGTGGCTTGCATCGACCCTTGGAAGCAGTGCGGGGTGGGGGCGAGGGGTCGGCGGAACGGGGGTATCCCCCGCCCCTTCGGGGGGCGCACCGATGAACCGCGGGGCCGTGGCGGCGACCGCCGGGGCGTGTCGGCGGACGCCGAAGCGATGCCGGGACCAGGAGCACCGAGGCGTCCCGGGGCGGGCCCGAAGCGCCACCAGAAGGGCACCGCAGACACCGAGGCCCACCGAGGAACCGCCACGCCTGGCGGGCCGAGGCCGAGCTCGTGCCCGGCGGCCCGGCGACAGGTCCGCGACGGGGGATCTCGGTCCGGGCTGTCGGACCTCCGTGATACCGGCGCGGTGCCGATGCCCGAATCCGCGTGAGAGTCGATGCCCGCCGGTCGGACCTGGGCGGGCACGGCGACCACGGCGGACGCGATCGAAGAATCGACTGCATGGTCATGACCACCACCACCGTGCCGGTCGTGCTCGTGGTCGTGATCGTTCGCGGCGGCCGTGGTCGCGGTGTTCGCTTGGCTCGAGGTCCTCGAGCGTGGGCGGGACGCCGGGCTCGAGGTCGAGTCGCTCGACCGCCGCGGCTCGGGACGCACCCCAACCTGATCCATCCACGCGCGGACGTAGCGGCGCACGCTGTCCTTGGAGCGCAGCCCGACGATGCCGAGGGCGGCGAACTCGGTCGGGGACAACCTGCTAGAACTAGCAGGTTTGCGCCCACCGTTGACCTCCGCCTCCTCCACGATCGCGGCCCGCTTCGACACAGATGCCCCGCGCGTGTCTCTGGTGGCGACGCAGGAGCGATCGGGAGCAGAGGCCGGGGCGATCACCCCGGTCGGGCTCCCGATCGCTCTCAGGGCGGTGCGGGAGGTCATGGCCGCCGTTTCCCTTGGCGGTGCCGTCTCCACGCCGGGTGTGAGGCTTCGACGGGGAACGTGGCCACGACCGCAGCGCAGTCCGAGCAGGGCGCGTGTTCCAGCCGGGAGAAACCGATCTGGTGGCCCCACGCGGCCTGACTGGCGCAGCGGTGGCACAAGCCGTCGCGCTTGTAGTGGTTCTTTGTGACGTCCCATGTGCGGGTCTCGGACATGGTTTCCGGCCTCTCGGCCTTGGGTTTGTTCCTCATCGTGGGTGTCTCCTGTCGTCGTCGGGAATGGCTCTCGGTCGCGAATCAGATGTGGGCCCTGGCTCGGGGGGTACCGGAACTACCCGGAAAGGCCCAGGGCGTTGCTCGTGGTCGTTGCGGGAGACCGCGACGGGGCATCTCACCACGACGCCTCACCCGGCCCGGGCCAGATCCGCGCGCGGAGCACGGCGCGGTGTTCCGCCGATCTCGTAGGCTGCGATGCAGCAGCCCGGCCGCGACCGCCGCGCGGACCAGGTGGTCGGTTGACTTGTGGGCCAGGTCGAGGTCCTCGGCGAGGATCCATCGCAGGTCCACGGCGCTGATTCCAGGCCAGCGCTCAACCTCACGACGAAGCGTGTCCCAGGCGGCGTGCAGCTTCGGGGCGCGCTTCGGGTCGAGGTCACCGGCCACCACGCGATCGGCCACGGTCCGCCGAGGGCTGCGGCCGCAGGTCGGGCAGCGGGTGGTCATGAGTCGGCCTCGGTGGGAGTCAGGGCATCGAGGACCGACTGGTGCCACAGAATCCTCGCCGAGCGTGTGCCGATGCCGTCACTGCGCCCGGCCGAGTAGCGGCGCACCGGATCAGCCGGACGGGCGTAGCCGTGGTCGGTGAGGACCTCAAGGGCCGCCACCGTTTCCTCCTTCGACCGTCTCGTGAGCCGCATTGCGTCCCGCACGGTCGGGCGGGGTCGGTCGGAAGTGAAGATCTTGTCGAGAAGCGCTTCTGCCAGGTTGGCCGCCTTTGGATGGATGGACTGTGCCAACACGAGGCCGCACGCTGAGACGCCGGGTGCGGGTCGGCCAACGGCGGCGTGCCAGACCCAGCCGGGTCCAAGTTCGTCGCAGTGAATCGGGTGAGTGGTCGCGTTGCCGTACAGCGGCGTCGGGGCGAACGTCCACGGCCCTCCTTCGGCGGTGAAGTAGGCGATGGCGTAGTCACGCCCCTGCGCGTCGGTGAATCGCCAGTCTCCGCCGGGAACGGCGGGTGTGCAGTCGGTGGTCATGAGTGGTTCCTCTCGATGGTGGTTCTTCTTGGTTCTGCCGTTCTCGTCTTGGCCGCCCAAAGGGGCACCCCTATATAGGGGTGCTCCTTTTTGGGCAGTTCGGCGGTGAAACGCTGCCCGACCCTGCCCGGGGGGGTGCCCACGCTCCTGCCCGGCCCCTGTCCGGGGCCTGCCCAGATCGGCGAAGGTGGCCGCTTCGGGCACCTGCCCGACCCTGCCCGGGGGGTGCCGGGCAGGTCGGGGGCAAGTGTGGGGCGCGCCGTGGCCGTCATCGGGTCGCCTCTTTCCGTACCCGAATCGCCTGCTCAACTACCCGCTTCGGGTACTTCAGACCGGCGGCCTTCAGGGCCGCCAGCACCGTCCCGCGCCCGGCCGTCACCGGGACGTCGAGTCCGTCGAGTTGGTCCATCACTGCCTGAACGCCGGGGTCGATCGACCCAGCGGGCCACTCCAGCGACTCCACGTCATGCGTGAGGAATCCGCAGTCATCCCGACCGCGACGCAACTTCGCACGGGTCAGGTAGTGGGCCTGCCGGGACTCCTCCGCCTTCAGGAACACGGCATCACCAGCGCCGTCCTGGGTGGCCGTCAGTCTCACGACCAGATCGACGTCGGAGTTCTTCGCCGAGGACCCGCGCTGCCCCTTCTTCTCGTCCTTGCCGGAGTGATCGAGACGGATCACGGCGATGCCGTGATGCTTCAGCGGAAACCCCGTGTTGGAGTACCAGTTGTGCCAGGTGTCGGCGTCCTTCTCTGCTGTGGTGATGGTGCGCGCGGCCGTGTCGATGACCACCAGATCAGCACCGACCGCGAGGGCGGCCTCGGTGATCTGCCGTCCCCCTTCCGGTGTGTCGAGCCGCCGCATCATCGGCAGGGACAGGTAGTGCAGCCGTTCGGCCAGCGCCTCGGTGTCGGCGTCGAATCCCATGTGCTCCATGCGGTCGAGGACATCGCCCTGGGTGTTCTCCAGATCGACGTAGAGCACCGTGCGCGCCTTGACCGGCTGCCCGAAGATGTCCTGCCCGAGGGCGACCCGAGCGGCCAGCCAGAGCAGGAACAATGACTTCCCGGCTTTCGCCGGGGAGTAGAGCGCCACAGCCCGCCCGGCTTCGACCAGACCGGGAACGATCCAGTCGGTCTCGGTGTGCTCGCGGTTGAACGCGGTCCGCCAGTCGATCCGACTGGCCAGGATGCCGTCGTCGGGTGGTGGCGGTGCATCTCCGACAGCACCGTCACCCACCACCGGCTCCGACTCCTGCGGCATCCATGACCCGGGCCACTGCGCGAGCTCGGCACGGCACTCCTCGTCGGTCTTGCGCCCGACGAGGACGACGGCCGCCCGCAAGTTCTGGCCGTGCTCGCCGGGCCGGACCTTGCCGTCCTTGCGCCAGGCGGTGAGCCGGTCCTTGAGGATCTCGGCCAGGACGACCGCATCGCCATTGCACACCGCTCCCAGCCGCACGGCGGCCATGAGTTGCACGCACTTGGCCAGGTGGGTGTAGTGGCGCTCCCGTGGCCGTTCCAGGCCCGCGAAGGTGGCCGTCATGTCCGCCACCCACGGTGCCGACGCTTCCGGCATGACCGGCCACTCCTCCGGCGGGGTCCAGTCGCCGTCACGGCTCTTCGGATCGCCCGGGTCATCGACTCCGGCCGCATCGAGGGCGGCGACCAGATCGCGGTACCCGATCGCGTATCCGGTGTCGTGGGTGAACGTGACCGGCACGGGATCGGCCTTGTGGTTGACCGTTCCCGGTACCCGCCATACGCGGGCCGTGTCGGACAGGTCATCGACGGTGCCGCCGCGCAGAGCCGCGACCCGAACCCCCAGGGCGGTGAACCGTCGCCAGGTGGCCTGACGGTGGGCGACCTGGGCCGAGGTGGCTTCGGTGATCTCGTCATCGACGGCCCAGATCGGCTGCCAGCCGTGGCCCGAGCCGATGACGGCGACGGGGCGGGTACCGAGCAGGGCGGACATGTCGTCGATGACTGCCGGGACGTCCTGGGCGTCGAGCCCCTCCGGCTTGTGGGGGCCGGCGCTCATCGAGGTCGAGGACCAGCGTCGACAGCTGGGCGATGTCGTCGGCCTTGCCGCGTGATCCGGTGGCGACCGGCGCGGACAATGGGTTGAGGCCGACGTAGCAGTCGGCATCGACCGGCCACTGTCTCGCGGTCAGGTCCGCGACGCTGCCGACTCCGGAGCGGTTCGGTTGCCCGTCGCGCAGGATCAGCCAGGACAGCCGGGTGTCCGGGGCCATGTCGAGTGCGGCGAGCATCTCGGACAGCGGGGCGGTGGAGGTGGTGATGGTCATGCGTCACCACCAAGGCTGGCTGCGACCTTCTGGCGCACCATCTCCAATGCGCCGTCCGGGTCATCGCCGCAGAACTGAACTATCGACCAAGCAGCCAGCAGGACCCCAGCGCTCAGCAACGGGTCTGTGGTGTTGGCCACCCGGTGGTCGAGACTGTCGGCCAGAATCAAGGCCACCGCCACGGGGTCCGAATTCTCGATCAGGCTCTGCGCCACTTTCGTCTGCGCCCGAATGGTGGCGTCGTCGGGCTCCGGCTCGCGGATGACGGTCACCTTCGGCTTGACCGGCTTGGGCTCCGGCTCGCGGATGACGGTCACCTTCGGCTTGACCGGCTTGGGCTCCGGCTCGCGGATGACGGTCACCTTCGGCTTGACCGGCTTGGGCTCCGGCTCGCGGATGACGGTCACCTTCGGCTTGACCGGCTTGGGCTCCGGCTCGCGGATGACGGTCACCTTCGGCTTGACCGGCTTGGGTGCGACGGTTTCCTTCGCTGCGGCCTTGATCGCCTTGGCCGTCACCTTGCCCTCGGTCGCCTGCTGCGCGACCCGCAGGACATCGGCAGCCACATCGGGTCCGTGTTCCTTGACGATCGGGGCGATCGCACGGGCCTGGCCCTCGTTCTCGATCTGCGGAATGTCCACAATTGTGGACATCTGATCGGCCACCACACCGGACTCGATGAGTTGATAGGCGCGGGTCCGCGACATCGACCAGCGCTCGTTCACGTAGTCCTCGAACGTGGCATGAGTGGCCCGGTAGGTGTGCTGATCGCGGATACGGCACAAGGCCATGCCGACCTTGTAGAACACCGTGATCCCGGCTTCGATGATCGCTTCGTCTTTGGCGAGTTGCTCGGCCTCTGCGGCGGTCAGGATCGCCGCCTCGGCGACGTCGATCGAGGCGGTGTTCACGGAACCGTCGCGCGGTACACTTTCGGCGTCGATGGGTCTGGTAACTCCGCCGACTGCCCCCGCTGCTTCCCGCGCAGCGGGGGCGTTGTCGTTCGTGGGGATGGTGGTCACTCGGCACCGCCCGTGACGGGCAGCCCCAGCAGCTCCCGCAGTTTCGCCGTGGGCACGGCGAGGCGGGTTGCGCTCAGGTGGACGGTGGGCAGGTACCCGGCCTGCGCGGCGCGGTAGGCGCGGTCACGGGACATCCCGAGATAGCGCCCGGCGTCGATGACGCTCAGCAGTGGGGTGGTTTCGGCATCGGGAATGGTCCCGACAGATTCGGACATGAGGGTTTCCTCCGGAGACGTTGAGTTCGTCTCCGGGGCCGCTCACGCATTGCCCCCCAGAGGTGGGCGGATTCCCTAGGTTCCGCCGTCCTATGTGTCCTGTCCGGACTGGGTTGGGTCTGGTGACGCGACCGTAAGCCGTCGGGGGCGCGGTTGTCCAGTAGCGGTCCGTCGCAGACCTCGGCTAGCGGTGGCGAGCGACGCCTAGCCGTCTGTATCGCGGTTCAGCGCGGCGGACAGGACATCGGCGGGAACGATCGCCGAAACATGCCCGTACGTGTCCGCCGTGATCCCGATGCCGGAGTGCCCCAGCAGCGCCGAGACCACTTGCAGCGGCACTCCTCGGGCCAGGAGTCGGTGCGCCAGGCCGTGCCGTAGCGAATGCCAAGGGCGGCGCCGGGTTCGACTCCTGCCGGCGCGTGCCGCGCGTCTGCAGTTCATGGGTGACGTTGCGTCGGTCCAGCGCCCGGCCGGTGATCGAGGTGAACACCAGACCATCGGGGTTGGCCCAGCTCGGACCGAGGTCCGCCGCATCGCTGCGCTGCCGCTGTCGTCTGTGCACGGAGCGCGTCCACCACCTCGGGGATGCAGGTGATGGTCCGCACCCGGCCGGACTTCGTGGCATCGCGGTCCGGTGATCCGCGGCGGATCGTGGCCGTCCCGGCGGACAGGTCCACATCGGACCACCGCAACGCCAGAGCCTCACCGATGCGAACCCCGGTGAACGCCACGAACACCGCCAGGTGCTCAACGCGTCGTCCCTGACAGGCCGCGAGCAGGGCATCAGCGTCGTCGGCCGAGGTGACCGGCACCGTCGCTTTCGTGACCGTGGGCCGGTCGACCTGGCGAAGCGGGTTGCCCTCGGTCAGACCTTCATCGGCGGCCAGGTCGAGGGCACGTACGGCCGCGACGTAGACGCCGCGCACCGTCGAGGCGGCGAGCGGCTGGCCGTCCTTGCGACGGTGATCGCGCACGGCCGCCAGCCACAACTCCCCGGTGCGGCGATCGAGGTCGCGCAGCCTGCAGTCGTCCCGCTGCGGGTTCGCCGTACCACCGTAGGAGATCGCCGTAGATGGTCTGGGTCCTGGGCGATAGGGATGTGTGCGGCAGTCGATGGGTGCGCCAGGTGGAGAAGTAGTCCGCCAGGAGGACGTCCGGGCCGGTGGTGGTCGCGGGTGTGGTGCCGTCGCGAAGTTGCTTCAACTTCGCTCGCGCGGCCTCTCGGGAGGTGGCGTAGCGGCGGGTCTTGACCGACGTGCCGGTCAGTGGGTCGAAGCGGCGGACCTGAGCGACCCACTGCCCGTCACCGCGGCGGTAGACCGAGCCCGTGCCGTCGCCGCGTTCCTTCGGTTTCGCCATTGTTGCCCCCGGTGCGGGCTGCGGATAGTGGACCCACGAGACTGGACCCACAGACCGATTCTGCGGCCGTACCCGATGCTACCGGGTGCAACGAGATGAGACGGAAACCGTTGGAAACACTCGGTAACTTGCCACTTGGCCCAACCCCCTGCCAACCCGCGAGCGCCAACTTGTAAACAGGTGGTTCCCGGTTCGAGTCCGGGCGTCGGCTCTCGCGTGTATCTGGGGAAAACCGATGCCTCGATTCGGCTCCCCAGTCACGTCTTCCCAGCGCACTCACCCGCAAGCAGAATGGGGAGCGCTCTTGAGTTGCGCGCCCGATCAGAGCGCCACATAGCGGGACGTGGACCACTCGACCCGGTTCAGGCCTGACAGAATAACCTCGGACCCGCCACGTCTGGGCTGCGGGTCGGCCACGCTCCGGAGGTATCGGTGAAACACGCGATCAAGGCAACGGTCGGACTGACGGCTGCGGGGATGCTCCTGCTGACCACCGCGCTCCCCGCGGGCGCTCAGCCTGCCAAGGAGTTCAGCACCTCGAGCTCCCACAACCCGATCCCGGTGGGCAAGCGACTGACCGACAAGCCCGCGCCGAAGTGGGTGCCCCAAAGCCTGTGGAACGACCTGGTCGGGCGGACCCCGAAGAAGTGGCGCCCCAAAGGGGAACTGATCGCCGACACGGGATTCAGGCCTCAGAAAGACGGACTGTTCTTCCTCAACTACTCCAACTCCGGGCACCCGCGATCCGCCGGATTCCCCAACCAGGTCAACCACTACATCTTCGGGACCTCGCTGGGCCAGGTGGCCAACATGGACTCCCGCGACATGATCGGCCTCTTCGGCTCCGATGACGTTTGTGCCGCCAAGCCGGAGAAGTCCGGCCGGTGCGCCTTGACCGTCGCCGCCAGACAGTGGATGGACTACTCCAATCAGGCCTCGAACGGTGGACACTGCTTCGGCATCGCCGCGCTGGTCGGACAGGTGTTCTCGGGGATGGTGGACGCGCAGTCACTGGGCGCCCGCAAAGTGGTCAAGGCGCCCTTCGCATCGAAGGTGACCCGGCCCGTGGCCCAGCGCTTTGCGACCCAGGAGTATCTCTCCCCGCCCACGCTGACCGCCGCCAAGGCGGTGCCCCGGTTGGTGAAGTCGATGCAGCGAGAGACGGGGATGTTCACTCTCGCCCTATCGATCAACGACGGTGGTGGTCACGCCATCACGCCGCTGGCGGTCTACGACCGGGGCAAGGGAAAGTACGACATCGCGGTGTACGACAACAACTACCCTGAGCGTGTCCGGGCTATCCACGCCGACACCAAAGCCAAGGTGACGTCCACTTACGCCGGCTTCGACTACCAAGTGCAGGCCAACCCCGGATCGCCACCCTCAATGCTGGCCGGCGGCATCGAGTTGTACCCAGTCGCGGAGTCGATGCCGACCGAGAACGCCCCGTGCCCCTTCTGTCCCGGGACCAAGGCGACCCGCATCAGGCTCGACCCAGTGGTGACCGACACCCCAGTGGAGGTCCGCGTGACCAGCCCCGATGGGTCAGCGATCCCGGGTTTGCGCGTGAAGCACCCCACGAGCCCGTGGCGTCCCGGTCAGCCTCAGGCCTTCCCAACATTCGTCGTGCCGGCCGAGGCCCCGTTCACGGTCGTGGTCGACAACGGCGCCAACCCTTCCGCGGTGGAGACCGGCATGTTGGCGTCGATCGCCGCTGGGCTGGGCCGGAAGGCCCTCGGCTCCGCCGCGCTGGAACTGTCCGATTGGACGCTGCCCGCAGGATCCTCGGATGGGTTCACCTTCGACCCGACCGGCGGTGAGATCGCCTTCCGCAGCAGCGGGGGATCCGACCCCAAGTTGACGATCCTGGACACGGCCACGAACGCCGCCGGTCCGGGTGAGTTCGCGGGCAGTTGGCAGCCGGCTTCGTCCACGCCCGGCGGGGGTTTTGTCGCCGACCTCGACGCCGCCGCCCAGACCATGCTGTTCGCCCCCGAGGGCGCATCCGAGACGATCGAGACAGGGGTCTTGATCCAGGCGGAGGACGGGCAAACCGCGATGAAGAACGCGGGGCAGGCGCCGCTGAAGGTCCCCTCTGGTGGGGCGATCCGCTGGTCCTACACCGCGTCGCAGGTCACGTCGTCGTCCCAGTCCGTCGACTTGCTGGACCGGTCCGGCGCTGTTGAGTCGACCGTGGCCATCCCGACCCAGACGACGAAGGTCGCCGTTTCCTGAGGGGAGCCGCTTCCACACTTTGCAGTCATTCGGACTGCGCAATCACCCAGGCGACGGCATGCGGGAACAGCGGGAGGCCAGCGGGGGATCAGGGCGAGCGCCAGTCGGCATCGAGGTGCGGCAGGAGGAGAGTGCGGAGGTCGTGGTTTGTGCCGGTGTCTGCAGTGTCGTCCACCCAGTGCCCCCCGGGCCTCTCCATCAGCGTGACCGGAAAGCCGGCGGTCGTAAGGGCGTTCATTTCGTCGCGAACACGACTGATCGGATACGCAGCGTCCTGGGTGTGCGCGAGATGCACGATTGGGAACCTCCATGCGGCAGCGGACATGGACGCGGACTGGCTGGAACCCGTACCGGTGAAGGGCGCGGTGTTCTCCGCGAGGACTCCAGCGATCGTGTCTGCGTTGTAGAACGCGGTCCGATAAGCGAGATTCCCGCCTGACGAGTACCCTCCCAGGACCACCCGGTGGGGGTTGATATTGAAGTGTGTCTTGACGTCGGCGATGGCGGCCAACACCAACGCCGTATCGCTGTTCACGTCCCAACATGCGCCTTCGCGGCCACCCAAAGCGATCGAAATGAAGTTCTGCGACTCTCCCGGTGACACTTGGTAGATGTCCCACCGGCCCTGCCCACCACAACCGTGCATCCACACGAAGAGTGTGATCGGCTTGGCATGCGAGGGGTCATACGCGGACGGAGCATAGATCCAGTAGTTGCTCTGCGCACTGTTGAGGCTGAATACGACGTCCGCCGTGAAGGGAATTGGCGCCACCGGCGTGGAGGTCGCGGGAGAGGGCGACGACGAGGTCGTCGGGGAAGGAACCGGCTCCGGGTCCTGAGCGGGAGCCCTGGCCGGATCGGGAGACGAGACAGCGTCGCCCGGAGGAGCGAGCGGCGCGTTGGACGGGTGTGACGGTGGGGACGGCGCCGTGCCGGAGCTCGGGGAAGGGGTGGGGTCGGAGTCACGCATCGGGACCGGCGACGGGATCCAGGTCGGCGGCACAGGCGGAGAAGGGACGGGATTCGCGGGTCGCATCGCCCTCCAGAAGCCCTTCTTACACTGCAACTTCCCGAAGCGGACGGTGGCGACAATCTGACCTTGCTGCCGTGCTTTGCAGCGAGCGCCGGGCTTGGGCCGTCGCCGTCTTTCCCCGCTTCGCGTCATCGACCGAGTCACTCCGGCGGTGAGCCGCACGGCCGAATCAGCCGCGGGTCGCGAGCTGTACGGCAGCCGGGCATCGGTACTGCCCATCGAATCGGGAGTGGACTGCGCGGCCTCTGCCACTCCGCCGAGACCTACGCACGCCACGACGACGCACAACCCCAGGGCCGGGATTCTGGCACTACCCACCCTCTTCTCTTCGACAAGCGAGAGCCCTCACTTGACAGTCGCTTCATGGGGGGTGGCGCGACCAAGAACCTCACCAGGGCGCCGCTCCCCCTCTTGATTGAGACCCGCCGCGCCCTCCACGTCCGCGGCGGCCATGTACTTCAATGCGTTCCACTCGCAGCTGGTACAGCGCGTGTTCACCGATGAGCTCGGAGCGGGGAAGGCGGTGTCATTCAATGCGGGAGACCGAATCTGGGAGGTCATCCGCGTTCTGTGGAGGGAGCCGAACAACGTTTGGTGGGACGACGTCGCCACTGCCCAGAAGGAAGACCGCAATCAGACCGTCACCGCCTCACTGCAGGCGGCAGCCGACCAGGTGGATGCGGCAAGTCGTGGACATGTCGGACTTGAACAACTCCACCTGGGTGAACGTGACCGGCAACAGCGGCGAGCGCGTTCCTCAACTACCGAACCTCACGTGCCGAATCAAGCCTTGGGCTGAATGACCACAGCCGTTCCGTAGGCCAGGATCTCCGACAGTCCGGAATCGGCGCCCACGTCCGAGGAGTCAAAACGCACTCCGATCACCGCGTTGGCGCCCAGACTCTGGGCGTGCTGGATGAGCCTCTCGAGCGCATCACGGCGAGCTTGGTCCACGACGTCGGTGTACTGCGGCACCTCTCCTGCACGCATGGCCTTGAAGCCGCCCGTGAAGCCTTTGGCGAACCCCACGGAGCGGACCAAAACGCCCCAGGTGAGACCAAGGTGTTGGACGATGTCATGGCCCGGAACCTCGAATGCTGTGGTGCAGGGGATGGCTTCGGCGATGGGAGTGTCCGCGTTGCTGGTCATGGCGGAACGCTACACCCGAGACGTGTCCATCCGCCGAGTGTTCCCACCGCCATAATGGGAATCGAGAACTGTCTCGCAGGAGGCGGCACGGCACGGTCGGTTCGCCGGGACACGCGGCAAGGAGTGGCGGAACCCGTCACCCCGGCGCCGGCCAACATCCACCCCAGGCCTGAGACGTGAATGCTCCCCCATCGGCTCCAGAACCTTCGCGGGCCACCGCTGCGACCCGCTCCTACATGACGGGTGTGATGAGCCTCGGTGTCATCTGCGGGATCGTCGACGCCACCTGTCTGTTGGCGCTGGGTGGCGTCTTCGCAGAGCGCATGACGGGCAACCTGCTACTGCTCTCGGTGTTCCTGGGTGCAGGGGAACTGTCATCCGAGCGACTCGTTGCATACGTGGGTGCGATCGCTCCGTTCATGATGGGCGCTCTGGCAGCCGGAATCGCCACCAACGGGCGCCATCCACACGCGGCACGGGTAGTCGGCTACCGCGTCGAGTGGGTGTTCATCGTCGCCGCCACGGTCACAGCGGTCATCGTCTCGGCTGGGATTCCCGGCGACCAGTCCGAGAGCCTGTTCCTGACCGACGGCATCATCGACGAGGACATGATTCCCCCGCCGGCTCGGTTGGTGATCGTCGGACTACTGGCCTTCGCAATGGGGATTCACAACGCCTTGATGCGTCGACACGGAGTCTCGGATGTCGCGACCAACGTGCTGACCTTGACGCTGGCTGGGCTGGTGTCGGAGTCACGCCTCGCGCGCGGTGTTTCGACTCAATGGCAGAGGCGCCTGGGGTCCATCCTGCTGTACATGGTCGGAGCAGTGATCGGAGCCGCTCTGCTGAGGTGGGACGTGTCAGCACCCCTCGTGGCCGCCTCCATCCTCTTCACAATCGTGCTGTGGCCGCTCACGCGTGGGCCGCGGCCGGCTCCGGTGACCTGATCCTCGTCAATCATCATGACCATCAGGCAAGGCCCATCCATCAGGGGCGGCCAAGGCATCTGCCTCTGCCGGGCCCCATGACCCCGACTCGTAAGGGACCACGGGGGGCGGATCCGCCAGCAGCGGGGCACCGACCTCCCACAGCCGTTCGATCCCACCGGAAGTATTGAACAGCGTGTGGTCCCCGAGCATCGCATCGTGCAACAGGCGCTCGTAGGCCTCGAGTCCCGCGGTCGCGTTGTATTGCTGCACGTAAGGCAAGTCGAACTCCGCCGATGCGAGTTCCATGGTGGGTCCGGGCCTCTTGGCCCGGAACCTGACTCGCAGCCCTCCCCGACGGCCGACCTCGAAGGACAGTTGGTTCGGCGGCAGGCTCGCCTGCGCGGAGAAGATCCCATAGTCCGGGGGCCGCAAGGTCAGCGTGATCACGTTACGGGACTGCGACAAGTGCTTGCCGGTGCGCAACAGGATCGGCACCCCCGCCCAGCGGGGGTTGTCTATACGCACCTCAAGCGCCACGAATGTCTCCGTGTCGGAGTCATCAGCAACCTGGGCGTGCTCCCGGTACCCCGCGTACTGCCCGCGGACCACGCGACTCGGATCGACGGGAGCGAGGGCATCGAAGACAGCTCGGCGACCAGCCGCCAGCGCGTCGGCGCTGAATGCCGCCGGAGGTTCCATCGCGACGAAACCCAAAGCCTGCAACAAGTGTGTGACCACCATGTCGCGGAACGCGCCAGTCTCCTCGTAGAACGCGGCCCGGTTCTCGACTCCCAAGGTCTCCGGAGCATCGATCTCGACACGGGCGACGTGCTCGGCGTTCCACAGGGGTTCGAAGAACCTATTGCCGAATCTCAGCGCGAGGATGTTCTGCACGTCCTCCTTGCCCAGGAAGTGGTCGATCCGGAAGATCTGGTCCTCAGTCAGGATCGTGTGCAGCAGCGCATCGAGGTGTCGCGCCGAGTCCAGGTCGGTACCGAACGGCTTCTCCAGAATCACGCGGGTCGCTGGGTCGTCAAGACCAGCCGCGGGAAGGGCTGCGATCACATCCGGCATGCCCTGCGCGGGGATCGACAGATAGACCAAGGTGCGCACATCGGGGCCGAGCTCGTCACGGGCGCGGCTGACGGCCTGGCCGAGTTCGGTCATGTCCGAAGTCGAGAACGGTACCAGGGAGGTGCGTGCAGCGAACTGCTCCCACTCCGGGCCGCGGGCGGGAGTACGCCCGAAATCGGTGACCACTTCGGTGGCGTGGGCGCGAAACGACTCATCCGACGACGCCCGGCGTGAGGCCCCCACGATCCGGTAGTCGATGGGCATGAGACCGCTGACCTGCAGATGGAACAGCCCCGGCAGCAGTTTGCGTGCGGCAAGATCACCCGTCGCCCCGAAGAGCACGATGACGTGGGGGGCCGGGACCTGCTGGGTGTGGCTCACGGTGGCTCCTGTTCCGCGGGCTCCTGCCGCCTCGGGCCTGGGGGGCGTCAGTGCAGTGTGGCCGGGCCCCGCACCCGCTGGCGTGGACTTCAGCGATCAACACCCATTCGTCGGAGAGCATTTCGTGGCCAGCATGGGGAACGCGAACGAACCCCTGCCCGTCCAACGAACGACACGCGGGGATGGACCCCGCCACCCGGAAGGATTCGAATGAACAAGAAGTTGATGGCAGCCGTCGGCGCAGGAGCCGTGATCGCGGCAGGCGCACTGACACCCATGACGGCGGCCTCGGCGGCTGATGGCAACCGCGGCACCCTGTGCAAGGGCAACCGTTTCCTCGTGGAGCACATCGGCGACACCGTCAACGGCTACCCGGTGCCAGCGGGCTACTACAAGACCTATGTCCGCAAACTTCCCTGCAGCAGCGCGATCATCGACCTGCACAACTGGCTGGCTACCGGCGAGACACTGCCCGGCTGGACAGTGTCGAAGGGCGGTCGCGGCAAGCGCTCCATCATGTTCAAGGACACCAACGCCCGGAACACCTTCTTCGAGATCAAGCGGATCAAGAACCAGGCCAGTTGACGGCAATCGCGTGACCCCGCCTCCCGTCCGGAGGCGGGGTCACCCGTGTTCCAGGATGGCCGTCAGCCCGCGGGCGTTCCCAGCGCATCAACGGACTGCCGTTCCACCAAGGTGCGGAACGGACCTGGAGTCGCGACCAGGGAATCGTAGGAGCCTTCCTGCACGATCCGGCCTCCGTCGAGCACCGCGATGCGGTCTGCACGGCGGATCGTGGACAACCGGTGCGCGACGACGATCCTGGTGATGTCCATCTGATCGAGATTCGCCACCACCGCCGCCTGACTGACGTTGTCCAATGCCGACGTCGCCTCGTCCAAGATGATTAACCGTGGGTTGCCGGCCAGTGCCCGGGCCAACAGGATCCGCTGCCGCTGGCCGCCGGAGATCCCACTACCTCCTTCGACCACCACGGTGTTGATACCCATCGGCATGGCTCGGACATCTTCACCCACCGCGGCCCGATCAAGCACGTCCCAGACTTGCGTGGCAGTCAGGCCTCGGCCGAGATCGACATTGTCGCGGATACTGCCGGGCAGTAACGCCGATGACTGCATGACGACGCCGATCTGACGGCGGACGGCGGCGCGGTCCAGACTGGGCAGACCCTTACCGTCGAAGGACACCTGACCCGCTTCCGGTTCGTCCAACCCGAGGACCAGTCGAAGAAGTGTGGTCTTGCCCGACCCTGACGGCCCGACCAGAGCCAGATGTTCGCCCGGACGGACCGACAGCGTCAGTCCGTCGAAGAGGGGCGGCGAATCGGGATCGTAGCGGTAGCGGACATCCCGCAGGTCGACGCCACCGCGCAACGGTGCGACCTCGCCACCACTGGAGGACTCCGGAAGCGCAGCCAGGATGGACTCCGACCGACGCAGCATTGCTGCGGACGTCAATAGCACGCCGATATTCGAGATCGCCAACGACAAGGACGAGTTGGCTGCTGTCAGCGCCACCTGCCCGGCGACGATGACACCCAGCATTTGCGCAGTGCTGCTGTCCTGCATGGTGAGGGCGATGACACCGAGCATGAGAGCCAGGCTGAGCGCCGGCCAGAGGGCGGCCGACACCTGCTGGGCGGTGTTGATCCGCCCTTGGCTGACCTTGACCCGCACCACGGCGGCCCAGAAGTGCGCCCACTGCGCGTAGGCGCGGCTCCCGGCTCCGGAAGCGCGCAGGCGGGTGGATCCGCGCAACATCTCGAGCACGGGTGACTGAGCGTCAGCATCGACGGCCCGCGTACTCACTTCGGAGAGTCGGCGTACCAGGGCGATGTCGATCACCGAACGCACCGCGAGAATGGCGACGATGGCCAGTGCCAGCCAGTGATTCATGAGGTACGCACCCAGCAGCGCACCGACAACCGACACCGTGTCGAGGAGCACGAAGATCGTCCCGTCGGAAGCGTTGCCTGCCGCAGTGTCCACGGCGGTCGCGTCGACGATGCGCTCGTTCTGGCGACGGTTCTTGTGCCAGCGCATGTGCAGTCGCAGCTGCCGCTCGAACACCGCCGCTGATGATGTCGCCACTGCCTGGGTCCTGATGCGTCGCAGGGCATACCCACGGACCGCGGCCAGAGGGATCGTGGCCACAACCACCAGCACCAGGGCAGCCCCGACGGCGAGCAACGACGTGCCCCCCGCGTCCGCCACCTCTGTCGTCAGCCGGCCGGTCACGACAGGAGTGGCGGCGCTGAGTACCGCCATGACCGACGTGACCGACAACAGCATGGCGACCGAACTCCCGAGCCCGCGGGTGCCCAGGCGGATCAGATCCCGCAGGTCGGCCGGCCTGCTGGAATCCAGCAAGGGTTGCAGCAGCATCCCGGTGGGAGACAGGTCCACGGCGAGCGCATCATCGATCCTGGTATCCGCGCCTGTCTTGGGATCCCAGATGGCGTAACCACCACGGCGCCAATGCGCCACGACGTGCGCACCGGAGGCCTTCTCGGTGAGCAATAGTGGAGGGCCTTGTGACTCCCACCACGACGGCGGCAGTTGCTGCCGACGGACCGTGGCATCACAGGCTGCGGCCAATGCGGTGATGCGATCCCGCCCGCTGACGTGGGAGTCCGCCACCGCGCTCCGCAGCCGGAGAGGATCGATGGGCAAGCCCATGTAGCCGGCCAACCGACGCATAGCTGTTACGTCGGCAGAGGAGTCGTCGGCGGCACTCGTCTCGACCGACCCCGGCACTGCGGCAGCGAGATCCTCCAAGGCGTCTCGCACCAGCCAAACGTCGTGATCACGCTGGAGTCGGTCGGCGGACGTCTTGCGCTCTAGCGCCTCAGCAGCCTCGGCCAACGCCTCGGTCGCCTCGGCAGTGAGGCTGATGCCATCCGTGGATGTGGTGTCGGCCGCGTCGAGAAACTCGAACTCACAACCCGGCTGCGGCGCTGCGAGCAGGACCGCACCCGGGAGGTCAGTGCCGAGTACCGTGACCGGGCCGATCAATTCGGTGACGGGTACCCAACGCCCCAGACCGTCATCGCTGGTGCGAGCCGCGAACACCAGCACCGCACCGCTGCGGACCTGCACTGACGTGCCGGGGGGCAACGTCACGCTGTTCGCGGTAGGCCGCCGATTCATGCGCGCACCAACTCCGCGTAGGCGCCGGTCAGGGCCAGCAACTCCTCATGGGTTCCGCGTTCGACGACCTTGCCCCGGTCCAACACGATGATCTCGTCGCAGTCCCGGATGGTCGACAGCCGGTGAGCGATGACGAGCACCGCTGCTCCCCGTCTCCGGATCGCGGCATCCACCGACGCCTCCGTGGCGGCGTCGAGGGCCGATGTGGCCTCGTCCAGCACGATCAGGGAAGGGTTGCGGGCGAGAGCCCGGGCGATCTCCAACCGTTGCCGCTGCCCACCGGACAGGTCATCTCCTTGCTCCGCGAGCACCGACTCGTAGGCGCCGGGCCGCTTGACGATGTCGTCGTGCAGACAGGCGTCCTTGGCTGCGGTGATGAGATCGGCCTCGGGGATCGTCTCGTTCCACATCGAGATGTTGTCTTTGATGGTGCCGGAGAAGATCGACGGGTCCTGTTCGACGATCGCCATGTAACTCGTCAGCACGGGTTCCGGCCACTCGTCGCGGGGTCTCCCGTCGATCAGCACGTCCCCCGACCAGGGCCGGTACCAGCCGACCACGAGACGACTCACCGTCGACTTGCCGCAGCCGCTCGGGCCGACCAGGGCGATCCGTTTGCCAGGAGTCAGGTGTAAGTCGAGGTCGGCGATGAGTGGCGGTTCGCTGGGGTTGTAGCCGAAGGAAACCCGGCGCAGCATCAGCTCACCGTTGACCGCTGGGTAGTTCGACTCCGTCCAATCCGACGATGTGACCAGTCGCGGGTCGGGCTTGGTGTTGAGGACGTCGTCGATCTGATCGAGTTGACCCGTGAGGTTCTCTGCCTGCTCCAACTGAGTGACAGCGGAAGGGATCGACCCGAGGACCAATCCGTTGAGCGTTTGCACGGCAACCAGACCACCGAGCGACAGCGCCCCGATACTGACGCCGTACAGCGCTGTGAAGGTGACGGCGATGCCGGCGACAGTCGTGATCACACGGGGCAAGAACAGGAGAACCGATGTCTTCTCCCCCAGTTCCTGCGTGGCGGCAAGCATGCGGTCGTGTGCTCGCGCCCATTTCGACACGATGGCGTCCTCGGCACCACTGGCCTTGATGACCTCGATCTGGCCGAGAGCGGTCGCCGTGATGACCGCGACATCGTTCTGGCCGCGCACGCTGCGCTGGGCCAGGGTCCTTCGGTGCCCTCGCGCGGAGCGCCGGAACACGATGATGAAGCCCAGGCAGAACAGAGCGACCAGTCCGGCGGGCCAGTACGCCAAGAGCAGGACGACGGCTGCTGTGGTGCTGCTCAGCACCGCTATCACGAGCGTGGAGAACAAGGACGAAACGGTCGTGGCGACGATGTTCGGCTGGGCGGCGCGCTGGTTGAGCGTGCTGGGTCCCCGCAGGTCGTAGAACTGCATCGGGATGCGCAGCAGCCGGTCCATCATGGCCGCGCTGAGCAGGACCGAGACCTTGTTGGCCAGACGTACACCGATGCTGCCCTGCAACCCGACCAGGACCGCCTGCAGGATCGCGGCCAACACCAAGGCCCCCAGGATCTGCGACGTTCCGGCGGCCGACGAACCGGTGATGGCATCGACGAACACTCGCGCCAACCCGGGGACCAGGATCGCCGGAACAATGAGAATGACGCCGACGAGTGCCATCAAGGCGACACCATCGCGGGAACCGGTCAGGTGCGCGCCGAGCCGCTGCAGGGTTCGCGGCGGACTTCCTCCTGGTTCGAACTGCGGTCCGGGGGTGGCGGCGAGCACGGTACCTGTGAAGGCCTCGTCGAATTCGTCGTCCGGGCAGACCCGGTGGCCGACGGCGGGGTCATTGAGCAGCCAGCCCTTCTTGGATCGACCCTCGAGAACCACGAACTGTTTGAACCGCCAATGCAGGACGACCGGCATTTCCCTCGTGGCCAGATCCTGCGGCTCCGCGCGTATCACCTCAGTCTGAAGCCCGAATGACTCCGCCGCCTGGGCCACGGACTGGGTGCTGCTGCCGTCTCGGCTGACGCCGCAGGCATCACGTGCCTCCTCCAGAGACACCCAACGGCCGAAGTGCGCGAGCAGAATGGCCAGACAGGCGGCTCCACTCTCCGTGGGTGCCAACTGCATCCGCTCCGGCGTCGAGACCGGCTTCCGGAACCGGGGTCCTTTCCGGGTCAAGGTCGGGGCAGGAGTCATGACCGTCCCAGCACCTGCTGCAGGAGATTGCGCTCGCTGACGACGACTTCGGCCTTGACGACGGACCCTGGGTCCACGTGTTCGTCGAGCGCGATGATGGCCACAGTCTGTTCTGCTGCCGGTTCCTCGGGCAGAGCCAGGCCCAGCCGGACGTCCCGGGCAGCCATGCCGGGGGCTACTTCTCTGACGACCCCACTGACAACGGTCCCTGTGCCGCCCACCCCCTCCGAGAGGGCGGCCACCACCGTCACGATGACCTGTTGCTGCGGCTGCACTTGTGTGCCGTCCTGATCGTCGAAAGTCGCGATGACCTGCGTGCCGTCGGATTCGCTGGCGGCGATGGTGGTCAGCCAGTCCCCGACACTCACGGGGTCTCCGGGACGTTGCGCCAGGCCCAGCACCCGACCGTCGACCTGCGCCCGCTGCGGCACGCGCTCATTGCCCGTGATCACGTAGCCGATGACCTGGCCGTTCTTGACGACCTGGCCAGAATCGACAGTGAAGTCATCGAACTGCCCCGAAACTGTCGACGTGACCAGACGGACACCGTAAAGATCAGCCGCCCGCCCGGTGCCGGTCACGGTGATCGTTTTGCTGGTCGCGCCCGCGTACAACAGGGCGGCCGCCACCAGGATCAGTCCTGTCAACGCCAACATCCACGATCGCCAACTGGTCACCGGCAGGAGTCGCTCGATGTCCTCGTGGGACTCCATCGCTGTCACCGCTTGCCGGCGACCAGTGTCCGCAGGCTCCATCCGTCATCCCATCACTTGACTGACACCATCCTCGCGCACAACAGTCGACGGCATCCCAGAAACTGGCACGGGACAAGCCCACCGCTGCACCAAGGGCCGGGCACGAGCGACAGCACCGCCTACTCCACGGTCACCGTCGCGGCGCTGCCCGCCGGACCGAAGACCGCGACGTAGGCCCCAGCCGGCGCCTGATCCAATATGCCTCTCGCAGCACACCCAACGCGTGCCTGCGCCACACGCGACGATTCTCCCCTCACTCAAAGCGGTTGCATGCCCCCGACCGATTCGCAAGCCTGAGCAGATGCCCCCTAAGCCCACCGGACACCAGGTGCTCGGCGCCGCACTCGCATTCGTGGTCATGGCCGCGGCCATCGGGGTCGGAGTCATGCAACTGACTACCCCGAATCCGGCGCCGGCTGACATTCCCGCCGATCAGTTCTCCGCCGCACGGGCGATGGCAACAGTGGAGGCGATCGCGGGCAACGGGATCCCACATCCCGGCGGAAGTGCTGATAACAAGCGTGTCCGCGAGCAACTCGTCGCGGAAATCGAGGAGATCGGATACGAACCGATACTGCAGTCCGGGGACCAGACCCAGCAGTGGTTCGCCACGGGCAAGAAGGTTCCGTTCGACGCTCCCGAGTTCACGTCGCCGTTCACCACGACGAGTGTCACCAACATCTTGGTCCGGGTACCCGGTACGAGCGACAGTTCCGACGCCATCATCATCGATGGCCACTACGACTCGGTGGCGAACGGCCCGGGAGCCAGCGACGACGGTGGAGCGATGGCCGCGTTCGTCGAGACCTTGCGCGCGATGAAAGCGTCGCCACCGCTCGAGCACGACGTGATCTTCCTGTTCTCCGATGCCGAGGAATCCGTGCTCGGCGGTTCGGTCCTGTTCGTGACCGAGAACGAATGGGCGAAGGATGTGAAGTACGTCCTGAACTTCGAGTACCGCGGAACAACGGGCAAGAGCCTGTTCTTCGAGGGCTCCAGTGTGAACCAGGATCTGTTGAACGCGTACCGCGAGAGCCAGTCGGCTCCGTTGGCCAGTTCGTTGTTCTACTTCGCCTACCAACAGCTGGAGAACAGCACGGACTTCTCGATCCTCGACACCTTGGGAGCACCAGGACTCGCGTTCGCACCGATCGGTAACAACGTTCGTTACCACACCCCCAGCGACAACCTGGAGAACTTCTCACCCGGGGCCCTGCAGTACACGGGTGACATGCTCCTGGGGCTCATCCGGTCGATCGCCGATCAACCTTCGTTGGACTCCAATCCCGAACAGGAACTCGTGTGGTTCACGGTCGGACCGATCCTGGTGTCGTACCCCGTCGTAGTGGCCCACGCGTTACTCGCTCTGGCACTGATTCTGCTGATCATCGCGATCGTGGTCGCCGCCCGGCGGGACATGATCAGCATGTCGGGTATCGCCCGAGGTGCTGTGACCGCGGCGGGTTCGGCCGTGCTGGGAATCCTCATCACGCAGTTGCTCCTCGGATTCGTCTACCTGGTGCGCTGGGACACTCGCGCATTCATCAGCCTGTCGGGCATGTTCGATACCGACCCGTATCGCGGGCAGTTGTACATGGTGACGTTCGTATTCGCCGTGGGGACGGCTACGGTGGCGCTGCTGATCCGGGCCCGCAAGTTCCACTCGGTCGAAAGTCTCCAACTCGGCGCTTTGCTGGTGTGGGCCGTTCTGGCAATCCTGGGCACCCTCGCAGCCCCTCCCGCTGCCTATCTGGTCGCCATCCCGCTGCTGTTGATGTCGGCCGCCTACTTGGTGCGGGTCCTGGTCAGTAAGACCACGGTCGTTACGACGGTGGACTTGATCCTGTCGTTCGTGGTGGTGGTCTTCATCTTCCCGGTGCTGGCGCTGATCTATCAGGGTCTGAACCTCTCGACCGGGTTCCTGGTGTCGTTCTTCGCAGCGCTGACGATCTGCATCCTGTTGCCGGTGCTGGATCTGATCGGACAAGCCTTCGGGCAGTACTTCACCCTCGTTCTCGGAGCCACCGCCGCAGTGCTGTTGGCGATCGGTACCGCCACCCCGCTAGTGGGCCCGAACTATCAGCAGCCCAACAGCCTGGTTTACGCGATCGACGCCAACAACGGCACGGCCCAGTGGTTCAGTGACGACAGCGAGCCCGACGAATGGACGCAGAACGTCTTGGGAGCCAACCCCGCCAGCGAGCCCGCGCCCGCGGAGTTGATCATGTACTACCCGGTCGAAGCGAAACGGTATGAAACCCAGACGGTCTTGAGCAACCCCGCCCGCGTGACGACGCAGGACTCCGCACCTGCCCTGAAGGTGCAGTCCGACCGGACCTCTGGTGGGCAAAGAGTGGTCGAGTTCGACGTGCGCTCAACCAGGGATGCCCTGAACTTGTGGTACACGATGACAACCGATGGCGAGTTCAAGACGCTCGCCATCAACGGCAAACCGGTGCCTGCTCAACCGTCCGACACATGGAGCGTCCTCGGCCAGGGGATTCCGGCAGACGGGTACACGGTGGAGGTGGGACTGGCGCCCGGGAGCAGCTTCGACGTCCTGGTGACCGACCAGACGAATACGTTCCCTGACGATCCCGCGCTCGGACTGCCACCCCGGCCGGACACCACCTTCTCGTGGTGGCCCCGCGGCAAGCAAGCGGACGCCACCTTGGTGACGAAGAACTTCGACCTCAGTTGACGTGGAGCCTGTCAGGAACTGTGGGCAACTGCTTCGGCGCATCCACGGTGCATCCACGGTGCATCCACCATCCGACAGGCGGCCAACGGGTGAGAGTCGCACCGAGACCGGCTCGCGCCAGGAACATTCCTGTTAGGTTCGCCTAACTCTCCATTCGGATCCGACCCGAGTGGCGGCGACTGCAGGAGGACCCATGCGTAGGCTCAGCATCTTCCTGGCGACGATCGCGATCGCCACCGCAGGACTGTTCATCGGGTCCGCATCGGTCCAGGCACCCTCGGCGAAAGCCTGGGCGTGGAAGGACACCTGCACGATGTTCATTTTCAACAAGACGGGTGCTCAGACGAACGTCCGACCGATCCTCTACACGCCCGTGATGCCCAATCCGGCCTCGATGGCGCAGTACGCGATCTTCGCCGCAACGGGCATACCGACATCGGGGTCCGCAGCACTGACCAATACGGGGATCCCCGTCACCTGGGGATGCCACGCGTTCATCAACTTCGCGAACCCGGGACCGACCGTCAGTTGCGAGGTGTCCGCTCCCACCAAGGGCGCCAATACGTTCAGCTGCAGCGGCAACGTCACGACTCGCATCATCGAGGACGACGACGACATCGCAGGCAACATCTTCATTCCCTCCGGCTCGGGCACCGGAAATGATCCGCTGGATCCACGACAGCCCAAGGAGGGTCCGCCCACGTTGCGACAATCCCAGATGCCGGGGAGCGGCTGGGAGGAGGCTGATGACGGCCTGGATGATCTCGGGTTGCTCGGTGGACTGATGGATTCCGGTGAGGTGGGCGACATCTGCCCCGACACAGACTCCGGATCTGCCCCCGAGAAGGTCTCCACAGGATTGTTCACTCGGCGGGGCGGCGACCAGTGGTCAGGCGCGGTGACCACCCGATTCGCGAAGAAGCCCCAGGCCCGCGCGACCCTGTCCGAGGCGCTGTCGACCGCGAGCGTGAAGTGCTTGCGCAAGCTTCTCACCGATGACGAGATGCAGGCGAAAGCCAGACTCCAGCCCATGACCACGGGCGCGCTCGGCTCGGGGCTGCTGTCAACCCGAATCAAGGTGAGGCACTCGCTGCCGAGTGGGTCGGTGCGCAACCACTACCTGGACGTCCTCGGGACCACCCGAGGCCCGTCGATGGCCCTGGTCATGTTGGGCGGTACCGGCAAGCCACCCAGTGTGAGCCAGCAGCGCGCAGCGCTGGATGCGGCACTGAAGCGGACGAGGTAGCAGTCAGCCGAACGTTTCCTGAGCGATCGGCAGTAACTCCTCGCGGCACCGGGCACACTGGTCCGCGTGTTCGATCTGGTCAACGGTCTTCCGGTCCATGCGCTGGTGGTTCACGCCGCGGTCGTTCTCGTCCCGCTGACCTTCGTCGGGGTCCTCGTGATCTCAGTACGACGACAGTGGCGCAAGAACCTCGGGTGGTGGGTCGTCGGCTTGGCGTTCGCGGCCACGTTCTGTTCATGGGCGGCGAAGGAGTCGGGGGAAGCACTGGCCGCCCGAGTCGGAGAACCGGCCCAACACGCGGCGCTCGGGGACACCATGCCCTTGTTCTCAGCCGTGATGTTCGTCGGCGTCCTGCTTCTCGTGGTGGTTGACCGCCTGGTCGACCGGGGCCAGGATGCGGGGACCCCACTGATTATTCGGATATTGGCCGTGCTGGCGGTCGTCCTTTCACTGGTCGCCACAGTTCAGGTCATCAGGGTCGGTGACTCCGGGGCTCAGGCTGTGTGGGCAACACGGATCGCTGCGACTCAAGGAGATCCGTTGCCCGAACCGGAGAGTTCCGCATCACCCCTCGAATCACCGTCGACCGCCAGCTCCCCGGGAGAACCTTCCCAGCGACCCACCATCGCGACCCCATCTCCCTCTCCCTCACAAGTTCCGACCACGGCTGAGTTCACTCTGGCGGACGTGCAGCGCCACGCAACACCGGCGAGTTGCTGGGTGGCCATCGGCAGCACCGTCTACGACTTGACGGCGTGGATCAGACAACATCCCGGAGGGGCAGCCCGGATCGAGCAACTGTGCGGTAAGGATGCCAGCGACTCCTTCAGCGCACAGCACGGCGGACAGCTGGAGCCGACCGCCGCGCTGGCCATGTTCGAGATCGGAACGTTGTCCTGACTCTCTGCTCCCAACCGGCGCGGACCCCTCGGAACCAGGTCATCGTGGCCCAGAACCCGGGAGGCGACAACCGAAACCTACGGTACCGTAGGTAAATGGCAGTAGACGAGAGCGAGCGCCCGGCGGCACCGTACGCACATCCAGGCGAGCGGCTGGACGACCTGCGTCACTCGCTCGAGGCAGCGGTGAAGCCAAGACTGCGGGGTTGGCTGCACTTCGGCGCGGCTCCGCTGGCGTTCGTCATGGGCCTGGGACTCCTCGTCGTCACGCCGTCCGAAGGTTTGCGCCTGGCAGTTGCCGTCTACGTCGCCACGACAGTTCTGCTGTTCGGTACGAGCGCCTCCTACCACCTCGGGGCCGGCGGCCAACGCACCAATGCGATGCTGCGCCGCCTCGACCACGCGAACATCTACGTGTTCATCGCCGGCAGCTACACACCCTTCGCCGCCGCACTGACCGATCGCCGCACCGGCACGATCATGCTCATCCTCGTGTGGTCGATCGCGCTCCTGGGTCTGGTGGTGAGGGTGCTGTGGTGGGGGGCGCCGCGTTGGCTCGTCGTAGGGTCCTACCTCGCCCTGGGCTGGGTGGCGGTGTTCTTCCTGCCTGCGATCTGGACGGAATACGGTGGCGGCGTGGTCGGACTGCTCGCGTTGGGCGGACTGCTCTACACGGCCGGTGGCATCGTCTACGGACGCAAGCGCCCTGACCCGCACCCCGACTGGTTCGGCTACCACGAGGTATTCCACTCGTTCACGATCGCGGCGTTCGTGACCCAGTACGTCGCGATCGCCATGGTCGTCACCTGACCGCCGGCAGACACTGCCCCAGGTCCACCCCCTGACGATGTCCCAACCGTTCACCCTTGTCGTCGCGCCCCACTAGCCTTGTGCTTGTTGGCGTGGGGGGCCATACGGGGGGGTTCCACCGCGCGGGCAATCGTCGGAGGGGTTGATGGACACCACCGCAGTCCTGCTGGTCACGGCCGTCATCGCCGCCGCGACTGTCACGATCCTCATCCTCGTCGCGACCGGTAAGGCAGGACGCGACCGGCGCGAAGCAACCATGATCGAAAGGCGTGCGGCCTACCGGGCTGCCCTCGTCGGAACTGACGCAGACCGAAACGAACTCCTGACCGTGGCGGCGGGTCACGGACCCGGCCTCAACGACCTGGTCGCCGTGCTCACGACATCGCAGCAGGATGTCCGCGACCTGCAGCAACTACCCAACTACGCGGCCCTGCACGACGACCTCATCGCTCGGACGAGCCGTCGCGATCCGGTAGCCCGCGGCACCTCAGTGCTGCTGCTGAATCTCCTCCACGACCCCGATGGAGTCAGGGCCGCGGCGCGGGCCCTGCAGGATCGAGACTCGGACGTTCGACTCGTGGCCGCCCGGGCCCTGGGCCTGCGCCACAACGACAACGCAGCGCGAGCTCTGATCGATGGCCTCCGGGCCCGGAGCCTGCCCTGGGAACGCCTTGTCGAACGCCTCGTCGGCCCCTGGGCACTGCAGCCCTGCCTGACGGCCCTCGAGCGTGAATGCGACTCGCCCCATCCCGACGAGGCCGTCCGCACAGGCCTCGCGCGGGCACTCGGGCTGATCGGCGACCCGGCGGCCGCTCCCGCCCTGCACCATCTGTTCGCGATCGGCTCCCACGAGGAACGGGTGAGCGCGGTGCGAGCCCTCGGTCACTGCGGTGACACCTCATCGCTTGCCGACCTCGAGGTCGCGCTGGTGGACCCTTACCCGCCGCTGCGCACTCAGGCCGCCCGGGCAATCGGCGAACTGGGAAATCCCGATGGGGTCTCGGCACTGCGAACAGCCATGACGGACCCCGTGTGGTGGGTACGCTCCAACGCGGCCGAGGCTCTGGGACGCCTGGGACCGACCGGTCACCGAGCGTTGGAACAAGTCGCATCGGGTCCTGATCGTTTCGCCGCCCAACGAGCCAGTGAGCAACTCATCCTGCTGGAGCACCGATGAGTCAGGCCCTGGAGATCCTCAACTGGGTGGTCACCGTAGCGGTCCTCGTCTACTTCGTGACGATCGCCATCGCGTCGACGCTGCTGACCATCGTCGGATGGTTCGGGGTCCGCGACTACGTTCGGCGGCGACCCATGAGGGCGTACCGCGACGTTGCTGAGTCTCCGCTGAGCATGCCGGTGTCGATCATCGTGCCGGCCCACAACGAACAAGCCACGATCGTCGCGTCGCTTCGCAGCCTGCTGGCCAGCCAGTTCTCGCAGTTGGAGATCGTCGTCGTCAACGACGGTTCCAGCGACGAGACCGCTCCCCGCATCATCGACGCGTTCGACATGATCGCGGTCGATCGCGCTCCTCAAGGCCACCTGCACACACAGCCCGTGCGAGACGTCTACTTCAGCCGATCGGATCCCCGGGTCGTCTTCGTGGACAAGGACAACGGCGGCAAGGCCGATGCGTTGAACGCCGGGCTGCGCTACGCCCGCTACCCGCTGGTGTGCTGCATCGACGCCGACACCCTGCTCGACCCCTGGGCGTTGTCGCGACTCGTGTGGGAGTTCCAGTCGGATCCCCACACCGTGGCTGTCGGCGGGATCGTGCGGGTGGTGAATGGTTCCGAGTTGCGTGACGGTCGTCTGGTCGCCGTACGGACCCCGGCCCGCATGCTTGCCAATCTGCAGATTCTCGAGTACCTGCGCGCGTTCCTCGGCTCTCGGATCGGCTGGTCCCGACTGGACAGTCTGCTGATCATCTCGGGGGCCTTCGGCTTGTTCCGCCGCCAGGCCGTCATGGATGTCGGGGGCTACGACACCACCACAGTCGGCGAGGACGCCGAGCTCGTTCTGCGGTTGCACCGCCGGCACCGGGAACTCAACAAGCCCTGCCGCATCGTGTTCTTTCCCGATCCCATCTGCTGGACCGAGGTGCCGGAATCGCTGTCGGTGCTCCGCAGCCAACGGGACCGGTGGCAAAGGGGGTTGGCCCAGATGCTCTGGCGGAACCGAGGGGTGGTGTTCAACCCTCGGTACCGAACGATGGGGATGTTCGGGGTTCCGTACTTCTGGGCCTTCGAGCTACTGGGGCCGATACCGGAGGTATTCGGGTACGTGTACGTCCTGGTGGGAGTGATCTTCGGGTTCGTGTCGCTGCCGCTCGCGCTGGCCATCTTCCTGTTGGGCACGGTGTGGGGCGTGTTCCTCTCCCTGGTCGTCATCATGATGGAGGAGCGCGCCTTCGCCCGGTATCCGAACTGGAAGGATCTGCGCACGCTTTGCATCGCGGCCGTCATCGAGAACTTCGGCTATCGGCAGTACTTGGCATGGGTCCGGTTGAAGGCATTTTGGACACTGCGCCGAACGTCTGGGTGGGGCACCATGACCCGCAAGGGATTCGAACCTGCCCCGGCACCAGCCACAGACACACCGCGGGACGCTCACTGAGCACACGACAATGGCCGCCCCGACGGGACTTGTCGGGGCGGCCACCGTCACTCCAGGTGGGTGGACCGCATGGGTGCGGGCCATGCGGCCCCGATCGGGCCGGCTATCCGGCGGCAGGCGGTGCGACCTCTCCTCCCACAGCTGCACGGAAGGCTTCCCACGCAGCCTTGCGCGCGGCACGGTGATCGGCGACTGCCTGCTGCATGGCAGACCTGAAAGTGGCGCGCTCATCGGCCGTGTCGGTGCGGAACTGCTGTTTGGCGGCAAACCGCTGGTCAGGGGTGGACTCGGGGTTGGTCAGGACGGCCTTCAGCGCCTCTCGCTCCTCGGCGGTGTCCGTCTTGAGTTGGTCCATGGCGGCACGGGCAGCCGCACGGAACTCCTGATGCGCAGCCATGAGAGCCGCTCGCAATTCGGCTCGGGCGTCCTGCCACACGCTGCGATCGACCGCGGGTGGCTCGGTGGGAGGTTCGGCGTAGGCGACTGCCGGGGCAGCGAGACCGAAGGACATGACGACCGCTGCGGACGCAGCGACCCACTTCCGGCGGTTCAGCGTCTTGTTGTTCTGCATCTTCGTCATGGCGAGTACCTCCAAGGTGTCTTTCTGACTCACCTCGAGAGTCACTCCAAAGTGATCCCGGCCACAATCGGACCTTCGTCGTAGGACCGACCGATCAGAGGTCGTAGTCGCCCCTCCTGTCGGTCGGGACCAACTCGAGGTCTCCCGGGTTCTTGCGCAGGCACGACTGGATATAGGGGCAGGTCGGGATCAACTCGATGCCGGACTCGCGGAGGTCGATCAAGGCCCCGGCGACCAGTTCCGCTGCAACCCCCCGACCCGTGAATCCCTCGAACACCTCGGTGTGGAACAGGTCCCGGACCCCGTCCGTCTCGCGATAGTCGATGATGCCCGCGAGCTCCCCGGACTCGCGGATCTCGTAACGAGACTCCGCGTCGTTCCGGTTGATCGTTGCGGACATGGCGACTCCCAACGTGAGACTTCTTGAACGGCGACCCCGTGATCCTAATCCTGGCTCACGCCCAGGAGCCACGTGGATCGGGCTCACTCACCGTGGGAAGTGGCCGACGGCGTCCCACGACCTGCCACCAGGCAATAGGCTCGACGGAACGGACGGACCCGATGAGGATGAGACGGACCCGATGTTGAGGCGGACCCGATGAGGATGAGGCGGACCCGATGAGACGGACACAATGAGGCGCGCACCATGAGACGACTGCTTCTCTTACTGGTCGCCCCCCTGGTGCTTGCTGCCTGTGGTCAACAGTCCGCACCGCAGACCTCCGCTCCCGCCCCCGAGCAGCCCACCAGCGCGGCAACCACCGCGCCGCAGGTCGAGAACACGACCGCACCACCGAACTTCGCGGACCCCACTCCGACGACGGACCCAGGCGTCGACGCAGACGCTGCGGACCAGTACTGCGAGGCGGTCGACGAGTTCCTCAAGGCGTCGCGCAAGGCTGCGTCGGACCCCTTGAACGCCGACACGAAGGAACTTCAGGAGCAGATCCAGAACCTACAGGCGCAAGCGTCGAGTCTCGCGGGTGAACTCTTTGACAACCCTGAGGGCATCACCCAGGTGACCCAATGCACCCAGAAGCTCCAGGAGTTCAGCGAAGCCAGTTGACCCGGGGGCGTGGATCCGCCGACCGCCCAGTTCCCCACGTGGGAACTACGATCAGTGGCCGGAGGGCCGAATGTTCATGGAGTGGCTGTACGACAACAGTTACGCCCTGCCCGGACTGGAACCCAACCTGCCGTGGTGGCCCGTGGTGGCCGTCATCGTACTGCTGCTGCTGATCAATGTCGCCGCCAACAAAGCGGTACCGGGTTACTACCTGTTCTGGGCACTGGGAGGATCAGTCGTGGTCCTCGCGCTCGGGGTGATGGATGGCTGCACCTGGGGGGACCTGGGGTTGGCTCCGCGAACCTGGATCCGAGGCCTGATCTGGGGCGGTATCGCGATGCTCGTGGTCTTCGCGATCTACGCCGTCGGAAGCACCTGGCGTCGCACCCGCCAGGCGTTTCACGACCAGAACATCGCCGGGCTGTCCTTGCCCCGCCTGTTCTGGCAGTCACTGGTCGAGTTGCCCTTCGGGACGGTCCTGTTCGAGGAGATCGCCTTCCGGGGTGTGCTGTGGGCGATGTTGGCGCGCCGGTACGGGATCGTGTGGGCGACAGTGTGGTCGTCGCTGCTGTTCGGGCTGTGGCACATCCTGCCCTCCCTGGACCTGCATGAGCGAAACAGTCGCCTCGGTGAAGTCGGTGGCGGAGGTCATCTGGCCCGCATCATCGCCATCGTGGGATCGGTCGTCACGACAACCATCGGCGGGATCGTGTTCTGTGGCCTGCGGATCGGGTCCGGGTCGCTCTTCGCGCCGATGGGGTTGCACTGGGCGACGAATGGCTGGGGGTACCTGTTCGCGCGGGCCGTCACTCCCAAACAGAAGTGATGCCGAGGCTCACGACCACGCACTCTCACGGATCGAGCTCACCTGTCGATCGAGCTCACCGATCGAGCTCGTCGACCAACTGCGGCGTCAACGCCAAAGGCCCTCGCACCTGGAGGCGAGCGGGGATCTCACCCGCGACCAGCGCGGACTGCGGTCCTGAGGGCGGTTCACCACTCGCCCTGGGCATGAGCGACTGAGGGACGGTCTGGGAGCGGGGCGGCTTCTTGGACCCGCCCAACACCACCTCGGGAACCAGCCCAGCGCGATCCAACGCCGCTCGGACCTTGGCGTGCGGGAGGTCTGACACGGCAACCGTCTCGGAGACCTTCGTCAGTTTGGCGCTCTTGACCGCGCAGGCAGTATCCAGATCCGCCGGGTTCGTGACCGCGATCACCGTGGGCGCCGCGATCACGGTCACCCGGTTGGCGCGCCGAGCCGCATCGCGGACCAACCACTCGATGGTGCTGGGCATCTCGACGGAGGACACCTCGGCCAGGAATCCGATGATCGATTCCTCAGTGGCACCCCCTTGGATCGCCCGGGTGATCAGTGGCGGATCCAGTCGGAAGATGAACGCCCCAGCGTCACTTTCCACCTGCGCGATCAGCGAGAGCTCGGCCACCAAGTCGGCACGAAGATCAGGGGGAGCAATGATCGTGTGATCGGCCTGGACAACCACCTCGCTCGCGCTACCCACCGGCACCTCGGCGGCAGCTTTCGGGTCCTGCAGTGCCAGGCGACCGAGTTGAGTCAAAGCCAGTGGACCGGATGGATGGATCACCCCCAAGTGGCGCAGATCCTCGATGCATTCGCTGACGACACCCGCGTCTCCCATGGGCGAATACCGGTCGCCGAACCACGCCGCGAACTCGTCAGGTTGACTCCATCCCGAACCGGGAGGCAAATTCGCCAGTTCCCACAGCAGCAGGTGGCGGTTGACGAGCATCTGTTCGGAGCACTGACCTTCGGGCTGGCACCATTCGGCGACCAGCCGGAGCCACCGCTGCACCGGAGCCACATGGGCCCACTGCTCCATCAAGGTCGGATCGACCATCCACACTCGATCGACGGTCCGGTAGCGGCCCCGTCCGGACTCGCTGACCACGTTGGCGAGCAGTAGTCCGACGCCGATCGCCAACCGGGCGGTGAGGTCCACCACTCGTGGCTGGACTCCGAGGGACTTGGCCAAAGCTCGCGCATCCGATTTGGCCAGTCGCTGGTCTCCGTTCTTCAACACAGACGGCGGGTGCACCCGCCATGCCTGAAGCGAACGATCCAGGTTCGCCACAAGTTGGGGAACTCGGACATGCTCCTCCCCCACGGTGACCACTTCCGCTGCCCGTCGGGTAGGCCAATCGGTGAAGAAGGGGCGGTTCAGCAGCGGCCAGGCTTCCTTCCACACCCAGACGTCGAACTCCCAGCCCGTTCCCACCAAACCGCGGCTGGTGAGTTGGTGCAGCACTTGGCCCTTCTCACTTCTGCCCAACGGCCGGAAGGAGTACCCGAACATCTGCGACTCGGTCAGGTACTCCTCGAGAATGGGGTCCTGCGTTGCGGCGTCGACACCGACACCACCCACATCGGCGATGCGTGCCAGCAACTCCCAGGCCTCATCAGACAACTCGGACCGAATCTGGGCAGCTCGCGCGGGATCATTGAAGACAGCGGCGATCGCATCGAGCCGATCTCCTTTTCGAGTCGGGATGGGGGAGATCCCGAGTTCCCGAGCGATCTCGGCCAGGCGGTCACTGGTGATGACGTTCTTGTCCGCCAGCGACACGCTGATGCCCTGGATGTCCGCCGGGATCGGCTCAGCCAACACCACCGAGCCGTCCGAACCCTGGGTGACCAGCCCCGCGGCCTCCAACTGGGCCAGTTCCTGGGTGAGCACCTCAGGGGCGAGTCCCTGCGTCTGGAAAGCGATCTGCGCACCTGTGGCGCACCCACCCAGCGTCGCCAGCACCCGCAAGAGCTGACGCCCCGCGGTGCCGGCGGTGGCGGCAGCCACCCACGATGCCTGGCCACCGCGTCGCCACGTCCGCAGCCGAGAGGCCGGATTCGATCCGTAGTCCAAGGCCGATCCCAAGGCGAAGGCGTGGACACCGAGCAGCGGCACGGCGCGGACGTAGTCGGACAAGGATTCAGACACCCGGTCACAGTACGACCGAAATGCCGGGGGCCCCGTGCTCACCCCCAGTGCCTCGGAGCCGACGTCGACGCGGTCGGACTTCCCTGACGCGGTGCCGAAGCGCCCTCACTTGGTGCACAAGCGCACTCACTTGGTGCACAAGCGCACTCACTTGGTGCACAAGTGCCCTCACTCAGTGCAGCGGCGGCTCACGGAACGCTTCCCCCAGATAGCGGAACCACAACGATCGGGACGCGGGCACCTGTTACCGCCTGGTCCGGGTTTGCCGGCAACCGGCGCGGGTAAGGCGCCCCCAGCCGTACGCCGATGAGCAACACCGCCCCTCGGATACGCGGAGATGTCGGACCTCGACAGTAGAGTGACGGCGACCTCCCAGGCAGCCAGTGCGACGCATTCTGAGCGCTGGTACCGGTGGAGGCGACACGAAGGGAAGAGCGAACTCAGATGATCCACACGGCACTCGACCTCGACGAGCGAGCCGGAGCGGGGGCCGGCCTCACCGATCAGCAGGCGAAGATCCTGGAGTTCGAACGGACATGGTGGCGGTTCGGCGGCGCCAAAGAAGAGGCGATCCGCGAACAGTTCGACCTGACCGCCACCCGCTACTACCAGATCTTGAACCGGCTCATCGACAGCGACGCCGCCTTGGCCACCGACCCGGTACTCGTGCGCCGACTGCGCCGCATCCGCCAGACTCGTCAGGAAGCCCGGTCAGCGGTGCACCGCTCGCGGCGCTGACCGCGACTCGCGGTACTCCGGCACCGTCAACAGGGGTGGCCGTTCCACGGTCTGAATGGGCTTCTCCTGGACGTCGAACGTGCCGTCGTCATGACTGAACACCGGCAACGCAGAAATGGCCGCCGGCGCGTACACGGCGCCACCGCGGTCGGCCCGTATCAGCGCTGCGTGCAGAATCTGCGCCGACATCCGCGCCAGCAGTGTGGCGTCCTGGTGGCGATGTTCACGCTCCCCAAGGTCGACTTGGGCAATCCCGTCCAATCCGACCGACCGGTAGGTATCCACCAACAACCCGATCTCGATGCCGTACCCGCAGGGCATCGGCAAAGCCTCCAACAGCGTGCGACGGGCGGCGTATTCGCCGGACAGAGGCTGCGCCACCGCTGACAGGTCCGGCCACAGGGCATTGATCAGCGGGCGAGCCAGGATCTCAGTCACCCGACCGCCCCCGGCGGCTATCCGTACGTCGCCGCTGACCAGCGGCCGGTCGTATACGGCTTTGACGAGATGCACCCCGTCATCGAGCAGGAGCGGCCCCAGGAGGCCGGTGATGTAGTGCGGCGTGAAGGACCGCAGATCGGCATCGACGAAGACCACCAGATCTCCGCTGGTGGCGGCCAGTCCCCGCCACATCGCCTCGCCCTTGCCGCGTTCCAAGGCGACACCTGGGAGGATGTCAGCGCTCGACACGACTCGCGCCCCTGCCGCGGCAGCTCGTTCAGCCGTGGCGTCGGCACTGTGCGTGTCGACCACCACCAAGTCGTCGACCAGCGGACATGCCGAGGTCATCAGCGCCCCGCGAACCGAGGCGACGATCTCCCCGACCGTCGCCTCCTCGTTCAGCGCGGGAAGGATCACATCGACAGTGGCATCCCCCTTGGCGGTGAGGAGTCGATCCAACGGCCAATGCGACGCACTCGAGGTACGTCGGTCGAACCAGGACCGCACCTCAGGTCTCATTCGGACTCCTTCGTCGGCCATCGCCGGCCCCGTCGCCGCCCTTGGCCAAGCACGACGGTCGCGCCCGGCCGGCCCGCTGACTCAGCGGCCTGCGACCATGGTCCCGCTATCCGGCAGCGGTCGCTTGACTCGGCGGCGCTGAAGTTGACTCGGCGGTGGTCGAGGAACTCATTGTGCTCAAGTACAGTGTGGGGAACAATTGAACAGTCTCATCCAGAGGGGCAGAGGGAAACGGCCCAGCGAAGCCCCGGCAACCGTTCAGTCGGTGCCAAGTCCGTCCCGTCAGGGAAAGATGAGGAGATCTCACCGTGACCCTTACCCCCGCCGCTACCGCCGCCACTGAATCTGCGCCGCCCACGCGGGCCCGACTTCGGCAATGCCACGGGCCTGGTCTGCCGGGAATGTGGCGCCGCCTACGCCTTGGGCGCCGCCTACGCGTGCATCGAGTGCTTCGGTCCCCTGGAGGTCGCCTACGACCTCAGCGGCATCACGCGCGAGTCGATCGAAGCCGGACCCCACTCCCTGTGGCGGTACTCGGCGTTCCTCCCTGTCGCCCCCTACGCCGGAACTGAGGCGAACCTCGAACCGGGCATGACCAAGCTGGTCAGAGCCGACAATCTGGCCGATGCCTTGGGCATGTCCGCCCCTCTGTGGGTCAAGGACGACAGCGGCAACCCGACGCACTCGTTCAAGGATCGGGTGGTCGCGGTGGCGCAATCAGCCGCTCGCCGCCTGGGGTTGACGACGCTCGCCTGCGCCTCGACCGGCAACCTTGCCAACGCGGTCGCTGCCGCAGCCGCACGCGCGGGTCAGGATTCGGTGGTCGTGATCCCGTCCAACCTCGAAGCGGGCAAGACCATCACGACCGCCACCTACGGCGGGATCCTGCTGGCAGTCCAGGGCAACTACGACGACGTCAACCGGCTGTGCAGCGAACTGATCGGCGACCCCATCACCGACTCGTGGGGATTCGTCAACGTGAATCTGAGGCCCTACTACGCCGAGGGCTCCAAGACCCTCGGCTACGAAGTCGCCGAGCAACTGGGATGGCGCACCCCTGATCAGGTCGTGATCCCGGTGGCATCCGGTTCGCTCCTCACCAAGGTCGACAAGGCCTGGCGTGAACTCACGACGCTGGGTCTGATCGAGTCCTCCCCCTACCGGGTGTTCGGTGCCCAAGCGGACGGATGCAGCCCTGTGGCGCAGGCGTTCGCCGACGGTCTGGACGTGGTGCGCCCAGTCAAACCCGACACCATCGCCAAGAGCTTAGCCATCGGCAACCCCGCTGACGGTCCCTACGCCCTGGATGCGGCGCGGCGCACAGGAGGCGCGATTGCCAGCGTCAGTGATCCCGACATCGTGACGGCGATTCGGCTGCTCGCCCGCACCGAGGGCATTTTCGCCGAGACCGCGGGCGGGGTCACCCTGGCGACTTTCCAGAAACTACTGGCGACCGGTCAGGCCGCCCGTGACGCAGAAACCGTCCTACTCAACACCGGCGACGGATTGAAGACTCTGGACGCGGTGGCCGACCACGTCGGACCTACTGCGATCATCGACCCATCCGTCAACGAAGTCCGAGCGGTCATCAACACCCGCTGAACCCGGAAGGAAGGCCCATGGCCGTCACCGTTCGCATCCCCACCATCTTGCGCACCTACACAGGTGACTCGGCCGAGGTCACCCTGGTCGACGCCGGCGCCACCCTGGGTTCGGCGCTCGAGGCCCTCGAAGCTGAGGCGCCGGGGATCAAGGCACGAATCCTGGACGACGACGGAGCCCTGCGGCGGTTCGTCAACGTCTACGTGAATGACGAAGACGTCCGGTTCCTCGCCGGGCTCGACACCGAGGTCACTGACGGCGCGAACATCGCCGTGATCCCGGCCGTCGCCGGCGGCTGACGGGCTCTCAGCGGGGGTCGGCTTCCAACCAGCGGTGGACCATGGGGATCACCGAGGCTCCTTCGCCGACGGCGGACGCGACGCGCTTCATGGAACCGGAGCGGACATCCCCCACGGCGAATATCCCCGGCACCGAGGTCGCCAACTCGTCCGGGGGCACGCCGTCGATCCAACCGTCGACGGGAACATCGCGACCCGTGACGACGAAACCATGGTCATCCAGCGCGATCTCGTCGGGTAGCCAACCACAATGGGGGTCCGCTCCGAGAAGAAGGAACAACCCGTCTACTTCGTGCCGATCGACTGTTCCCGTGGCCAGATCCTTGATGTCGAGGTAGCGCAGTCGGTCCTGCGCCCCGCCACCGACGATCTGCGCGGATGTCCGCAGCCGGACCCGGGGGTTGGCAGCGATCTCATCGATCAGGTACTGAGACATCGTCTCTTCCAAGCTCGGACGCCGAACGACAATGGTCACTGATTCGGCGAATCGGGCCAGGTGCAACGCGGACTGCCCAGCGGAGTTGCCGCCTCCCACGACGATAACGTTCCGCCCTTCCATCTCGCGGGCAGCGGAGACCGCGCTGCCGTAGTAGACACCCTGGCCCACGAGAGCTTCGACGTCAGGCACCTCCAGACGGCGGTAGTCCATACCGGTCGCGATGACAACTGCTCGCGCGGTCACCGGGCCGCGCTCGGTGTGGACCACGTGTGGCTCGCCGGAGCGCCCCACGGTGATCGAGGCCGCGCCTGAGCCCACGAAGAACCAGGCCCCGAAAGTCATCGCCTGGCTGAGCGCGCGCTGGGCCAGGCGCATGCCGGAGATTCCCCGTTCGAAGCCAAGGTAGTTACGGATCCGGGAACTGGTGCCGGCCTGGCCGCCAACCGCGTCGGACTCGACTGCCATGGTCCGTAATCCCTCGGAGGCCCCATAAACGGCGGCCGCCAACCCCGCGGGGCCGGCGCCCACTATCACCAGATCCAGGACTGTGCCTTCGGGCAGTTCGTCGGGGCGGCCGTAGATCTCGGCGGCGAGGTCGGCAGCAGACGTCGGGACGAAGAGTGTTCCGGTGACCGGGGTCTTGACGATGGGCAGTTCGGAACTTCGCATCAACGCCAGCAGCGCCCGCCCGGTGAACGAACCCGGCGCGTACACCTTGTACGGGTACCCCGATCGATCCAGGAACTGTCGGAGTTCGACTGTCACGGGCTCGTCCCCGGTGGCCACGATCTGCACCCATTCGGCCTCGGGTCCCGCGACCGTCGAACCCCAGTCCGATAGCAGGTCACTGATGGCCGAGTGGAACTCCTCGTCTCGTTTGCCCTGCGGGATCAACAGCAAGGCATCGACATGATTTGTGGCGAGGTCGCGGACCAGGGACTCCCGGTCGGCCAGGACCCGCGTCCGGTGAACCACGACGACCCGGCGCGCCGTCGGAACGATTCTGCGCCAAGAGTCCAAGGCATCGGTCACCGCGGCATCGGTGAGAACCGATTCGGCGACGAAAAGGGCTACCTGTCGGCCTTGACCCACCAATTCCTGGGCCAGCACATCTGCGTCGGTGGCGGTAGCGACCCACCGAACGTCGTAGTCGTTGGCGTATCGGCCGAACTCCTCCAGCAGCCGTGCGGAGTGACTGTTGCCGACGAGGATGATGGCGGGCGCACTTTCGCTCATGCTCTGACCCTAGCCATGGCGCCCCGGTGAGGAGTCCTTGATGGCGGGCCGGAACTCAGAACTCCTCGAGCGCCTCGCGAGCCCGACGGGTCAGTGAGGGGTCGCGCTGTTCGTCGTCCTCGGTCACCAAGTGCATGGCCGCTTCTTCGGCCGTGAGGTCTTCCAGGTCGTGGGTGTCCAGGGCGAGCACTTCCGCCGTGCGGTCGGCGCGGGCACCTTCGTCTTCTTCGACCAATCGCCCGACCACATCCTCGGCCGGATGCCCGAAGGTCTCGACCGGTCCGTCCGTGCCCAACTCTTCGGACAGTTCGTGATAGAGCTCCGCCACGACGTCCTGTGCCGGATCGTCGTACTTCTCATGTCCGTGCCGTGACATCTCGGCCTCCCCAGCGATTTGGGTTCCGTAACGATTCTGACACTCCCACGTCATCGATCCGGCTCCCACCCGCCGGTACTGCTGCTCGCGGCGCTCACGGCGCAGTCCACCAGAACCGGGTAATCCGCGTTGGGCGGAACCCGCCGGGCTTGCACTCTCGCAGGGAGAGTGCTAATCATGTGTTAGCACTCTCAGGTGTCGAGTGACAGCCATCGGGGCTGGAGCAGGCAGCGAGTGCGGACAATCTTCGGCTCGGCGAGGTCCGGGCCCAGCCTCTCGATGGGGCCGGGTGCGGGTCGGCCGTCGCGGGCGCCGCGTCGGAGCACCGTTAACAAGTTCTTTCGGAGGAACGCACCAGATGTCAAAGATGATCGCGTTCGACGAGGAAGCCCGACGGGCACTCGAGCGTGGGATGAACACCCTCGCCGATGCCGTCCGCGTCACGTTGGGGCCCAAGGGCCGCAACGTGGTGCTGGAGAAGAAGTGGGGCGCTCCTACGATCACCAACGATGGCGTATCCATCGCCAAGGAGATCGAGCTCGAAGACCCGTACGAGAAGATCGGCGCTGAGCTGGTCAAAGAGGTCGCCAAGAAGACCGACGATGTCGCCGGTGACGGCACCACCACCGCCACTGTGCTGGCCCAGGCCCTGGTCAAGGAAGGTCTGCGCAACGTAGCCGCGGGCGCCAACCCCATGGGCTTGAAGAAGGGCATCGAGAAGGCCGTCGAGGCTGTCTCGAGCCAGCTCCTGGAGATGGCCAAGGAGGTCGAGACCAAGGAGCAGATCGCGGCCACCGCGAGCATCTCCGCGGCTGACCCCGAGGTCGGCGAGATCATCGCCGAGGCCATGGACAAGGTCGGCAAAGAAGGTGTCATCACCGTCGAGGAGAGCAACACTTTCGGTCTGGAGCTGGAGCTCACCGAGGGCATGCGCTTCGACAAGGGCTACATCTCGCCGTACTTCGTGACCGACACGGAGCGCATGGAGACCGTCCTCGACGATCCCTACGTGCTGATCGTGAACAGCAAGATCTCTACGGTGAAGGACATGCTCCCGATCCTGGAGAAGGTGATGCAGTCGGGTAAGCCGCTGGCCATCATCGCCGAGGACATCGAGGGTGAGGCCCTGGCCACCTTGATCGTCAACAAGGTGCGCGGCACGTTCAAGTCCGTGGCCGTCAAGGCTCCGGGCTTCGGGGATCGTCGCAAGGCCATGTTGCAGGACATCGCCATCCTCACGGGTGGGCAGGTGATCTCCGAGGAGATCGGCCTCAAGCTCGAGTCCGCTGACATCGACCTGCTGGGCAAGGCCCGCAAGGTTGTCGTCACGAAGGACGAGACGACCATCGTTGAGGGTGCCGGTGACGCTGAGCAGATCGCCGGCCGGGTCAACCAGATCCGCGCCGAGATCGACAACAGCGACTCCGACTACGACCGCGAAAAGCTGCAGGAGCGTCTGGCCAAGCTGGCCGGCGGTGTTGCGGTAATCAAGGCCGGGGCTGCGACCGAGGTCGAACTCAAAGAGCGCAAGCACCGCATCGAAGATGCCGTGCGCAACGCGAAGGCCGCCGTCGAGGAAGGCATCGTCGCCGGTGGCGGCGTGGCTTTGCTGCAGGCGTCCGAGGCCGTGTTCGAGAAGCTCGAACTCGAGGGTGACGAGGGCACCGGTGCCGCGCTGGTCAAGAGCGCCGTGTCGGCTCCGCTGAAGCAGATCGCGGTCAACGCCGGTCTCGAAGGTGGCGTCGTCGCGGAGAAGGTTCGCTCCTTGGAGCCGGGTCAGGGCCTGAATGCCGCCACAGGCGAGTACGTGGACATGATCGCCGCTGGCATCATCGATCCCGCAAAGGTGACTCGTTCCGCGCTTCAGAACGCCGCGTCGATCGCCGGTCTGTTCCTCACCACCGAGGTGGTTGTGGCCGACAAGCCGGAGAAGACGCCGCCGATGCCTGCTGGTGACGGTGGTATGGGAGGAATGGACTTCTGAGGAGGGAACGCAGCGAGGTAGGGACGAGCGAAGCGAGTACCTGCCGAGCGAAGTGACCGACGAAGAAGTCCATGTCAAGAAGAGCATGGACTTCTGAGGAGCCCCTGGGGGATACCCCGGAGGACCAGAAGTCACAGACTCAGTTGCCGAAGGCCCGCACCGAAAGGTGCGGGCCTTCGCAATTGCCGCGTAGTCCTCGAGTGACCTGTGACGCCGGATATCCGTGACAGGTGACTGGTTTCTGCGCTTGATAGCGTCGCATCCATGGCCGCCTTGCTGTCCGACACCTACCGGGAGGTCTGCCTGTGGCAGACCCAGGCGGAACCACCGAGCCCCCCGCTGGGGCCCCCGCCGACACAGGCCGATCTGGTGATCATCGGCGCCGGGCTGTGCGGGTTGGCGGCAGCCGCGACTGCCGCGCGGGCGGGCCGGTCTGTCGTGGTCCTGGACAAGGAACGAGTGGGATGGGGGGCCTCCAGCCGCAACGGCGGCATGGTCATCCCGGAGTTGAAGGCTGGGCCCACGACTCTGGTGAAGAAGTACGGGGACAACGGACGCCGCATGTTCGCGGAGGTCAACGAAGCCTTCGACTTCGTCGAGGATCTGGCGACCACCGAAATCGAGTGCGACTACCGCCGATCAGGGATGTTGATGCTGGCGCACAGCGACTTCCAGGTCCGCGGGGTACGCCACGACGCTGAGGACATGCAGGCACACGGCTCTCCAGCACGATTTCTCTCCAGGGATCAACTGGACACCGAGATCGGCAGTTCCGCGTTCGCGGCCGGGATGGTCCTGGAACGGACTGGCGGATTGCACCCCGCGCAGTTCCACGCAGGTATGGCTCGACGAGCGCTGGACAGCGGAGCCGCCATCCACGACCGGACGGCAGCCATCAACTTGGTGGGGCGGCCAGGGTTCCATCATGTGACGACGACTCGGGGAGAGATCGTGGCACGAGACGTCTTCGTGGCCACCAACGCCTACGCTGACAACGTGCTGCCGTGGTTGGCCAAGCGCGTGACTCCGGTGGCCTCGTACATTATCGCCACTGCGGTGCTCGAGCCGGATCTGGCGAGTTCCGTCAGCCCCACCGGTCGGATGATGGTCGACACCAAGAATCTGCTGTTCTATTGGCGCCTCACGCCGGACGGGAGACTGGCTTTCGGGGGCCGGCGCACGCTCGATCCCGTCGACGTGACCACGGCGCGGGACTTCCTCTACGACTCCATGGTCCGGCTGCACCCGCAGTTGTCCGGTACCCCGATCGATTTCGCCTGGGGCGGCAACGTGGCGATCACCCTGGACCGGATGCCACATGCCGGCCGACACGATGGCGCGTGGTACGCGACTGGGTGCAACGGCAGTGGGGTGGCGACGAACACGTGGCTGGGCCACCGCATCGCACAGCACCTGACCGGTCAGGCGGACATGCCTGCGGTGGCGAGACTACGCCACAGCGCCATCCCGCTGGCAAAGCTCAGTTCGTCCTACTTGCCTCTCGTCAGCAGATACTTCACGTGGCAGGACTCCCGCTGACCCCCACGCACACCTGTCGGGCGCTGTGCAGTGATCGTCTGACGATCACGGTGCGGATCACGGCGAAGGAGCCGGGTCACCGGCGCACTGTCTGGAAGCAGAAGTACCACGTGAAGAAGAAGCCCTTCATCCTCTGCAGGTCCCGCGGAACCGGCTGACGTAGCGACGGGACTCAGACACCGGCTGTGCATCTGCCCGGGACCCAACATAGGGTCGAAGGATGCCGTCACGCGCCCGCAGCCTTGCCGAGGACCTGCGCTACCGCACCGATGACCAGTTGGAGTTGCTCTTCGACCTGCGACCGGACCTCCTGCGTCCCGTCCCTAAGTCGTTTTCCGATCTGGCCTTGAAGGTGAACAGCGCGGCACTGACTCTGGCGGCTCTCGATGACCTGACCGCGGCGGAACTCGATGTCCTCGAAGCGGGCTGCGCCTTGGCCCCGGCCGGGAAGTTCTCAGCCGCCGATCTCGCGATCGGGCTTGATCAGGACCCCGCGGTCATCCGGCCCATTGTCACCGCACTGTACGACCGCGTGCTTCTCTGGGGAGGGGACGACGATCTGCGAGTGCCCTCGACGGTGCGGGAACTCCTCGGACCCTTTCCTGGCGGGTTGGACCCGGTGGTCCGGGCGAACCTGCCTGGCGTGCGCCAGATGGTGAGCGATCCCGAGTTGTTCGAGGCCCGGGTTCGGTCAGCCCCGCAAGAGGCTCGCGACCTGCTCGTGCGAGCGGCTTGGGGTCCCCCGACCATTTCCCCGAGCGTGGCCGGCTGGGACTGGCTGTCCGAGCAGGAATTCATGGCCTGCGAGGACTCGGGGGCGCTGGTGGTGCCGCGTGAGATCGCCTTGCTGCTGCGCCGCGGGCAGCTGATCGCCGACCCCCGTCTGCCGGGGCCCGTTCTCCCCGCCCCGGTCACCAAGGAGTTCGCCGCCGCGGACGATCACGCGGGGCATGCAGCCGACCAATTGGTGCGCGACACCGACCGGGTCCTGGCGTATCTCGCGGCTCAGACCGTGGCCCGGCAGGCCAATGGCGCCATCCCTGCGCGGGACTGGGAGCGGCTCACCGACCGGGTCCGAATCCCCCCCGCGCGCATCGGCTTGATCCTGTTGTCGGCGTGGGGGGCGCGGTGGATCGACTGGGATCAAGACTCACGGATGCGACCGACGACGGACTACGCCGATCATCTGGACGACCCGATCGCCGATCGCTGGGCAGCACTGACCCATGCCTGGATCGGTGTCCCACGTGCTGTGACCGCAGACCCCGCCCGACTGCTGAAGGGCGGCGACGAGGCGATGATCCCGACGCTGCGCAAGCTCGTCCTCGCCGGGCTGAGAGAGGGAGCCGGCCGTGACACAGCCGACTGGCTGACCTGGTACCGCCCCCGGTTGCAGCCATCGCCCGCCCTCGTGGGCACCGTACTGGCTGACTGCGAGGCGCTGGGCCTGACGTTCGCCGGTGTCCCGTCGGCTGCTCTGCGCGCCGGCCCGGGTGATGAGCGCATACTCGCCGACGCCCTGGCCCCGTCCCTGCCGACCCTGGGCAGCCAGGTCATCATGCAGGCGGACCTGACCGCCACGTCACTCGGTCCGCTCGACCCCAGCGTCGAACGACGGCTCGGGGAGGCCGCCGACTGGGAATCCGGCGGTGGCGCCGCGGTCTTCCGATTCACCCCTGACAGCGTGCGTAATGCCCTCGCGGCGGGAGCCGACCCGACCGAGCTGATCGAGTGGCTGGAGTCCATTTCCACCACAGGCATCCCCCAAGCCCTGTCCGTGCTCATCGCTGATCAGGCAGCCGGATTGCCGGCCATCAGCGTCCATCCGGGGCCGTCCGTCATCACAGCACCGGTGGATCAGGTCGCCGAACTGCTCGCGGACGCCGAACTCGCCGGGCTCGGGCTGCGCCAAATCGCCCCCGGGGTCCTGGTGTCACAGCAGGCCTGCGACGAAGTGGCACGCCGACTGCGCGCCGCCGGACGAGCGGCGACACAACCCGACGCCGCCCCTGCAGTCCTGGCGTCGCACCGACCGGTGTCCGACCCAGCAGCCGACCGACCCGTGGCAGCGCGGGTCATCCATTCACTACGAGGTGTCGACGAGCGACCCGGCATGGACCCGCAGGCACCTGGGGTCCTGCCACCGATCGGCTCGGCCGAGTTGCAGACGGCCCTGCGGGAAGCCGTGGCCAGCCATCGACGGCTGTGGTTGAGCTTCGCGGGGGACGACGGGCAGCGGCTCATCCATCTGATGGAACCGTTGGATCTGCACGGAGGGGACGTGTGCGCGTTCGACGTCACGGCCGGTGAGATCCGGACCATTCCCCTGGAGCGCATCGTCGCGTCCGCTGCGGGCTGAACCGATCGGACTGCCGGCGGGTGATACTTGTCTGATGACCGGCGGACCCCTCATCGTGCAGAGCGACAAGACCCTCCTCCTCGAGGTCGATCACGAGAACTTCGCGGAATGCCGCAATGCCATCGCCCCCTTCGCCGAACTGGAGCGCTCTCCGGAACACATCCACACGTACCGGATGACCGATCTCGGACTGTGGAACGCCAGCGCCGCGGGTTTCGATGCCGAACATGTCGTGGACACCCTGATCACCCACAGTCGATTCCCCGTCCCCCACTCGCTGCTGGTCGACGTCGCCGAGACGATGTCGCGCTACGGTCGCCTGCGACTTCAGATGCACCCCGCCCATGGGTTGGTGCTGAGTACGGCCGAGCCGGCCATCCTCGATGAGGTTCTGCGCAGCAAGAAGGTGCAGCCGATGATCGGCTCTCGCATCGACTCCGACACAGTCAGGGTCCATCCCAGCGAACGGGGTCGGCTCAAACAGGTTCTCCTGGCCCTCGGCTGGCCGGCCGAAGACCTGGCCGGCTACGTCGACGGCGAAGCCCACGAGATCGCCTTGGCCACCGAAGACTGGCACATGCGCGACTATCAACAGCAGGCCGTCGCAGGGTTCCTCGCCGGTGGTTCGGGTGTTGTCGTGCTCCCATGCGGATCGGGAAAGACCATCGTGGGGGTCGCAGCGATGGCGGAACTCGCCGCCACGACACTCATCCTGGTCACCAACACCGTTGCCGCGCGCCAGTGGAAGGCCGAACTACTGCGCCGCACGTCGCTCACGGATGAGGAGGTCGGGGAGTACTCAGGCGCACGCAAGGAGATCCGGCCCGTCACCATCGCCACGTATCAGGTCCTCACGACCCGCCGCAAGGGCGTCTATTCACACCTTGATCTGTTCGATGCCCGCGACTGGGGGCTGATCATCTACGACGAAGTCCACCTGCTTCCTGCTCCCGTATTCCGGTTCACTGCCGACATTCAGGCCCGACGCCGCCTGGGCCTGACGGCCACGTTGATCCGCGAGGATGGTCGCGAGAGTGACGTCTTCGGATTGATCGGTCCGAAACGATTCGATGCGCCATGGCGGGAGATCGAGGCCCAGGGATGGATCGCCCCAGCCGACTGCACCGAGATCCGGGTCAACCTGTCAGGAGCCGAGCGGGCCACCTACTCCATCGCCGAGTTCGAGGACAAGTACCGGCTTGCCGCGCACGCCCCCGCGAAGACCCGGGTGGTGCGCAAGTTGCTGCAGCGCCACGCCGGTGAGCAGACGCTGATCATCGGTCAGTATCTGGACCAACTCGAGGGACTTGGCCGCGTCCCTGGACGTGCCGCTGGTCACCGGAAAGACGCCGGTGCGTGAGCGGGAGCGACTCTTCGCGAGCCTTCCGCACCGGCGAGATCACCACCCTGGTCGTATCGAAGGTCGCGAACTTTTCCGTGGACCTACCGGAGGCGACCGTGGCGATCCAGGTGTCCGGGACCTTCGGATCGCGGCAAGAGGAGGCCCAGCGCCTGGGACGAGTGCTGCGACCCAAGTCGGACGGTCGCACCGCCCACTTCTACACGATCGTGACTCGGGAAACGGTCGACGCCGAGTTCGCCGCGAAACGACAGCGATTCCTGGCGGAGCAGGGGTACGCGTACTCGATCGTCGACGCCGACGACTTGCTCTACGGCAGCTAGCCCGGTTCGCGGGCCACCGGCTATTGAGAGCCGTGCGCGGTGGGTCCCGCTAACGGCGGATGATCTGCTGGATCCGGGGCTTGACCTCGAACAGGTAGATCAACGCGACCACGATGCCGGCGATGCCGATGAGGTTCAACGGGTCCAGGATCAGCCCGGTCAGGGCGGCGATTCCGGTCAGAACGAGCCACAGCACCTTTGACTGGCGGCCCACGGCGGGGAAGGCATCCTGACGCTGACGCGCACAGTCGATGAACGCCCAGATCTTGATGATCGCGAAGACCACCCAGATCGCAGCCATCACGATGTTCTGGAAGACCAGGAACGTCGACACGAGCTCCACCTTTCTGGGGACCGGCTTTCTGGGGACCGGACTGTCCTCGATTCGGGCCCAGTGCGGGGGAGCACAGGACACCGACGTGGCACAAAAGACTACGGGAGCCACCCGCAGGCGGCTCCCGTAGTGAGTGTCAACGAGTGAGCGCGTCGTCAGTGAGTCAGCGCATCGTCAGTGAGTAGGCGCGTCGTTATTGAGTAGCGCGTCAGCGCCGGAGTTGGATCAGATGCCGACGGCCTCACGCAGGAGGACGACTGACTTGCTGATGCTCTCGCGCAGATCCACGACGAGTTCCTCGACGCGCTCCGGCGCCGTCATGACGGCGTCCTGGATGTTGTCCAGCGCCCGAACGAGTCCCAGCCGGACGTCATCAGCCGTCGGCAACTCCACGGTGGGCAGTTCGACATTCGGAAGTTCCAGCACGGGAAGGTCCAGTGCCGCGAGGTCGAAACTCTTGATCTCGGCGAACCGGTCGAACCACGCCCGCAGGCCTTGCTCCGCTGCCGGGGCGGCAGCCGCGGCCGCGGCTGTGACAGCCTCGGGCGCCGGTCGCGCCGACGTGGTCTTGCGCGGGGCCGCGGTCGACTTCTTCGCGGCGGGCTTGCGAGGAGCGCGGGTGGGCGGTTTCTGGGTCGTGGCGGTCCGGGTCGAGGCGGTCCGAGTCGAGGCGGTGGCCTTCTGGGTGGCCTTTCCGGTGGTCGCCCGCTTGGCGGTCGTCTTCTTGGCACCAGTCTGCTTCGGCGCAGCCTTGCGGGTGGTCGCCTTCTTGGCGGCGGTCTTCGTCGCGCGCGGCTTGGCGGTGGTACTCACGTTCGTGACTCCTGTTGTCGGGTACATCGGGCCAGTGCCCCCCGGCCCCATGTCGTGAACGTCCGCAATGGACGTCTCCGCCATTGTCCGTGACCCGGCCTGTAACTCCAAACCGTCACCCGCCCGCTCACAGGATCGTGCGGGGGATCACACCGCCCCGGACTGGTACCGATGCGCCAACTCCGCGGTCAGAACGTCGATGATCTCGTGCACCTCATGGCGCAGCCGCGACACGACGTGCTCCTGTTCCGCCAGCTTCGACAAGGCCGACCGGATGTCGGATTCCGACATGGAGGCGACATCCGTCAGGCCGACATCGGAGATCAGGCGCTCGACGTGACGCCGCCGCTCCGCGAGACGGACGGGCTCAGTCGCCATGTAGCGACCGGAGGAGCCAGTCGCCGTGGTATTCGCCATCAAGGCCCGGGTCAGGCGCGCGACGAGCTCCTCGTCCGACTCCTCGGGAGGCAATTCCAACTCCGCCTCGAGGATCTCGAGGCGACCCTGCAGCATGCGCCGCACATAACTGAGGTCGGCTTCCTCACGCATGGCGAGTTGGCGTCGTTCGCGCAGTTGCGCCATGGTCAACTCGCCCAGATCCGCCACGAAATCAGGAGCCATGACCCGGTCGATACCGCGTCTGCCACCCGGCACGGGTGTCACCACGTTCGCACCTCCCGACTCCCTGCCAGAGACACCTTAGCCGCAGAGCCGCTGCGCGGCTGCGGCGGTCAGTGGGCTCGCCATCTCAGCGCCGCATTGTCGCCCAACCGGGTGCGTGCTGGACTTCTGTGGCGCGTGCGTTCAAGGCGCGGCACACTTGAGCCGACGACAGAAGTGGTGCATCCGACATCGGAGACATCCATGAGTTCACCGACCCGCTCACGTCCGAAATGGACTGATGAGCTGCTCGACCTGGCCGCGCAAGAGGCGACCGGGCGTTTGGTCGTGTCCGGCGAAGCGGGGGCATCCGGGTGGCTGTACCTGCGTGATGGCCTGCTCTGCGGTGTCTCGGGAGCGGCCCGACGCCCGCTGTTGTCGCGCCGACTCGTCGCCTTCGGAGTCCTGGACGCCGATAGAGTGGCAGCGGAGTTGATAAGGGCGCGGTCCCGGCCCGGTGTCCGGCTGGTGGATCTCCTGGTGGCCGATCGACTGGCTTCGGACTTGTTCATCGAGACCTACCTGCGCAACTCGATGGCCGAGCAGCTCTCGGCGATGCTCAATGCCCCGAGTGCCGGCGTCAGTTACGAGCCAGGACGAGTCCAGCGGACCGGACCGCTGATGGTGGCCACTCAGGATGTGCTGGCCACCGCACTCGTGGCTCCGCACGAGTTCCCCGCCGAATTGACCGCGGTGGCGCTGTCCGCCAGCGGCACCGACCCGAAGGGCCTACTGACCATCCACCGCGCGGTGCGATCCGCCAGCGACGGACGTCAGGAGCCACTGGAGGTTGCAGAGTCCTGTGGATTGACCACTGCGGAGATGATCCAGGTCATCAGCGATCTTCGTCAGGCCGGAGCCCTCACGCTGCGCCCGATGACCGCGCCTGACGCAAGGCGGGGAATGGCCCGCCCAACCCCTCCCCCGCCGGTATCAGTCGCGATGGCGCCGCCGCCCGAGTCTCCCCCTGCAGCCGAGCCTCTCCCCGAGGTGGCCACCGCTGCGCCGGAGGACGTCATCGTCCTGCGGCCCTTCGCTCCTGCGCCGGTCGAACCTGACGTGGACGCCGAACCGGCGCAGCGCGGTCCACACGAGCGTCGCGAGGCCCTGTCCGCGCTGAAGAACCTCACCGAGGGGCTCACCGACTCCGCCCCTGCCCCGCCCTCACATGAGCCCCAGGCTGAAGTCACCACCACCGCGCCACCTCGAGCCTGGAACACCCGGACTCAGAAACCGACCGACCCGATGGCGTCCGGCGATGTGCTGCGCGAGTTGAAGTCCCTCGGCGAGTAGGACCGAGCCGGTCAGACCACCACAATCTCCTGCGCGGCGGCGACGCCGGCCACCGTGAGAGGTTCATCCGGGCCGACCCTGTGCTTGACGACAGCGAGCGCGATCGGACCCAGTTCGTGGTGTCGCGCCGCCGTACCGAGACGGCCGACCTGGCGATCACCCGCCAGGACCGGCGTACCGGGCTCGGGAAGAACCTCGGCCGATCCGTCCAGGTGCAAGAGCACCAGGCGACGGGGTGGTCGCCCCATGTTGTGGGTTCGCGCCACCGTCTCTTGACCCCGGTAGCAGCCTTTGGCCAAGTGCACGGCGGGACCGATCCAGCCGAGCTCGTGGGGCAGCGATCGGGAGTCGGTATCGATACCGGCACGCGGGACTCCCGCGGCGGCGCGCAGGGCCTCCCACGCCCAGGTGCCCGCGCGATGGGGCGCCGACGCCATCGCCTCCACCAGGGTCGAACGCGGCACGATGTGTTCCACCGCGGCGAACTGTCCGGGCCGGGTGGGAACGTACTTGTTCGCATCACCACCACGGTCCTCCCCGGCGGGAGTCGATCCGGTCCCAGCGAACTCCGCCGGGGCATGCCAAGCCACTATCTGGCCGGGCACGGTCCGGTCGCCGATGGACCCCACCACCGCGTGGTCGGCGGTGACGTCGCGCACCTCGACGCGGAGTAGGAACTGCATGGAACGCAGGTACTCGATCAGCGCCGGCGTCGCACGACGTTCGACGATGAGCCACACACATTCGTGATCGGCAACCAGGTGCAGTTCCTGCTCCACTCGCCCATGCGGGTCCAAGATCAGCGTCAACCGCGACTCTCCGGGGCTCAGGTCGAGCAGATACGCGGTGGTCAGGTCGTGCAGCCAGGTGAGTCGGTCGTTACCCGCCACTGTGACCACGGCTCGGTGAGACAGGTCGACCAACGCATCACCCGACGCCAGCCAGCGCTGTTCGCGTAGGGGATCGCCATAGTGCCACGCGACGCCGGTGTCCGGGGAGTCCTCGGGAGCGGGGACTGCATGGTCGGTGGTGGTTCCTTGGTCGGTGGTGGTTCCCTGGTCGGTCACGGTTCCCTGGTCGGTCATGGTTTATTGTCCCCGGGCTGCGCAAGTGGCGCACAGGCCGTAGACGGCCGAGTGGGTCGGGTCGATACGAAAGCCCGACTCGGCGTCCACCGCCTCGGCGAAACCATCCGCAGCAGATGTCTCAACGCTCGTGACCGATCCGCAGTCCAGGCAGGACAGGTGGATGTGAGGCGAGGTTCCCGCCAAGTGGTAGACCGGCGGCCCGGATCCGAAGTGGGCGTGGGTGATCACCCCGGCCTCTTGGAGCACCGTCAGGTTGCGGTAGACCGTCGAGAGACTCAGCCCCGGATCGGACGCCTGCAACGACTCGTGGATGGATTCGGCTGTGGGGTGCGACTGTCCCCGGACTGCCTCCAACACAGCTTCTCGCTGCGGGGTGATGCGGTGTCCACTGGCCCGCAGCCGTTCCCGCCAGCGACCGTCACTCACCGGGCGCGGGGTCGTCGACCATGGGGGTCAGTCGGGCGGCCAGGTGATTCTGCAGTTCATGTCCCATGGCCGCCATGTCGAACGTCCACAACAACTCGTCGTTCACCAGTCCGTACAACCGATGTCCGGCCGTGTACGGTTTGGCGGCACCGGTCCGTGCGACCACATCGGTACGCAGTTCGAGTTTCGCGCCCGTGATGCGGTCCTGGACCATCCCCGTCACCTCGACGGCACCTTCCCAGATCTCGACGAAACCAGTGGGATGCGTCAGCAGCAACTCCACCGTGCGATCGGCACCGGGTCGCAGGAACCCCGACTCGGTGCCGGTGGGCCGGATCCGGTTGCCGTCGTCATCCAACTCCCATGACCGTGACCAGTACGACAGGAACGGCCGACCGTCACACGAGAACTGGACTTCTTGGCCGAACCGGAAATCGTCGATCGTCGGATATTGCCCCGTCCCGACGCCGATCCACCGCCCGATCAACCACGACACGGGCAGGATCTGGTCAGGGAGCCCGGTCAGTTCTGCCCCTTGAAGAGCTGCAGGAGCACATAGATCGCGAACCACACGATGGCGACCGACGCCACGACGAGGAGTACTTCGAAGAACAACGTCACGCCCCCACGATAGCGGCGTCTGGCTGACGGAGGAGTCGCGAGTGCTGAGAGATCGGGTGTTCCGCCGAGTCACTTCCGCTCAGGACCGCAGCGGTCCCCGGTCGGTAGTCTCCAGGTGTGACACGCTCGCTGGTCGTGAAGGCGACTGCAGGTTCCGATGAGCCGGAGCGCTGCGCTCAGGCGTTCACCGTGGCCGCCACCGCAGCGGCGTCGGGGATCCCCACCTCGCTGTGGTTGACAGGTGAGTCCGTTTGGCTGGCCGTCCCCGGCCGGGCCGCGCAGTTCCGCCTCGACCACGCTCCCCCACTCGAGGATCTCCTGGACCAACTGCTGGCCGATGCCAGGGTCACGGTGTGTACCGCCTGCGCCGCGCGCAGGGGCCTTTCCGCGGATGCGTTCCTGCCAGGGGTCGCGGTGGCGGGGACCGCGTCGTTCGTGGCCGAAGTGACGAGCGGATCCACGCAGGCACTGGTCTACTGACCTCACGATCGGTTACTTCGAAAGGGACGACCATGAAGAAGCGACTGGCGACAGCCGTCGGCCTGTCCCTGGCGACCCTGCTCGCCGGGTGCAGTTCGGTGACACCAACCACGGCCCCGACGACGAGTCCCGGACAGTTCAGCACGCCACCTGGTGGCCAGCGCACCGGGACTGTCCCCGCTGAGGTCCAAGGAGATCAGACGTTCTCACTGCAGGCGGTCAGCGGCGACGACGGTGGTATCGACTTCGCGGCCTACGACGCGTCGATGGAGTTCGCACTGGCGGCCGTCAACGAGTACTGGGCCCGCACGATGCCGCGGAAGTTCGGGATGGAATGGATTCCTCCGGGCGAGTTCATCGCGTACTACCCGCCCGAGGACAGCGGCCCGACGTGCGGTACGGAGCAGTTGGGTCCGGAGAATGCCGTGTACTGCTACGACGGCCAGTCCGACTTCATCGCCTGGGATGAACCTGGTCTGATGCTGCCCTTCTACGAAGAGAAGGGGGATATGGCGACCGCCGTCGTTCTGGCCCACGAGTTCGGTCATGGCGCACAGGCTCGACTGGGCCTGTCGGATCAGTTCCCCCTGACGATCGAGTCGGAGTTGCAGGCGGACTGCTTCGCCGGCTCGTGGGCGGCCTGGGCCGACCAGCGCGGGCTGCTGGGTGCCGATGCGGTGGACCAGGCGATCGACGCTGTCGTCTCGGTCGCTGACCCGGAAGGTGTGCCGTGGAACGCTCCCGATGCCCACGGTCTGCCCGAGGAACGGCTACAGGCATTCGCCGACGGTGCTGACGGGGGCGCACTGGCGTGCGTCGATCTCTACTACCCGGGGTTCTCGCAGGGCGGTTGACCCGGCACCTCAGAGATCAGCCGGCCTTGGCCCCCGACTCGGCGACAGAGTCCGGATCCGCGTCCGGGTCCGGATCCGCGTCCGGGTCGGTCAGGGTCCCTTCGGCATCTTCTGCGGTGTCTTCCCGGGTGGTTTCGGCAGTGGTTTCGACAATGGTTTCGGCAGTGTCGTCCGCCTCGACATCGATACCTCCCGCATCGGCGCCATCGGCGCCATCGGCGACGACCGATTCGTCCGCTGCGTCCCCTGCGGCTTCTGCGTCCCCTTCGGCTTCTGCGTCCCCCGCGGCAGAGGCATCGTCGGCTTCTTGTGCCGTCTCGTCACTTCCTTCCGCCGACTGGGGGGTTCCTTCTTCCGTCCTGTGAGCGGAGTCTCTCGTCGAACCCTCTGTGTGATCTGACTGTGGTTCCTCCCCGGACTCCTCCTCCCCGGACTCCTCCTCCCCGGACTCCTCGGCCCCAGACACAGCGGATCGCCCGCGCGCTGCCCGCCGGGAACGGACGCGGTGGAACAGCAGGTACATCTCGCAGCCGAGGCAGAAGTTGAAGACAGCGTTGAGGAATGCGGCAGCAAGAGCGAACGCAGTGGCGATCTGAGCGACCACCGGCGCGCTGAGGGCGAGGCCGACCAGTGCGATGAGAACGAAGACCAAACCGACCTGCTGCGCGAAGCGCGGCGGTGCAGCGTCTTCGAGATCACGGGGCGGACGTAACCGTGGAGCCACGGCCTTGCGGTAGATCCATCCATACGGTTGGGCCTGGATTCCGAGCAGGGCAGCGGCCCCGAAAGCGATGGCCTGGAGGAACAACAGAGCCACACTGGCGACCGACGGAATGGTCAGCAAGGCGGCGGCCAGGACGACAACGGTGATCGCAGCCCCGAATCGAGGCCCCCGCGGGTCGATCATCATGCGTCCTGCGGGCTTCGCGAGAGACTCCCCGACGTTCGATTCGGCGTTCTCGCGGCTCTCCTCGGCATGATCCGTGCCTCGTTGCGCCGACTGGCGCTCAGGGTCGTCGACTGCTAGCACATCCCCGGAACTGGATTCCTCATTCGCCATGGTGTCCTCCCAAGGCTCCACAGTTACACGACTTGACCGAGCGCGGCGACAACCTCGGACCGGCGCGGCAAGCCGGTGGCACGTTTGCGGATGGCGCCGGTCGCGTCGAGCAGGAAGACCGTGGGTGTGCGCCGGATCTCCAGGTGCCTCACCAGATCGAGGTGCTGCTCGGCGTCGATCTCGACATGTTCCACACCGGGAAGGTCGGTCACGACATCCGCCAGAAGCAGCCTGGTGGCCCGGCAGGGCTGGCAGAAGGCCGAGGAGAACTGCACGAGTGTCGCTCGCTCTCCCAACGGGACTCCGAGTTGTGCAATCCCCAGCACTTCGCCACCGTGGTGCGCAGGGTCGGGCGTGTCGACGTGTGCAGGGGGGTCATCAGCTCCCACGGGAGTGGGCACTGTGTCGCGCATGCGTCCATCAGACCATCTGCGCCACAAGCCGAAGCCGGTGGCAAGGCCAAGCGCCACCACGAGGATCCACATCCCGGTCACGGTCGCTCCCTTCTCGCCATCGGACCCGTTCTCGCGATCGAGTCGCTCTGCGCCGCCCGATTCTGGAGGGTCATCGAGGTCACCGCCGGTGTTGCGGGCATCGCGGGCTTGACGGGCATCGCAATAGTGTCAGCGGAAACCACCTTCAGGACAAACTGATTCCCGAGTGCCCGATTCCCGAGTGCCCGATTCCTGAGTGCCCGATTCCTGAGTGCCCGATTCCCGAGCGCCTGACTGCAACGGCTCGCGGTTCGGTGATCTGAACGGCACCGAGTCCGGGCGGGGAGTGTGCGACGTTGCGGCGAGGGCGGCGGACATCGCCCACGGCAGCACGGGAGCAGGGGCGGGGTGGTCTTTCGGAGGGCGGGGGTGGTCTTTCGGAGGGCGGGGGTGGTCTTTCGGAGGGCGGGGGTGACGTGTGCCGCACTACGCTGCCGATGTGCCTCCGGTGACCGCCCACCTCCAAGATCTCGGCAAGCGGCTGAGCAACGAGATCGCTCTGCGCCGGGCGGCCCGTGTCGCTGTCGTCGTGCCCGTGATGCTGGTGGCACTCAGCCTGGTTCCGTGGCTGGAGAACGTCGAGTTGTTCGGAGCCTTCGCATGTCTGGTGATGCTGCTCTTCGCCGACTTCGGTGGCCCGCTCCGGGGGCGGTTCTTGGCTTATCTGGCCACCACGGCCACAGGGATCCCCATCCTCATCGGTGGGATTCTGTTGGGGCAGACCATCGCCGGTGCCGCGATCGTCATGTTCGTGGTGGCCATGGCCCTGGGGCTAGCTGCGGTTCTGCGCGGTCGGTTGGCGGCCGCTCAGTCCACATTGCTCCTCGCAACCGTCCTCGCGGTGACGAGCGCTTCCCCCGCTGATCTTGTGCCCGCCGTCGCAGCGTGGACGATCGGAGGGTTGACCGCGGCAGTGACGGCTGTGGTGCTCTGGCCCGCCCGCCCGTCCCGCGGGCTCGCCGGGAGCCTGTCGAAGATCTACGTGACAGCCGCCGCCGCGATCAGAGCCAGATGGGTGGCCCGCGATGCGGAGAGCGTCACCGCCTCCCTTGCCGAGTTCGACGAGTATCTGCGGGACCTGCGTGATCGCTACGACGGCAACCTTCTGCGCCCTGCGGGACTCACCACGAACGATCGGTCGTTGGCACAGCTGGTCGATCTCGCCACGCGACTGCGCGGCTACTTGAACTGGCGTGATCTCACTGCGAACGACGCCGAGCCTCAGCCCTCACTTGCCTCCGCCGATTCGGCACTGGCGGGAATCATCGCCAATGAACTCGACCGAGTAAGCGAGGACCTGCGCAGCGGCAAGACGACGGTCTCCCCCGAGCGAATCCGTGTTGCGCGAGACGCCCACCTCGACAAGGTGCTGGATTGGAGTGATGCCCATCGCGGCAATCTGCCAGGACGTACGATCCGGCGTCACCTGGACGACGCGTTTCCGCTGCGCCTGAGTTCCATCAGTACCGAACTGGCCAGCGCCAGCCTGGCCGCCGATGCCGGATTTCGCGACCGAACCCTGGACTGGGAACTGGACCCCGCCCGCGAAGGCATCGGAGAGCGGCTCACACGCAACCTCTCGTGGGAGTCACCGTGGTTCCGCAACGCTCTGCGCGCGGCGATCGCCCTTTCTATCAGTGTCGGCGTGGCCAAGGCTCTCGGGCTCGAGCATTCGTTCTGGATCGTGCTGGGAACACTGACTGCCTTGCGCTTCGATGCCCTGGGGACAGGGCGCACCGCCCTGCAGGCACTGTTCGGCACCACCGTCGGAGTGACATTGGGTGCGGCGTTGATCGTACTGATCGGCGACAACACCGCCGCATGGTGGGCGCTCCTGCCCATCGCCTTGTTCGCGTGCGCGTTCACGCCAGGGACCTTCTCGCTGGCCACGGGGCAAGCTGGATTCAGCCTCGCGGTGATTGTGCTGTTCTCCTTGATGTTCCCCGCCACCTTGGCGACGGCCGAACTCCGCTTGCTCGATGTCGCCATAGGGCTCGCCGTGAGCCTGCTCATCAGCGCCGTCATGTGGCCGCGCGGCGTCGTGGCGACGCTGCACCGGCGAATGACCGAGGCCATGACCGCCGCATCCGATCACTTGCTCATGGCCATCGACTACATCGTCGGGGGTGCTGTGGACCTGCACATGTTGGAGGATTCCAACCTGCGGGCGGCGCGGGCGCTCGACCGGGCTGAGGAGGCTTACGACCTATCGCTGGCCCAGCGTCCACCCAAGACCGTCCCTATGCAGAAGTGGTTCCGGGTCGCCCTCGCGGCGAACCACATCAACGTCGCCGCGCACATTCTGCCCGGAGTCGAGTACGCGGTCACTCAGCGAGGGGGAAGCCGGGTCTTCCCCCTCGAACTGACGGGTTCGGTGCTGGAGACATCGCACGAGGTCCGTGACGGCCTGAGGGGGATCACCAAGGCATGGGATGACCAGATGTTGACCGGTGAGATGACTCAGGACGACCTCGTCTTGGACCCGGTGCCGCAGACACCGATGCCGGACGTGCGCTCGGACAAGTCGGTGGCCCAGCTACGGGCGGCGATCGATCGCTGGCTGGACCAGCCCTCGGACTGGCAGGGAACAGGCCAGGACCCACGCCCGGCGGTGGTGGTGTGGACGGCCGACTGGAATGTGTTCATCTCGTGGAATGCGCGCCTCCTCACCGAGACCCTCAGCGGCAGCGCACCTGCACCCACTCGGTGATCTCACGCAGCAAGCCGGCGGGGATGGCGGCCTCGGCATGACCGAAATCGCGCAACCAGAGCTCGCTGCTGTCAGGCACTCCCCTCTCCCGAGCACCACGAGCAGCGGCACGGATGAGGGCACGGGGATGCTCATCGGGAAAGAAGCCGTCCTGGGTCCCGTGGACGACCAGGAACGGCACGGGCGGAATCCGGGCGGCCGCCTCCGACGGGCTCTCCGGCCACGGTTTCGGCCAGGGCGGGGGCACCACCCGGGTGCCCATCACTCGCGACAGATACTGGCGGGCCAGCGGATTCTCGACACCGAAGTGCAGGACGCGCATGATCGACGTGCCCCGGTAGTTCCAGAACGCTGGGCCGCTGACCGACACGACGCCCGCGACGCCGCCGATGATGGCTGCGTGGCGCACCACGACGGCAGCACCCATCGAGAAACCGATGGTCACGACCTGCGAACAGCCGAGGACCGCGGCCCACCGTGCCGCTGCCTCGACATCGAGGATCTCCTTGTCGCCCAGAGTGCACAGTCCCTGACTGCGGCCGTGCCCACGCAGTTCCACCGCCACGACTGGAAACTGCTCCGTGAGCGTGGCCAGAACGGCGCGGTTGGGTGGCTTGGACAGTGAGGCGTTGAAACCGTGGACCAACAACAGGGCGGTACCGCCGCCAGGACCGGGTGCGAAACCCGCGCGGAGTCGGACCCGATCGCGCGTGAATAGGGTCGCGGTCTCGGCGAAATCACTTCGGAGCGCGTCGATCACGGTGGGATATTCTCGCAGCACAGGAACAGGGAGGTGGCATGCGACTGCTCCTCCTCACGTCGCAGTCGGGGCCGGCGGCGAACGTCCTGCCCGCGATCGAACTTCTCACCCACACTCTGCGCGTCCTGCCTGCCGAGGGTTCCGCTCTGCTCGACGCGCCGCCGCACGACGCCATCCTGGTCGACGGCCGCCAGTCCCTGCCGCAAGCGCGCTCGCTGACCCGACTGATCCGGGCCACGGGCGTCGCCGGACCGGTACTGCTCATCGTCACCGAGGGTGGCCTGGCCGCTGTTCAGTTCGACTGGGGGATGGACGATCTGCTCGTCGACTCGGCCGGCCCCGCAGAAGTGGAGGCGAGGCTACGCCTGAACCTGAGCAAGGTGCGCCAGAACTCCGGGGCCGAAGAGGCCGATCCGCCGGATCGGATCCGTCGCGGTGCCTTGGTGATCGACGAATCCGCCTATGCGGCGACCTTGGCCGACCAGCAACTCGACCTGACCTTCAAGGAGTTCGAACTGCTGCGCTATCTGGCCACGCACGCGGGCCGCGTCTTCACCCGGGCACAACTGCTGCAAGAGGTCTGGGGATACGACTACTACGGCGGCACCCGCACCGTCGACGTCCATGTCCGCCGGTTGCGGGCCAAACTCGGCCTCGAGTACGAGGCGCTCATCGGAACGGTGCGCAATGTCGGATACCGCTTCGTCGAGGACGCCGTACCCGACCCGGCGGACGCGCCCGCACAATGATCCAGCGGCTGGCACGGTTGTCCCCGGACCAGCGTCGCCGCGTGCTCGAACTACTCGGCGCCGAAGCCGAACGAACCGGGCGGCAGCCGCTCGACGAAGTGAATCGGCTGGCGGTGACAGAGCTGTCGGAGTTGCTCGACCAACGGGAGCACTGGCTGAGTTTCGCCGACGGAGGACTGGTCGGATACGCGGTTGTGACCACTGACGAGGTGGCCGAGCTGTCCGCCGCTGACAGCGCGGCGGCTTTGGTGTTGCTCGCAGCCGTCGAGCGGGCCCACCCCGGGCTCCCGCTGTGGACTCACGGCGATCTGTCCGCCGGGCGCACCGCAGCACAAGCGCTCGGAATGAGCAGTGTGCGCGAGTTGGTGCTGATGGCGCGGTCGCTGCCTCCCGACACCGAGCCACGTACTCTGCCCCCAGGGGTGACGCTCGATTCGTTCGACGTGGACAACGACGTTGACGACTGGCTGGACCTGAACCGACGGGCCTTCGCCGCCCTGCTCGACCAAGCGTCTTGGGATCGCCCCGAACTCGAACTTCGTCTGGGCGCCCCGTGGTACCGATCCGACGATTTCCTGGTGGCGCGCGGCCCCGACGGAGACATGATCGGCTTCCACTGGACCAAGGTCGACCCCACCGCCACTGCGGGGGGAGACACCTCCGGTGAGGTGTTCATCATCGCCGTTGACCGCGCCTGGCGGGGAAGCGGTTTGGGGGCAGCCCTACTCGACCAGGGCCTGTGGCACCTGACCGACCGGGGGATGACCCAGGTCCACCTCTTCGTCGATGCCGACAACGGTGCCGCCATCAAGGTGTACGAGTCGGCAGGGTTCAGCCGGGTCGACGGTGACCGCCGCTTCGAGCCTGTAGCGCCCGCCTGAGCCTTCACCAACCGACCGACCCGCCGATGGGCCGATGGGCCACAGACCCTTGCTCGCGGATCAGGACAGGATGTCCTTGCGGTCGAAGCGGATGACGGCGATGGCGACCAGGATGGCGAACGCCACCAGTGAGTACGCCGCCCCGCGAGCCATGTCGGACCAGTCGATCTGACTTTGCAGTGCGCCGATCCATGCGTTCGTGTAGTCGGTGGGCAACCAGCGTCGCAGGTCCCCCAGGGCCTCGATGGCGTCGAGGATGTTGCTGACGATCACCAGGATCAGCGCGGTCCCGACCGCCCCGAGCGGCACATCCGTGGACACCGTCATCAGGAAGGCGATGCCCGCGGTGAACAACAGGGATACGAAGATGAAGCCCGCGATCACGGCGACCCGCCACAGCGCATCGACACCGTCGAAGGAGCCACCTGCCGGGCTCTGCAGAGGCCCGGAACCGAACGCCACCAGACCAACCAGGTACGACGTGGCGATGAGTACCACGATGGCGATCGCGGTGGACACAAGCCCGACGATGAGTTTGACGGCCAACAGGCGTCGCCGGGAAACAGGTGCTGCCAGGAGATACCGCAGAGTCGACCACTGCGCCTCGCTGGCTACGGTGTCGCCCAAGAACACCGCGGTCACCAAGATGAGCAGGAATCCCGTGGCGAAGAACAACATGGTGACCGCGAAGTTCCACGCCCCTGCCGTCGCCAGACCCACGAGATCGAAGCTGCCGCTGCCGAACCGTCCGCCGCCTCCGCCTGACGAGTTGGCGGACGGCCCGAACTTCACCGCGGCCACCACGATGAGTGGCAACAGAACCAGCAGCCCCAGGGTCACGACCGTGCGCCGCCGTCGGAACTGGCGCACGAACTCCACCCGCACGGGCAGTGCCCGGCGGGACCCGGTCGAAGGCGCGCTCGGATTCGGGGTGCGGCGGGATGGTTCCGAGCCACGGGGGGAAGTGCCCACCACCATCAGCCACCTCCAACTGTTCGGTCGGCGCCCACGATCTCGAGGAAGACATCCTCGAGCCTGCCGTCCGTGCGGCCCGCCATCAGGTCCGCGACCTCACCTTGCGCAACCATGCGTCCTCGGTGCATGACCACGACGTGAGTGCAGGTCATCTCGACCTCGGCCAGCATGTGCGACGACACGATGACCGTCCGCCCGGTGGCCGCGTAGTCCCGGAGCACGTCACGCATCTCCCGGATCTGGGGCGGGTCGAGGCCGTTCGTCGGTTCATCGAGCAGCAAGATGTCCGGGTTGCCGAGCATCGCCTGCGCGATCCCCAGACGCTGGCGCATGCCCTGGCTGTAGGACTTCACTTTGCGATCGACGGCGTGACCCAGTCCGGCGATATCCAGCACCTCGTCGAAGTTGGGAGTCCCGTCCCGGCCGGCAGCGCGCCAGTACAGATCCAGGTTCTGGCGCCCCGTCAGATGCGGAAGGAAGCCCGCGCCCTCGACCAGGGAACCGATGCGAGCCAGCACCGGGGCCCCGGGGTGCACTCGTTCGCCGAACACGTACATCTCGCCCGGCAGTCGGCCGAGATCAGCCCCATCAGCATTCGCATCGTCGTGGTCTTCCCGGCGCCGTTCGGGCCGAGCAGTCCCATGACGATGCCGCGGGGGACATCGAAACTCACATCGTCCACGGCGACCACGCCCCCGGAGAAGGCCTTGCTCACAGCCCGGATCGTTACGGGAGTATCAGCCAGATCGGGCCGCGACTGGGGACGAGGAGTGCGGGGCCGGACGAGCACGACGAGGCCCGACAGCGCCGCGAGAATCGGGAAGACGAGCAAGAGCCAGCCCGAGATCGGCCGGCCCACATCGGAGGCCCCGTCGATCACCGGCAGTATCAAGCCACCGTCGGCCAGGCCGATCTCATAGATCGCTGCTCGGTCGGGGAGGCGGTAGGCGGCATCGGTCGTGGTCACCACCAGCCGCAGCCGGTCACCCGGAGCGACCCGGGTGGCGATGGCCGGTAACTCCACGTCGATGTCGACCGGATCGGGACCCAACCGGGGGAGCCGAATGGGCGCCACCAAACCTTGGGGGAGTGGTTTCGGTACCGGCGGGACTGACCAGTCGCAGGCTGGCGAACAACGCGACATCGCGGACCGGGTCCCCCGCGCTGACTCGTAGGCGGATACGAGGCGCTCCGGCGAGGGTGAGGTCCTGCGATACGGGCTCGGAGTCGAAGGTCGCGCTCTGGCCGGGGGGCGCGAACCCGACCTGCCCGGCGACCCCGCCGAGCCCGGGGAACGATGTGATCGCGGCCGGCGCCCCTCCGGCCGGGGCCCGCACCTGGGTGTCGGGACCCGCCAGCGTGACGGACTGCGGGGCATTGCCCCCGATCCCGGGGAACTGCGGCAACGAGACAACCGTCGGCTCGCGGCGTGAGTCGGCACCCAAGCCGCCGTTCGTGAGCGTGATCTCGTAGTCGGTGGGAACCGGCAAGGGCCGGCGGCGAGATGCGCCTGCATCCAGTCCCCGGCCAGGTCCCTCAGCCGTTCCGACTCGTCGACACCGCCGTCGTGCCCCCCGCCGTGCCAGACGACCTTCACGGGTGTCTGGGGCTGGGCGGCGCGGATCTGGTCGACGGTGGCGGCTGCCTGGGCGAAGGGGAACAAGGAGTCGGCTTGGCCCGCGCCGATGAGCGTCGGCGCGGTGATTCGACCCGCCACCGAACGGGGGCTGGAGCGCGCCATGAGCGCGGCGGCACCCGGGGTCACCGCGCCCCGTTCCGCGGCGATCTCGAAGGCTTGGCACCAGTCGGGGGCGAACCGGCCGCATGCAGTGGCCGAGGCCCCGGGCTGCAGCAACCCCACGCCGAAGAAGCTGCCTGCCCACCACTGCTTGAAGACCCCGAGGCCGGCGCCTGCGACGCTCTGTCCGAACAGCGACGTGCGCAGGTCGTTCCAGGTGATGTCGGCTGCGACCGCGTCCACGCGCTGGTCGTAGCCCGCCGTCATGAGCGCGAGCGCGCCGCCATAGGACCCGCCCGCGAAGCCCACCCGTGGATCTGCGTCACCGTCCTGGACGACGATGTCCGGCCGATCGCCCAGCGCATCGATCATGGCCCGGGCATCGGCGATCTCGTAGTCCGGGGAGTTCATCGAGATCGTCCCGGTCGACGTCCCGAACCCGCGCGCCGTGTACGCGAGGACGACGAACCCGCGCTCGACGAACTCCTGCGCCTCCTGCGCCACGGACTGCTTGCTCCCCCCGAATCCGTGGGCCAGCACCACCGCGGACGCCGGAGTGACTGCGGGCCGGTAGAGATCGACAGCGAGATCCACCGGTGCCCGATCGGTGGCGGAGGTCGGCCCTCCCGGCAATCGCAGTGATTCGACCGGCGGCGGATCGTCGGCCGCGCGACCGGGAGTGCCGGCCACGGCGGCGACAGCGAGAATCGCCAGCCCCACCGCGATCGATCTGCGCACCGTAACCTCCTGGCCTGACCTCCCGGCCGGGACCTGCGCCCGGACCTGTCGCCGCCCCAGCATGTCCCGCGACTGGCCACAGCGCACATCCGACCCCCGTTGCGACCTCCGTTGCGCGACCGCCTGTGACAGGATCGGAGAATGACAGCCGAGTTGACCGAGGATCAGGCGCCGGAATCAGCTCCGGCCACCGAGGAGCTGCCAGAACTGCCCCCGGATCGGTTCCTGGACCGGGAGCTGTCGTGGCTGGCGTTCAACGACCGAGTCCTGCAGTTGGCCGAAGACGGCCGATCCCCCTGCTGGAACGGGCGAAGTTCTGCGCCATCTTCGCGAGCAACCTCGACGAATTCTTCATGGTCCGAGTGGCCGGACTCAAGCGCAGGATCGCCACGGGAATCGCCGTCAGAGCCGCCAGTGGTCTGATGCCGACGGAGGTCCTCGACGGCATCTGGCGCAACTCGCGCACCCAGATGCAGCGTCAGGCTGCGAGTTTCCGCGATGACATCCGGCCCGCTCTCGCACAGGAGGGCATCGAGGTGCTGCGGTGGGACGAGCTTTCGGGCTTGGAACAGCAGCAACTGCATGAGTTCTTCCGAGACCGGGTGTTCCCGGTGCTCACCCCATTGGCCGTCGACCCCTCTCACCCCTTCCCCTACATCTCGGGACTGTCGCTGAATCTGGCCGTCGTGGTCCGCAACCCCGACACCGGCAACGAACTCTTCGCGCGCGTCAAGGTGCCGCCGCTCCTGCCGCGCCTGGTTCACCTGGACGGCCAGCGGTTCATCCCACTCGAGGAAGTGATGGCGGTGCACCTCGACCAGCTGTTTCCCGGCATGGAGGTGCTGCAGCATCACACGTTCCGAGTCACCCGGAACGAGGATCTGGAAGTCGAAGAAGACGACGCCGAGAACCTCCTGAAGGCCCTCGAACGCGAGTTGATGCGGCGCCGGTTCGGCCCACCGGTCCGCCTGGAGGTCGAGGAGTCGATCGATCCCCACGTGCTGGAGTTGTTGGTCAGCGAGTTGGGGGTCAACCCTGGCGAGGTCGTCCAACTGCCGGGTCCCCTGGACTTGACGTTCCTGTGGACGCTCGTCGGCCTGGACCGCGGGGATCTGAAGGAGCCCCCCTTCGTCCCGAAGACCAACCGCGAGCTCGCCGAGGTCGAGACAGCGGCGCCTCCGGACGTGCTGGACACGATGCGCGAGAAGGAGGTGCTGCTGCATCATCCCTACGACTCGTTCTCGACGTCGGTGCAGCGCTTCCTCGAACAAGCCGCCGCGGATCCCCAAGTCCTGGCGATCAAGCAGACCCTGTACCGCACCAGCGGGGACTCCCCCATCATCGACGCCCTGGTGGACGCTGCCGAGGCCGGCAAGCAGGTCCTCGCCCTCGTCGAGATCAAGGCCCGGTTCGACGAGCAGGCCAACATCAAATGGGGCCGCAAACTCGAGCGCGCCGGAGTGCACGTCGTCTACGGTCTGGTCGGGTTGAAGACCCACTGCAAACTCAGCATGGTCGTCCGGGACGACGGCGATGTCCTGCGTCGCTACTGTCACATCGGCACCGGCAACTACCACCCGAAGACCGCCCGTCTGTACGAGGACTTCGGGTTGCTGACCACCGACCCGGTGGTCGGCGAAGACGTCAGTCGGCTGTTCAACGTCCTGTCCGGATACTCGATGAACACCACCTACGACCGCTTGCTGGTCGCCCCGCGCTCGATCCGCTCCGGCCTCATGGACCGCATCGAACGCGAGATCGACCATCACCGAGAAGGCCGTCCCGCGCGAATCCGCTTCAAGTGCAACTCGATCGTCGACGAACGGCTGATCGACTCGCTCTATCGAGCGGCGCAGGCCGGCGTACCTGTGGACATCTTCGTCCGCGGAATCTGCGCGGCGCGGCCCGGTATCCCGGGCACCGATGGCAACTTCCGGGTGCTCAGCATTCTGGGCAAGTTCCTCGAGCACTCCCGGGCCTACGAGTTCACCAACGGCGGTGACACCGAGACCTGGATCGGATCCGCCGACCTCATGCACCGCAACCTCGACCGTCGCGTGGAGACTCTGGTTCGGCTCGAGACCCCCGAGCACATCACGGAGGTCGCCAGGTTGTTCGATCTTGCCTTCGACCCGGGCACGTCAGGATGGGACCTCGATGCCGACGGAACCTGGACCCGCCGCATCGTCGATGAAGAGGGTCACGACCTCGTCGACTACCAAGACACCGTGATCAAGCTGCAAAGCAGCCGCCGGGGAGCCTGAGGATGACGGAAACGCGCCAGAGCCCGACCACTCATCGCGAGGTCGAGAAGAAACTGCGGGTCCATGCGCTATTCCGCCTGCCGCCCCTCGACGGCATCGAGGGGATCCGCGAGATCCGCGCCGAACCCACTCGCACTCTGACGGCGGTCTACCACGACACGGAGGATCTCCGGCTGTTCCGCTGGGGCATCACCCTGCGTCGACGAGAGGGGGGCGACGATGCCGGCTGGCACGTGAAGTTCCCGGTGCCCGGCGAGGGTGAGGGCGTGCGTGATGAGGTTCGACTTCCCTTGTCGGAGGGCGGTGTGGGGGATGTGCCCGAGGCCATCCGGGACACCCTCACGGCGTTGACACGCGAACAGTTCCTGACCCCGGTCGCGACCCTTCGCACCGAACGGACCCCTTATCTGATCAGCGACGATTCGGGAGTTCCCGTGCTGGAGCTCGTCGACGACACCGTCAGCATCCTGGACGGCAAACATGTCGCTGCCCGCTTCCGGGAGATCGAGGTGGAGGCCATCACGCCGGAGGCCGCCAAGGGGGCCCTGCTGCCCGCCGTGGTCGAGGCTCTGCAGGCCGCGGGGGCCATCCCGGGCACGGCGTCCAAGGCGGCCACCGCGGTGGGTCCCCGCGCCTCGGCACCACCTGACGTTGTCGAAGCGCAGGGGGTAGGACCGGGTGACCCCGCCGGGGACGCGGTGCGCGCTCATCTGACCAAGCACATCCGGCGGTTCCTCTTGCAGGACGTTCGGGTGCGGCGCAATCTGCCGGACTCGGTTCATCAGATGCGGGTGGCGGCACGACGGATCCGCAGTGGGCTACGCGGGTTCGGCCCGCTGGTGGACGACAAATGGGCGCGCCACCTGCGTGACGAACTCGGCTGGATCGCGGGCGAACTCGGCGCCGTCCGCGACACCGAAGTCATGATCGAGCGGTTGGATGAACGGGCAGCCGACCTGCCCCCGGACGAAGCGGACCTGGCCCAGACCGCAGTCGACAAGGCCCTGAACTCCCGCATCGTCGATGCCCGCGCGCACGCGCTCGCGGCTCTGCGCAGCAAGCGCCACCTGCGACTGCTGGAGGATCTGGTCGAGGCCGCGAACGAGCCCCACCTGACCAAGGCAGCGGACCGCAGTTGCGACGAGGCCCTCCCGCCGCTCGTCGACAAGACGTGGCGGCGCCTCGCCAAAGATGTCGCGGAGTTGCACTTGGACAGCCCCGCGGCCCCCTGGCACGAGACCCGGATCGCCGCCAAGAAGGCGCGGTATGCCGCCGAGGCAGTGGAGCCGGTGTTCGGCCGGCCCGCCAAAGAACTGGTCAAGGTATTGGAGCAGGTCACCGAGATCCTCGGGGACCATCAAGACGCGCACGTTGCCCAGATGACCCTGAAATCGCTGGCCACGGAGCCCGATGTCGACGCCCCCACCGGGTTCGCGCTGGGGCTGCTGTTCGGTCTCGAGGTCGACTACGAGATGCGACTGCGTCGGGAGTTCCAGCGGATGTGGCCGAAGATCGCCAAGGTCCACGCCGAGACCGTGCTCGCCTGATGGCCGAGTCTGTTGTCCGCGCTGCGGGCGTGGTGATGCTGCGCCCGGGACCGCGCGGACCCAAGGTCCTGCTCGTGCATCGCCCCCGGCGCAAGGACTGGTCCCTACCCAAGGGGAAACTCGACCGCGGCGAGCATGTGGTGGCCGCGGCTGTCCGGGAATGTGACGAAGAGACCGGGATCGTGCCCATTCTGGGGGTTCCGCTGGGCCGTCAGTCCTACCAAGCCATGGGACGACCCAAGACCGTCGACTACTGGGTCGCCTCCCCTGGCAAGGACCACGGCTTCTCCCCGGATTCCGAGATCGATGACATCCGCTGGGTGACCGCCTCTCAGGCCCGATCTCTGTTGACCTACAAGCGCGACTTCGATCTGGTCAAACGGGCTCTCGCTCTGCCGCCCACGCAGCCTCTCGTCTACCTGCGTCACGCTGTGGCGACCAAGCGGTCGGACTTCTCGGGCAAGGACGACCGAGACCGACCACTGACGGGGAAAGGTCGCAGCCAAGCGCAGGCGCTGATCCCCCTGCTTGCCGCCTTCGGCATCAGGCGGATTCACTCATCGGACGCCGTTCGCTGCCTGCAGACTGTGAAACCGTACGCCGCTGCGGAGAAGGTCACGGTCGAACAGGAGCCGCTGTTCAGCGAGACCGGCTTCGACGACAAACCCAAGGCCGCCGTCAACCGACTGCTGTCGCTGGCCGACACCAAGGCCGCCCTGTCGGTCTGTTCCCACCGCCCGGTGCTGCCCGACATCATGGCGCCACTCGCGCGGGAGGCGGACAAGAAGGCCGCTTCGGCGTTCCGGGCGCCGCTCCCCCCCGGGGGATTCGTCGTCGTCCACCGCTCTTTCACCGGCAAGGGCCAGTGGCGCATCGAGGCAGCGGAACGACAAGAACTCTGAACCTGCCCGTGCCCGCTGATGGGCACGGGTCGGCGGGAAAGGCTCAGCCGTATCGGCCCGAGACGTAGTCCTCAGTGCGCTGATCCTTCGGCTGCGTGAAGATCGAGTGGGTGAGGTCGTACTCGACGAGTTCGCCGAACCGTTCGCCATGCTCGTCCAGTTTGGCCGTGAAGAACGCGGTGCGGTCGGAGACGCGAGCTGCCTGCTGCATGTTGTGCGTGACGATGATGATCGTGTAGTCGTCGGCGAGTTCCTGCATGAGGTCCTCGATCTTCAAGGTGGCGATGGGGTCGAGCGATGCGCACGGTTCGTCCATGAGGATCACCTGCGGGCGCACTGCGATGCACCGGGCGATGCACAGACGCTGTTGCTGGCCTCCGGACAGAGACAGGCCGCTGGTCTTGAGTTTGTCCTTGACCTCGTCCCACAGAACAGCTCGAGTGAGGGACTCCTCGACAATGTCGTCCAGATTCTTCTTCTGCCCGAGGACTCGCGGCCCGTAGGCGATGTTGTCGTAGATGGACTTCGGGAACGGGTTGGGCTTCTGGAACACCATTCCGATGTGCCGACGCACCTCGACGGGGTCGACATCGGAGCCGTAGATGTCAGTGCCATGAACCTCGATTGTGCCCCCCACCCGGGCGCCGGGGATGAGGTCGTTCATCCGGTTGATCGAACGCAACAACGTCGACTTACCGCATCCGGAAGGTCCGATCAAGGCGGTGATCTCGTTGCGGTTCACCTCCATATTGACCCCGCGCAGGGCGTGGTAGTCGCCGTACCAGACACCGACATCCTGCAGCGTGACCACGGTCTCGCTGGTCTCCGATCGCGGCTTCGGCTGCTGCATGGCGATCCGAGGCAGTGTTGGCCGGGTCTCTGTTCCATCCGTCACGGGCGCACCTTGCTCTGAGTCGAGTTCAACAGTGTTTTCAGCGGTCATGAGGTCACCATCTCTTCTGGTACTTGTTGCGCAGGAAGATCGCCAGACCGTTGAGGACCAGCAGGAGCATGAGCAAGACGATGCACAGCGCGGCCGCGAGGACATGGAACTCATCGCGGGACTGTGAGATCCAGTTGTAGATCTGGATCGGCATCACGGTGTAGGAACTGAGCAGGCCGTTGGGGTTGAACGTGATGAACGTGACGGCCCCGAGGAGCAGCAGAGGTGCCGCCTCGCCGATGGCCCGAGAAAGCGCCAGGATGGCGCCCGTCGCGGTTCCGGGAGTGGCCACCTGCAGGACCTGTTTCCAGATGGTCTGCCATTTGGTGGCACCCAGCGCCATCGATCCGAACCGGATGGACTGCGGCACCGCCCGGATCGCCTCCCGGGTGGAGATGATGATGACCGGCAGGATCAGCAGCGACAGTGTCAGGGCCGCTGTGATGACCGTCTGGCCGAGGGCGAGGGCACGCGCGATCACGCCGAGCCCGAGGATGCCGTAGACGATGGACGGCACGGCTGCCAAGTTCTGGATATTGATTTCGACGAGCCGGTAGAAGCGGCTGAGCGGGTTGCCGTACTCCTCGAGGTAGATGGCCGCCAGGATGCCCACCGGGAGGGAGATGAATCCGGTCGTGACAATCACCCAGATCGATCCTGTGATTGCCGATTGAGCTCCCGCGATCTCCGGCAAGCGGATCGACGGCATGTTCGTGAAGAGCTGCAGATTGAAGCGCGGCCACCCCTCGGTGACGATGAAGATCAGCAGCACCGCCAACGTGATCAGGGCCACGGCAAGGGCGGCGAAGAGTCCCCAGCGGAACGATTTCTCGGGCAGGTCGCTGCGTTGGGACTGCAGAGCCCCGGACTCGATCTCCAACGGCTTGATGTCGTCGAGCGAATGGGCCTGGCTCATTCGTACACCTCCCGGTATTTGCGCACCAGGCGGATGCTGAACATGTTCATGATGAAAGTCATCACGAACAGCAGACTGCCGACGGCGAAGATGGTCTGGTAGCCGATTGATCCGGTCGGCTGGTCGCCGGATCCTGCGGCTGCGATGAACGAGGTCATTGTCTGCATGCCCTCCAGGACATTCAGACTCAGGTTGGGCTGCAATCCGGCGGCCACAGCCACGATCATCGTCTCACCGATGGCACGCGAAATGGCGAGCACGAATGCTGCCACGATGCCCGAAAGGGCAGCAGGCACAACGACTTTGAGTGCCACCTGTCGTTTTGTGGAACCCAGCGCGTAGCCGCCCTCGCGCAGCCCGCGGGGCACAGCCGCCATGGCGTCCTCTGACAGGGAGGCCACGGTGGGAATGATCATGACGCCCATCACGAGTCCGGCGGACAGGGCGTTGAACACCTGGATATCCGGAAACAGCGGCTTCAACACCACCTGCGTCACGAACTCGAGGGCGAAGAAGCCGAAGATCACAGTGGGGACGCCGGCCAGGATCTCCAGCGTCGGTTTGATCGACGCTCGAGTCTTGGGCTTGGCGTACTCCGAAAGGTAGATCGCGGACAGCAGTCCGAGGGGCAGCGCGACGAGGCACGCGATGCCAGTAATGATCAAGGTCCCCGAGACCAGAGGCAGGACACCGAACTCAGGATCGGCGAACAGCGGTGACCACTGGGTGCCGAACAGGAAGTCGGTGACCGGGACGGTCTGGAAGAACTCGATCGTGGGGATGAGCAGCGAGTAGATGATCCCCACCGTGGTGAGCACGGATACGGCCGCCGCGGCCATCAGCACAAAGCCGATAACTCTCTCCCCGTAGCGGGGCGACGATTGCCGGAAGGACGGCGGCGAACCGCCGCCCTCCCGGACCACGTCGAGGGTGGAACTGCTCATCGTCTGGGTCAGCTCGCCGCCGGAGCCGGAAGGCCCGCCTCGGTGAACGCCTTGTCCAGCGCTGCGTCCAGTTCGCTCTTCTGCTTGTCGTTGAGCGGGATGAACTGGGCCTGTTCCGCGATCGTTGAGTCGTTCTGGACGTAGTACGTCAGGAACGAAGCGAACGCCGGGTTGGATCCCAGCTTCGTGATCGACGGGTAGATGAACAGCGGCCGGGCCAGCGGCGTGTAGGTGCCGTCCTGGGCAGTCTCAGGTGACGGAGACACGCAGCCATCACCACTGTCGATCTGCACCGCGTTCACTTTGTCGGCGTTCTCTTCGAAGTACGTGTACCCGAAGTAGCCCATGCCGCCCTTGGAGCCCGACACGCCCTGCACGACGACGTTGTCGTCCTCGCTGGGTGTGTAGTCGGTGCGACTGGCACCCTCTTCGCCGTTGATGGCCTCGGTGAAGTAGTCGAAGGTCCCGGAATCGGTTCCGGGCCCGAACAACGCAAGTTTCTCGTCGGGGAATGACGGGTCGACCTGGTTCCAGTTGGTGACCTGCGACTTGGGCTCCCAGATCTTCTTCAACTGCTCCGTGGTCAGGCACTTGGCGAAAGTGTTCTCCTTGTTCACCACCACGGTCAGGGCGTCGTTGGCAACGGTCAGCGACGCGTACTTGACGCCGGCCGTCTCGCAGTTGGCCTTCTCGTCGTCCTCGATGGGTCGAGACGCGTCGTTCATGTCGGTCTCGCCGCGGCAGAACTTCTCGAATCCGCCGCCCGTTCCCGAGGTTCCCACGGTGACGTTCACGCCGGAGTTCTGGGCCTGGAACAACTCTGCAGCAACGGACGTCAGGGGTGCGACGGTCGATGACCCGTCAACGGCCACCGCCCCCGAAGCCGAACTTCCCGAGCCGCTGCCGGACTGCTGACCGCCACAGGCCGCCAGGACCAGGGATCCCCCGGCGACGACGGCGGCGAGCCCCCACTTCTTACGGGTGATGCGCACCCTGCCTCCAAAATGTCAGTGCCCCGGACTCGGGGCATTGCGAAGCCCCCGTATGGGGCGATGCGATCCGGACGCTAGGGCAGCCAGATGACCGGAGGTTCGCTCACAGATGAACGCGGGGTGACCTGAACGTGACCATTGGCCGTGGAGGTGTGGTCCCCGTCATCGTCACCACCGGCCCGAGGCAACCGCCATCGGATGTTCACCGACCGTTCGTCCCGGCGCTCAGCGCCGTTCCCCCGCTCTCCTTAGGTTCTCCATCGTGCCTGAGAACGGAGCCGCGGTCACCCCCCGATCCGACGGCCTGACCTTGCGATCTGTGCTGAAGCATCTCCCGCCCACGGCAACAGCGCTCTACACCTTGGTGACAGTCGGGCCGGCCGCGCGCCAGATGCAGTTCCTGCGCATCAGCAAATCCGCCCAGGACCTCGATCGCGCCCGGCTGGTGTTCCTCGATCGGACCACCGAGATCTCCGGCCCGCACCGCTCGCCGGCGATCCGCGTCGTTCAGGCCACCGGTCTCATCGGATCCCAGATGGTGGCCATCGCCCGGATCGCGGCTCAGGGCAGCCCTCGACCGTTGGAGGTCGAGTGCCATGACCGCGCCCGGGACATCGCGGGGTTGGCGGACAGCGTGGTGCTGAGCCTGCCGCGCCAGCGCAGCACCAAGAACCGCCGGGAGCACGGAATGCCCCCCAACACGGCCAAACTCATGGGCCGGTTGAACACGATCTCGCAGGAGTTGGATCTGCTGATGGCCCAACTGACGATGCGCCGCGTCCCACCGGCAATTCCCCCTGACGCGACCGTCGACTATTCATCCATTCGTGCGCAACGCTCCACCTGACGCTCAGCTTCCCGATCACTGATCGGGCAAGTCTGGCGTCATGACCAACATGTCAGCAGCGATCGACACCCTCACTCGCCGGCGAGTGGATGATCCCGATCTCGTCAGGCAGCTGAACGGACTGATCGAGGAGTGCGGCGGTGACAGCACCTCGCGCGACGGTCGCCTGGTGCGGGATCTGCTCGCCACCTCGCTCAAACTGATCACCGATCGCCGCCACACCGGAGAACTGAAACTGCTCACGAACTCCTTCAAGGAGATGCGGCACGCCTACCGGGTGTTCGGGGGCTACAACGGCGCCCCGAGAGTCAGCATCTTCGGATCCGCGCGGACACCGGCGGATCATCCGGATTACCAGACCGCCGTGAGTTTCTCTCGCATGATGGCCGAACAGGGCTGGCTCGTGATCACGGGAGCCGGTGAGGGCATCATGAAGGCCGGTCATGAGGGCCCGGGTCCGCAGAACTCGTTCGGATTGTCCATTCGACTGCCGTTCGAGACGACGGCCAACTCGGTGATCTCCGGCGATCACAAGCTGATCAACTTCCGCTACTTCTTCACACGCAAACTCATGTTCCTCAGCCAAAGCCAGGCGATCACTGCCTTCCCGGGCGGGTTCGGGACCCAGGATGAACTCCTCGAGGCACTCACCCTGATTCAGACAGGTAAGTCCGCCGTGGTTCCGGTGGTCCTCATCGAGGGACCTGACTCGAACTACTGGGAGCGGTGGGATCGCTACGTGCGAGAGGAACTCCTCGGCGGTGGTTTCCTCAGCCCGGCCGACACGTCGCTGTATTACCTCGCCATCGACGCCCAGGATGCTGTCGACCACATCACCCGCTTCTTCAGCAACTACCACTCGTCGCGATATGTGGGGCGCGAACTCGTCCTGCGCCTACGCTCCCCGCTCACCACTCGGCAACTGCGCCACCTCAATCGCGAGTTCGCCGACCTCGTCGAGGCCGGTGAGATGTATCAGCGACCGGCGGACGACATCGAGGGCGAGTACCTCGACCTACCGCGTCTTGTATTCACCCACACACGCGCCTCCTTCGGGCGTCTGCGCCAGTTGATCGATCGCGTCAACGACTATGCGCTCGACAACGGGAGGGCGCTCGACAACCGAGGAGCAGCCGACAGCGGCAGGGCGCTCGACAACGGCAGGGCGCTCGACAACGACGGCGCGTAGGGCGCCGACATCGATAGGGTTTGCCAATGCTGACTCACATCGTCATGTGGCGTTTCCACGATCCGGCAGACGTCGACGAGGCGGTGTCGAAGTTGCGTGGCATGGTCGGCAAGGTCGCCGGCGCCAACTCGATCAAGGTAGGGCGCAACCGCAACGAATCGGCGAATGCGTTCGAACTCGTCCTGATCAGCGAGCACGACTCCCCGGACGCCCTCACCACGTACGCGGCGGATCCCGTTCATCAAGACATCGTGTCCTGGATGAGTGACCGGGTTGCGACCCGGGCAGTGGTCGACACCGACTCACTGGGCTGAGCCGGGGGCACGGCCGCCTCTTACTCGGCTGCGGACTCTTCTCCATCGGCCGAATCCTCCTCAGCGGCCGACTCTTCCTCCTTGGCGGACACGTACCCGGCAGCCTCGGTCCGAGCAGCATCGGCAGGGAGGAGGAAGGCTGCCATCAGACCCAGGGCGATCAACGCGGCGGCGACATAGCCGACGTCCTCGGTGGCGGATGCGAAACCCTGCGATGCCCCTGCGAACAGCACATCGCCACCGGGCTGAGCGGGCAGTGCCGCCACTGCAGTGCCGGCGCTTCCCTGGACCGCGCTGGTGACCTGATCGGCGACCGGCTGCGGCACACCCCGGTCGGTGAGTTCCCCTGCGACCGAACTCAGTCCTGCCACGAGAGTCGCGCCCAAGAGGGCGGTACCGATGGCCGCTCCCACTTGGCGGGAGGTCGACTGAACCGCCGACGCCTGACCTGACTCGGCCACGGGGACCTCGGACAAGATCACTCCGGTGAGCTGCGCCGTGGCGAATCCGACACCCAATCCGTAGATGAACAACCCCGGAACCATCGCCCACCCCGTCACAGTCGTCGAGATGACCACCGTGATCAGCAGTACGCCGATCACCTCCAAGGCCATCCCGGTGCGTAGGACCCGAACCGGCCCGATGCGCTGGGCGAGGGGCGCTCCGACACCGCTGGCCACGAAGGATCCGACGGCCAACGCCAACAAGATGACCCCGGTCTGCAATGCGTCGTATCCGATGACCGACTGCAGGAACAGGGGGAGCGTGAACAGCAGTCCGAACTCCCCCAGACTCACCAGGGCCGCCACCAGGTTGCCGACACCGAACGTGCGGATCCGGAAGAGTCTCAAATCCACCAGGACAGTGCGGTTGGCGGCAGCACGGCTCTTCTCGACCCAGAGAAACACCAGCACGAGGAGCACTCCACCGAACAGTCCCACGGCCGCCGGCGACACGTTGTCCAAAGGCCACTGCCAGCCACCGATCTGGAACGGCTTCTTGGCAGCCAGCCATCCGTAGGTCTGTCCCTCGATGAGCCCGAAGACGAAGAACGCCAGGCCCAGCGTGCCCAGGATCGTCCCCGGAAGGTCGGCGCCGGATCGATCCACCAGGTCGCGGGTCTCGGGGACGAGCGCCAGAACCCCGATCACGACAATGACCGCGATGGGGATGTTGATCAGGAACGCCCAGTGCCAGGACGCGTATGTGGTCAGCCAGCCACCGACGAGCGGCCCCAAGGCGGCCATGCCACCGATCGTGGCGCCCCACACGGCGAAGGCGACCGCACGATCACGACCGCGGTACACGGCATTGAGGACCGACAAGGACGCCGGCAGGATCATGGCCGCACCGATCCCCTGCAACGCCCGTGCGCCGATGAGTTCCACAGCGCCGTCCGACATCGCGACCAGACCACTCGAGACGGCGAACACGACCACACCGGAGACGAACATCAGCCGCCGTCCGACGATGTCGGCCAACCGCCCGGACAGCAGAAGCAGTGAGGCGAATGTCAGCGCATAGATCGCGTTGACCCACTCGGCATCCGTGGTGGACAGGCCGAGGTCCTTGACCATGGTCGGGATCGCGACGTTGACCACCGTCGCGTCCAGGATGATCATCGCCACGCCGAGCGACAGGAAGACCAGTGCCACCCACTTCTTGCGACCGGTCAACTGCGGCTGCGGGTCAGCGCTCATTTCCACCTCCGTGGTCATCTCACGGTAGTGGTCGCCGACGCACGCGCGCCGTTGGACCGGGGCGTCCCCTCGTCGGTGGATCCGAGCTCATCCCGAATCCACCGACGCCGGGTTACGGCCGTTGTTGCTGGTCGATGGGAATCTCGACGCGTGGACTCGCGGTTTGCTGGGATTCGGCATCCTCCGCGTCGGCGCCGAGCGGGCGCTTCCTCCCCCGGGTCGACCTCAGGCTGATGACGATGCTCGTCGTGATGATGGCGATCACGATGCCCAGACTCAGCAAGGTCGGCACTTTGACGCCCACCATGAGCAGCAGCATCTTGACTCCCACCCAGATCAGAACGAACGCCAAGCCTGTCTTCAGGTAGGTGAACCGGTCGATCAGGTCAGCGAGCAGGAAGTACATCGCGCGCAGACCCAGGATCGCGAAGGCGTTCGCAGTGAACACGAGGAACGGTTCCTGCGTGACAGCGAAGATCGCGGGAATCGAGTCGACCGCGAAGATGATGTCGGTGATCTCGATCAGAACGAGGACCGACAGCAGTGGGGTCGCGACCCAGACCCCGGCCTTCTTCACCCAGAACCGCTGCCCGTGGTACTCGTCGGTGTGAGGGACGGCCCGCCGGAACCACCGCAGCACTCGACTGTTGGCGACGTCGATGTGCTCGTTGCGGTGCCGCAGCATCTGGATTCCGGTGAACACCAAGAAGACGCCGAAGAGGTACAGGACGAAGGAGAAACTGGCGATCAGGACCGAGCCGGCCGCGATGAAGGCACCCCGGAATATCAGGGCCCCGATGACGCCGTAGAACAGGACTCGATGCTGGTATTCGCGTGGCACGGCGAAGTAGCCGAAGATGATGGCCCAGACGAAGACGTTGTCGACGGCCAACGACTTCTCGATGACGTAGCCCGCGAAGTACTGAGCACCGAACTCGGCACCGTAGACGGACCAGATCAGGATCCCGAAGCCGACTCCCAGCGCGACCCAGAAGATCGACCAGCCGAGCGCCTCCCTGACTCCGATGACGTGCGCGCGGCGGTGGGCAAACAGATCGATGGCGAGCATGACGAGGATCAGCGCCAGGACGCCGGCCCAAGCCCACAGGGGAACATCAAACATTGCGGGGATTCCTTCCTTCGAGACCTTCCAGAAGCCTTCCGCCGGGACCTGCCACGGACGGCTTCATCAGACGCGGCGCGGTACTTCCACTCCGTCGTCGCGAAGGTCTCCCCGAACGGCACACGCCGTTCCCTGTGGCCGGGGGACGTGGGTCCCCGGGTTGTCGGCTCCAGGCGAGAGGTACTCCCCTTTGCTGAATCTGCTTTATCTGTATTATTTTTCAGGAATAGTAGAGCAGTCTTATGGTGGGGGCAAGTGAGGACCTGGGGCCTGTCACCCCGCCACCGGGAACTCTTCCGGCGATGTCCAGCGACGTGAGGGAAGTACTGCCCGACGCAGCAACTCGGCGATCGCGAACTCATAGCTCGAACGCCGAGCCGCCGGGGATTGGCCGGGCGCCGAGGGCGGAATCCGCACGCCCACCGATGCCGGGGCACTGCTGAACCTCAGGGGCGGTTCCAACGTGAGCGCCTCACCGTCGAGCCCGGCCGCGACCGGACCTCCGGAACGTACCTCGAATGCGCGACTGGTCCAGGACCGCATCGAGTCGGAGTTGCCGGATCCGAGCACAGCCGTCACGACCTCCGCCGCCCGGACTCCGCCGTCCACGCGCAGGCACACGATGCCGAGTTCGCCGGCATCGAGTTCGCGGCGACCGACCGACCCCCCCACTGTGAAGGTGTACGGATTGTTGGACACGAGCACAACTTGGGCGTCGTCGCGCGCAACGCCGTCGGCATCGGTGTAGCGCAGGTCGAGGTCCTGGGGGTTCTCGTTGATCACGTCGGGCAGTCGCGCGAGCGCCGTGCCCAACTTGTCCTCGCGGTAGGCCTCGTCCTGCACGATCTCGCCGTACAGCCCCAATGAGACGTTGTTCACGAACGGACGATCGTTGACCCAGGCCAGATCGATCCGGCGCCGGAAGGCCGGACCGAAGGCGGTCAGGGCCGCCAGCGGATCCGAGCGGTCCAGTCCGAGGTCGAGCGCGAAGTGATTCCGGGTGCCGGCCGGGATGCAGACGAAGTCGATACCGTGGTCTGCGGCCAATCGCGCCACCGGGGCAAGTGACCCGTCACCACCTGCCATGCCCAACGCATCGGCGCCCTCGGCGACCGCTCGCCGAGCCAGCTGCAGGGGGGTATCGGAGCCGTCCCAGACGAAGACGTGGATTCCGAGTTCCCGGGCACGCTCGACCAGTCCGAGTTGCGCTGCGCGTCCATCGCCCGACTTGGGATTGACCACCAGAGCGGGATGCCGGGAACGGCCCACCGGTACGTCGCTGTCCGGGCGACGCGGCGGATGGCCGAGCGCCACGCGACCCGAGCTTGTGGCGGCCAACAGTCCGACGAGGGCGAGCGTCAGGTAGAACCGATGCTCGTCGTCACCGATGACGGCGGCGACCAGCAGGAGGCATCCGGCGATCGCAGCGGCCAATGCCCGGTTGCGCTTGACGCCCCGGTTGGTCAGTGCGACCCAACCCGAGACCACCGCCACCACGAAGCCGATCACCGACAACAGACTGGCGATCGGATTGGCGAGCACCGTCGTGAGCAGCAGCAGAGTCGCCAGGCCACCCACCAGCAAGGCAGCACAGGCCGCCAGCCGTCGGCGCAGTGGGTGAGTGATCACGATCCATTGTCGGGCCATTGCGGGTCATTCGACGTTGTCGAGCCTGTTGCACTACTAATGCATTATGCTGCACTAATGGATTCCGCGACCGCCGCGCTTGCCGGCGCGATAGGTGCCCGCGTCAAGCAGGAACGTCAGTCCCGCGGTTGGACCCTGGACACACTGGCCGTGGCCGCGGACGTGAGCCGCAGAACGGTCGTCAACGTGGAGCGTGGCAGCGCGAACCCGAGTGTCGCGATCCTGCTCCGCCTCAGTGAGGCACTGGGCGTCGGGCTGCCCGACCTGGTGGAACCCCCGCAGCCCTCGCCGGTGGCCGTCACCCGCAGGGGCACCGGGCCCGTCCTGTGGACCGGAGATTGCGGCGGGGCCGCCGTGATGGTCGCCGGCACCGTGCGACCGGACGTGCTGGAGATGTGGGACTGGACATTGGGTCCCGGAGACCGCCACACCAGCGAGGCCCACGCACCGGGCACCCGCGAACTCCTGCACGTCCACGTCGGCACGCTCACGCTCGGGGTCGGCGCGCAGGCGTTCACCCTTGGTCCGGGGGACGCCGCCGCCTTCCCCGGGGACGTGGCACATTCCTACTCGAATCCCGCCGCCCCCGACTCCCGTCCGTCTGGGCAACCGACACGGTTCTCGCTGGCTGTATCCGAGCCGACCAAAGCGCTCAGAGAAGCCACCAGCGTCGACCTACCAAGAGTCGAACCGACATCACCGGAGGTAGGCCATGGCTGACAGCGCCCTTGACGATTTCCTCGCCGGCGGTACGGTCGACGCGGCTGTGTTCGACCTGCGCCCCGATTACCGCGCCATGCTCGTGGCGGTGAGCGGACTGACCCCGGGAGCGTCGGACCCAGCAAGCGACGCCCTCCTCGAGACCGCGGAGAAAACCGGGCAGGACGCCCTTCGTCTGATGCCCGCGGACCAACTCCCCCACGTGGCGGCCTGGCGCGACGCGTACCGCGGATTCGGGTCAAAACCGCAGCGCACGCGCAACAGTCTTGAGGCACTGCTGCGGCGCGTGGACTCCGGGCTGCCTCGCATCAACCGGCTGACCGACATCTACAACGCCATCTCCGTGATCCACCAGATCCCGTTGGGGGGCGAGGACCTCGACCGCTATGTCGGCGCCCCTCAGTTGCGCCGAGCGACCGGTCAGGAGCCCTTCGACACCGTCGCCTCCGGCGAGAAGGTGATCGAGCACCCAGATCCGGGCGAGGTGGTGTGGTGTGACGACCAGGGAGTGACGTGTCGGCGTTGGAACTGGCGCCAGGCGCGTCGTACTCAACTGAGTGATCACACCACCGCGGGCTTGTTCATCCTCGACGCACTCGACCCTGTGACCGACGATCAATTGCACGCCGCCGCGCGGGATCTGGTGACCCACCTGGATCGCCTCGGGCCCGACGTCCAGTGGGCCCGTCGACTGGTGACGAGCACGACCTCCGACAGTCACGGCCGAAGTGGAATCCGATGAAGGGACAGCCATGTACATGATCTCGTTCATGTTTCAGCCCGGCGAATACGACGATGACTTCCACCGGCTCGACGCCGAGATCCAGGCCGCTGCCTACGATTCCGACGACTACGTTGGTCAGGAGTCGTGGGTCTCAGAAGACGGCGGCACTCGCAACGCCGTGTACTACTGGAAGACCCTCGCGGGTCTGCGCGCCTTCGCCGATGTGGCCAGTCACCGCAGCGCCAAGGCGCAGTACCAAAGGTGGTACCACGGCTACCACATCGTCGTCGCGGAGATCACCGAGACCTACGGCGACGGACGGATGTCGCACGTGACCCGACGACAGTGATCCACTCTTTCCCGAGTCAGGCCGATGCCGTTCTGGAACTTACGCGGGGGGGAGACCGTCGTAACCTGGGAGAACCTTCGGATGGGAGTGCCCCATGATCACCAACCGCCCCTTCATCGCAGCCGCGGGCTTCGTGGCTGCCGGACTCCTCGCCGCGGGGTGCTCCGCCAGTTCCACGCCGTCGACCACTCCGGCCCCCGCCGATTCTCCCTCCGTGGCGGTCACCGCATCTCCGGCTGCCTTCATGGCGCAGGCCACCCAAAGCACGACATCGTCGGGGAGCGCCCGAGTCACCTTCACGACCTCTGTGGGTGGAATGGCCGACCAGGGCATCGCCATCCGTGGTGACGGCGTGGTCAACTTCACCGACGACGAGGCGGCGCTGCGGGTGAGTTCGAGCTTGTTCGGTGGCGGCAGCGACATCGAGGTCACGGTGGTCGACGGCAAGAGCTACATCAAGGTCCCCATCTTCGGCAACAAGTGGATCGAAGCACCCGCCGAGGAATTCGGGCTCAGCGGAGCAGATCCGAGCCAAAGCCTGCAGATGCTGCAGGACATCGCAGACCTGCAAGAGGTGGGCGCGGAGAACATCGATGGCGTCCAAGCCACCAAGTACACGGGCACGATCGATCTGAAGAAGGCGATCGAGCAGTTGGGGCTGCCCACCGGTCAGACCAGCGAGATCGAGAAGAACCTCGACAAGGTCGACGGCCAGTCACAGGTCACCGTGTGGGTCGACAGCGAGAACCGGATCGTGCGATTCGACCAGAAGATGACCATCGACATCGGTGCCGGCAAGCCGGTCGAGACCATGTCCAGTACCACCATGACCGACTTCGGCATAGAGACCGACATCGTCCCGCCCCCCGCCGATCAGGTCGTCAGCGTCGACAGCCTGAAGGACCTGGCCGAACTCAACAGTGGTGTGGACGGCTGATCGTCCGCGCTGTGGGGCCTGATGACCAGCAGCCTCACCGGTGCGCGCGGAACCTGCGCAGCCGTAGGGAGTTGCTGACCACCAGCACGCTGCTGAAGGCCATCGCCGCGCCGGCGATCATCGGTGACAGACGTCCACTCATTGCCAGCGGAATCGCCGCAACGTTGTAGCCGAAGGCCCACAGCAGGTTCTGCTTGATGGTGCGCCAGGTGCGGCGGGACAGTTCGATGGCGTCTGCGACCGACTGCAGGTCCGAGTTGACGATCGTGATGTCGGCTGCTTCTCGGGCGGCGTCCGTGCCGGACCCCATGGCGATTCCGAGATCGGACTGCGCCAGCGCTGCCGCATCGTTGATGCCGTCACCGACCATCGCGACGCGATTCCCTGCTCCCTGCCGCTCCTTGACGGCCAGCACCTTGCCCTCGGGACTCACATCAGCGATGACATCGGTGATGCCAGCCTGGGCGGCCACTGCGTCCGCCGTCGATCTGCGGTCCCCGGTGAGCAGGACCGGAGTCAGGTCCAGGTGCTCCAGCCGGCCGATCGCCGAGCGGCTGCTGGGCTTGACGGAGTCCCCCACGGAGATGACCATCACCGGGACACCATCGATCGTGGCCGCGACGGGAGTCAGGCCCCGCTGCGCAGCATCTGCCACGGCACGGGAGAGGTCCGCCGGCAACTCCGCGTCGGGCTTGCCCACCAAGACGGGACGGCCGTGCACGATGCCGGCGGCACCCACTCCGGCACGGGCCTCGAACTCGGTGACGTCGGGGACGCTGCCTGCGGTCGCGAAGGCCGTGGCGATGGCACGCGCGATGGGGTGCTCCGACGCGCGCTCGACGGCGGCCACCATGAGCCGCTCCTCGCTCGTTCCACCAGTGACGGATTCGACGGTGATCTCACCGCTCGTGACCGTCCCCGTCTTGTCGAGCAGGACGGTGTCGACTTCCTGAGCGGCCTCCAGGACCTGTGGTCCACGAATCAGGATTCCCAGCTGGGCGCCCTTGCCAGTACCCGCCACCAAGGCAGTTGGGGTAGCCAGACCGAGCGCGCACGGACACGCGATCACCAGCACAGCAACGGCAGCACTCACCGCGAAGGTGGGGTCGGCGCCTGCGATCAACCACCCTGCGAGAGTCAGCAGCGCGAGAACCAGGACCACCGGAACGAACACGCCGGCGATGCGGTCGACGAGCCGCTCGATAGGGGCCTTGGAGTGCTGCGCCTGCCGGATCAGTTCCCCGATGCGGGCCAGAACGGTGTCGGCACCCACCGCCTGCGCCTCGACCACGAGTCGGCCGGCCCCGTTGACGGAGCCACCCACGACCTGACCGCCGGGGCCGACCTCGACAGGAACCGACTCCCCGGTCACCAGGCTGAGGTCCAAGGCCGAGGTCCCGTGCACCACCTTGCCGTCGGTGGCCACCCGCCCCCCTGGTCGCACAAGGAACCGGTCCCCCACCTGAAGCTGAGACAGCGGGATCTCCTGCTCGGTGTCGTCGGCTGCCAGCCGTTGGACGGTGTCCACTTGCAGTTGGGACAGCGCCGACAACGCATCGACCGACGTGTCCGTCGCGCGAGCCTCCAACCATCGACCCAGCAAGACGAAGGTGACGACGACCGCACCGACCTCGGCGTACACCTGCATGCCGCCGACCGCGATCTGGAACACCGACCACACCCAGGCGGTGCCTGCTCCGAGCGTGACGAGTGTGTCCATTCCGACTGATCGGTGCCGCAGCCCACGGATCGTGCGGTCGTGGATGGGCCATCCGCTCCACCACACCACGGGAGTGGACAGGACAAGTGCCACCACCGCGGCCCACATCTGACTGTGGAAGAACGGCACCATACCGAGGATCACCACGACCACGGTCAGTGGGATCGCAACGAACAGTCGGACTCTGAGATCGGCGCTGTCGCCGTGGTGATCATGCTCGTGTCCGGACTCATGCCCAGGTGGCGTGGCAGCGTCGTGGACAACCGCGCCGTAGCCCAGATCGTCGATGGTGCGGACCACCGTGTCGGGATCGCAGAGCTCGGGATCGACCGTGACGAGCGCAGTTCCGGTCGCGAAGTTGACCGAGGCATCGGCCACTCCGTCGATGCCGGCGACCTTGCGCTGGATTCGGGCCGCACACGAGGCGCAACTCATTCCGTTGATCGCAAGGTCGATCTGGGCTTCGCTCATGGCCATCCCAACGGCGCCCGGTGACTGTTTATGCCCCCCTGAGCCGCATATACCAGGCGAGAAGACACGCGCTCAGACGACGATCTGGCCCTTGCCGAGCACGACGATGCCACCGGGGCTGACCGTGTACTTGGCTCGATCGCCCTCGAGGTCGACACCGATCTGAGCACCATCGGGGACTTCGACGTTCTTGTCGAGGATCACCCTGCGCAGCACCGCGTTACGACCGATCCGCGTGCCAGGCAGGATGACGCTGCCCTCGACGTAGGCGCCTTCGCGGATCTCGACGTTGTGGGACACCACGGACGACCGGACGTGCGCCCCGGCGATGATGGAACCCGCCCCGACCATCGAGTCATGAGCGTTGCCACCCTCGACGAACTTCGCGGGCGGGAGCGATGGGGGGCTGGACAGGATGGGCCATTGCCGGTTGTAGAGGTTGAACACAGGATGCACGCTGACGAGGTCCATGTGGGCGTCGTGGTACGCGTCCAGTGTTCCCACATCGCGCCAGTAGGCATGGTCGCGATCGGTGGACCCCGGGACGCGGTTGGAGTGAAAGTCGTACACGTAGGCGTCCCCGGACTCAGTCAACATCGGGATGATGTTGCCACCCATGTCGTGCACCGAGCCCTCATCTCCGGCGTCCGCCTTGAGCGCCTCCAGCAGAGTGTCGGTGCTGAACACGTAGTTGCCCATGGAGATGTAGGACTGGTCGGGATTTCCGGGGATTCCCGGGGGATCGTCGGGCTTCTCGAGGAATCGCTCGATCCTGAGGCCGTCATCCGCGACCTCGATCACGCCGAACTGATTGGCGTCACGCCGCGGCATGGGGATCCCCGCGACAGTGACCCCCGCCCCGGTGTCGATGTGTTGTTGGATCATCTGCGTGGGATCCATGCGGTAGACGTTGTCGGCGCCGAAAACCACGACGATGTCCGGCCGTTCGTCATAGACCAGGTTGAGGCTTTGGTAGATGGCGTCGGCACTGCCGGTGTACCAGCGCGGGCCGAGCCTCTGCTGCGCCGGGACCGGGGTGACGTAGTCGCCGGTCATCTGCCCCATGCGCCATGTCGTGGTGATGTGTCGGTCGAGCGAGTGCGACTTGTACTGGGTCAGCACACAGATCCGGTGGATGCCGCCATTGACCAGATTCGACAGTACGAAGTCGATCAGGCGATAGGCGCCTCCGAAGGGCACAGCGGGTTTGGCTCGGTCTGCGGTCAAAGGGAGCAGTCGTTTGCCCTCGCCACCGGCGAGCACGATTCCCAGGACATGAGGTTGGCTCACCTGACCACCCTATCCACCCCGCCACGAATAACGCGACCGACGCCGCGCCACCTGGGTCCCATCCCCCATAGGCTCCTGCCGTGCATATCGGGATCATGACCAGGGAATGGCCACCGGACATCTACGGTGGTGCGGGAGTCCACGTCGAGTACCTCGTCGCGCAGCTGCGGCAGCTCGCCGACGTGACGGTGGAGTGCTTCGGACCCCCGCGGCCCGACGCGGTGGCGTGGAACCCCCCGGCGGAGTTGGGTGACGCGAACTTCGCACTTCAGACGCTCGGCGTTGATCTGCTGATGGCCGGTGACAGCGCCGGGATGGACATCATGCATTCGCACACCTGGTACGCCAACATGGCCGGTCATCTTGCGGGGCTGCTGCAAGGTGCACCGCATGTGATCACCGCGCATTCGCTGGAGCCACGGCGACCGTGGAAGGAGGAGCAGCTCGGTGGGGGCTACCGCATCTCCTCTTGGGTCGAGCGAGCCGCGTATCGGGAGGCGGCAGCCATCATCGCCGTGAGCGCGGGCATGAAGGCCGACGTGCTGGACTGCTACCCATTCGTCGACCCGGACCGCGTGTATGTGGTGCACAACGGCATCGACACTGACTTCTACCGCCCGGCCAACACAACAGACGCGTTGACCGCGCATGGCGTGGACCCCGATGAACCGTTCGCTCTCTTCGTGGGGAGGATCACGCGGCAGAAAGGGCTACCGCATCTGCTGCGCGCGGCGGAGCAGTTCGACCCTGGCCTGCGGCTGGTTCTGTGCGCCTCATCTCCGGACACGCCGGAGTTGGGGGAGGAAGTCACCCGTCAGGTGGCGGCGCTGCGAGCCAGCAGGGGGGCAGATTCCGTGATCTGGATCGAAGAACAACTGTCCCGACCCGAGGTTGTGCAGTTCTACACCCGGGCGACAGCGTTCGTGTGTCCGTCGGTCTACGAGCCGCAGGGCATCGTCAACCTCGAAGCCATGGCGTGCGAGACAGCGGTGGTGGCCAGCGACGTGGGTGGGATTCCCGAGGTCGTCACCGACGGCACCGGCTTGCTCGTGCACTACGACGAGGACGACCCGGGAACGTTCGAGGCAGCCCTCGCCACCCAGGTGAACCGGGTGGCGGCCGATCCGGCTCTGGCGGGTTCCTTGGGCAGCGCCGGGCGGCGTCGGGCCGTCGAGGAGTTCGGCTGGGACGCGATCGCGCGACGGACCGTGGAGGTCTACCGATCGGTGTTGGACGCCTGAATCCGGAGCCCAGGGCGAACTCTCGGATCGGGCCTCAGCGGTGAGCGGCTTCGTATTGGGCGACGACGTCTGCCCCCACCCGGCCACGGGCACTCACCGGTATCCCGTTGGCGCGCGCCCAGGCCCGCACCTCACCGGACTTGCCGGTGCCGCCACCAGCCCCGGGAGCAGGTCGGCGGGTCCGTGACTTCGTGACTTTGCGACCAGCTCGGGTGTAGGGGCTCAGAGCCCTTCGCAACTCATCGGCATTACTGCTGGAGAGGTCGATCTCATAGGTGGTGCCGTCCAGAGCAAAGGTGACAGTTTCGTCAGCGATTCCGCCGTTGATGTCATCCTCAAGGACGATTTGGACCTTGCGGGCCATATGTTCTCCTGCCGGTCCCCGTTGTGTGTATTTCGCCGAATGATATCGCCGTCCGCCTCTATTCGCCGAAATTGCCCGGGGAATCGGATTCTCCGCTGAGGGCTCCTCGATTCCACCACACCATGCCCACGGCATCGGGCTCCCGGAGGACCCAGGGCGAGGAGGACCGGGCGTGACCAGCATCCACGGGTGGCGGGTCAGGACGCTGCTTCCTCGGGTTCTGCCAGAATCGCTGACTGTGCACGACGAAGGGCCCGGATCGCCACGGCAGGCAGCCTCGATCGACGTTGTCCTCTTCGATGTGGGCGGGGTCCTTGTCGATCTGCCCGGACTGCCGGGAATCACTGCGACAGACGCCCGACAGCAGGCCGACTTGTGGCAGGCGTGGATACACAGTCCGCATGTCCAACAATTCGAGACCGGAAAGTGCACCGCCATCGACTTCGCGCAGCGGATGGTAGCGCAATGGGAACTGCCATTGACGCCCCCCGAGTACCTGGAGGCTTTCCGATCGTGGCCCCAGGGAGTATTTCCCGAGGTCGCCGGGATTTTGACGGATTTGCGGCCGGAACTGACCACCGGATGCCTGAGCAATTCCAACGAAATCCACTGGCCGCTGATGTGGGAGGAGATGCGCCTGTCGGAACTACTGGACAAGGAATTCGTCTCGTTCCGACTCGGTGTCGCGAAGCCTGACCCGGAGGTATTCGCCCGGGTCACCCGAGAACTCCAGGTGCCACCGCATGCCGTGTTCTTCGCGGACGACAACCCAGTAAATGTCGCGGCAGCCCAAGCTGCCGGGTGGGCGGCCGCGCGAACCGTCGGTCCGGGTGAACTACGTGCGGCACTGACGGCAGCCGGGCTGCTGCGGTGACCTACATCCGCAGAATCATGCGGTTGTTGCCCAGGGTGTTCGGTTTGACTCGTTCGAGGTCGAGGAACTCCGCGACACCTTCATCCTCGGACTGCAGCAACTCCGCGAAGACATCGGGGGACACCGCAGGTTCGGCCATGATGGTGAATCCGAAACGACTGAAGAAGCGCGCCTCGAAGGTCAGCACGAAGATCCGGGATACCCCGAGGTCTCGACCCCGTTGGACCAACTCCTCCAGAAGTTGGCCGCCGATACCCATTCCGAGGTAGTCGGGGTCGACGGCCAAGGTCCGCACCTCGGCCAGGTCCTGCCACATCACATGCAGCGCACCGCACCCCACGACACGGCCGCCGAGTTCGGCAACGACAAACTCCTGGACATCTTCATACAGCGTCACGGTCGCCTTGCTCAGCAGGCGTCTGTCGGGCGCGTACAGGTCGACGAGGCGCCGGACCTCCGCGATGTCCACGGTTCGAGCAGGCCGCAGCGAGACGTCACCAGGGGCCCCGACGCTCACAGCGGTTTCACCAAAGGGAACAGGATCGTCTCGCGGATACCGAGTCCGGTCAGCACCATCAGGAGGCGGTCGATACCCAGTCCCACACCTGCGCTTGGTGGCATGCCCTGCTCGAGTGCCGCCAGGAAGTCCTCGTCCAGCGGCATGGCCTCGACATCACCATGCGCGCCCAACTCGGCCTGAGCCAGCAGTCTCTCGCGCTGGATGACGGGGTCGGTCAGTTCGGAGTACCCGGTGGCCAACTCGAATCCGCCGACGTAGAGGTCCCACTTCTCGACGACACCGGGGATGCTGCGGTGATCCCGGGTCAAGGGGGAGGTGTCGACGGGATAGTCACACACGAACGTCGGACCGGTGAACTGCGGGACGACGTAGTGCTCGAAGAGTTCCTCGACCAGTCGACCCGGGACCCAACCGGGGTCGAGGTCGATCTCTGCCGCTGCGCACAGATCCGCCAACTCGGCCCTCGGCGTCTGCGGGGTGATCCGGCGCCCGACCGCTTGTGAGACGGCGTCGAAGAGCGAGATCCGCTCCCACTCACCGGACAGGTCGTGAACGCTGCCATCGGCGTGCGTCACGGTCAGTGATCCACAGACCGCCTGAGCGGCCTCCTGGATCAGTTCCCGGGTGCGGGCGGCACCGTCGTTGTAGTCGGCGTAGGCCTCGTAGAACTCCAGCATCCCGAACTCCGGGGAATGGGTGGAGTCCGCGCCTTCGTTGCGGAAGTTGCGGTTGATGTCGAAGACCTTTTCGATGCCACCCACCACGCACCTCTTCAAGTAGAGCTCGGGGGCGATCCGCAGGAACAGGTCGATGTCATAGGCATTCATATGCGTCACGAACGGGCGCGCGCTCGCGCCGCCCTGCAAGGTCTGCAGGATCGGGGTCTCGACTTCGAGGAACCCACGGGAAGTCAGTGACGCACGCAGACTGGCGAGCGTCGCGATCCGCTGCCGCGCCACTGTGCGGGCCTCCTCGTTCATGATCAGGTCCAGATGGCGTTGCCGGACCCTGGTCTCCTCGCTGAGCGACTTGTGGGCGACGGGAAGTGGACGTAGTGCCTTGGCCGCGAAACCCCAGTCAGTCACGAAGATGCTGAGTTCACCGCGCCGCGACGCTCCCACTTCGCCGGTGACCCACACCTGATCGCCCAGGTCGACCTCGTGCTTCCAGTCGGCGAGCGACTGCTCCCCGACGCGGTCCAACGAGATCATCGCCTGCACTGCGGCGCCCGCCCCGGAGCGCAGACTCGCAAAGCACAGTTTGCCGGTGTTGCGGATGAACAGCACGCGGCCGGCGACTGTCACGAACTGGCCCGTGGTCTGCCCCGCCGCGACCTCGTCGAAGGTGTCGCGGACCTGCTCGATGCTGTGAGTGACTGGAACGGTGACGGGGTAGGGCTGCCGACCACTGTCGAGCAGGCGCTGCCGCTTGTCGCGGCGGATCTGCATCTGTTCGGGCAGGTCCTCATCCGGGGATGGCAGGCCCTCGTCTGGGGATGACGTGTCCAGGTGTTCGGTCACCCCGGGAGTTTACCGGCAGCGTTCAGTCCCGGTTCCGTCCTGTTCAGTCCCGATTGCGGTCGAACACCAGCCGCAATCCGTGCAACGTCAGGTACGGGTCGTGGTGGGTGATGGACTCGGACTCGGGCACGACGATCTCGGCCAGGCCACCGGTCGCCACGACCGCCTCGACCGCACCGAGTTCCGCCGTGATGCGACGAACCAAGCCGTCCACCTGTCCGGCGAACCCGTACAACGCACCGGATTGGAGGGCCTCGACCGTGTTTCGGCCGATGGGAGACCGAGGTCGGACCAGTTCGACTTTGCGCAGTTGCGCAGCGCGGGCGGCCAACGCGTCCAACGAGATCTGAATCCCCGGGGCGAGTGCCCCGCCGAGGAATTCCCCCTTCGCGCTGACGACGTCGAGGTTGGTGGAGGTCCCGAAGTCCACGACGATCGCCGGTCCGCCGTACCGCTCGAACACAGCGAGGGTGTTGACGATGCGATCGGCGCCGACTTCCCGCGGGTTGTCGGTCACCACCGCAACCCCCGTGCGTACCCCCGGTTCCACGATCACGGTGTCGACTCGCGGGAAGTACCGGTCCAGCATCAGGCGCAGCTCGTGCAGCACCGCGGGGACCGTCGAGCACAACGAGATCCCGGTCAAACCCGGCTGCCCCTCGAGCAACCCTCGATAGATCAGGAGCATCTCGTCGGCGGTGGCTCGCGAGTCGGTCTTGATACGCCACGACTCCATCAGCTCGGGACCGCCGAAGAGACCCAGGACCGTGTTGGTGTTTCCGACGTCGATGGTCAGCAGCATGTCAACTCCGCAGGTCCGCGCCGATGTCCAGCACCGGGGCGCTGTGCGTCAGCGCCCCCACCGCCAGGTAGTCCACGCCAGTGGCTCCCACGTCGGCGGCTATGTCGAGGGTCAAGCCCCCCGACGCCTCGAGTTGCGCCCGGCCCGCGTTGATCGCCACCGCCTGACGCATCTGATCGGTCGTGAAGTTGTCGAGCAGCACCAGATCGGCCCCGGCGACGAGCACCTCTTCGAGCTGGTCGATCGAGTCGACCTCTACCTCGATCGGCAGCCCGGGGAAGTCGCGCCTCACAGCGTCGAAAGCCGGAACGACACCCCCCGCGGCCAGTACGTGGTTGTCCTTCACGAGTGCGGCGTCTGACAGCGACATCCGGTGATTGACGCCGCCGCCGCAGCGCACGGCGTACTTCTCCAGACGCCGCATACCCGGGGTCGTCTTGCGGGTGTCCCGCACGCTGGCTGCGGTACCCGCCAGCGCCTGCACCCATCGATCGGTCTGAGTCGCGATACCGGACAGGTGGCACAGGAGGTTGAGAGCGGTGCGTTCGGCCAGCAGCAGGTCCCGCGTGCGACCGGCCGCGCTCACCACCACGTCCCCGGGGCCGACCCGGGTGCCGTCCACCGATCCGATTGTCGTGGTCAAGTCGTCGCCCCCGACGGTCTCGAACACCGCAGCTGCCACCGGTACGCCTGCGACGACTCCCCGCTGGCGTGCCACCAGGTCGAGCACTGCGGTCTGATCGTCGGGGACTGTGGCCGCGGTGGTCACGTCGACACCCCCGTCGAGGTCCTCGTCCAGCGCGCGACCGACCAAGGTCGTCACCTGTTCGGGATCGAGTCCGGCAGTCACCAGTGCAGTCCTGGTGGCCGGGGAGATGTCGTGCCAGCTCATGGCCAAGCCTCCCATCGTGGAGTCGACAATGGCGCCAGTTCGGTGACGAGTTCACCGTCCACCAATCGCGTTGCCTGATGAACGGCCCACGCGGGGACCGTCTCTGGGTAATCCTCGCGCCAGTGTGATCCGCGGGTCTCGGTCCGGCCCCCCGCCTGGTGGGCCAGGACCGTGGCGACGGTGGCGATGTTGCTCGTCTCCCAGGCGGCGGTCGCCGCTTCTCCCGGAAACTCCCGGGGGAGACGATCCAACTCGCGCAACGCGGCGTCGATGGACTGCGCTGATCGCAGCACTCCGACACCGTCGGACATCGCGCTTTGCACCAACGGGCGGGCCGCCTCATCCATGACGAACTCGGACTGGGAGCGGGCGACGGGCTCGCGGCGGCGGGGCAGCCCGGTGGCCAGGACGTCCGCGATACGTTCCGCGAAGACGAGTCCCTCCAGCAGCGAGTTCGACGCCAGACGGTTGGCTCCGTGGACACCGGTGCACGCGACTTCCCCGCACGCGAACAGGCCACGGATGGAACTGCGTCCCGACAGGTCCGTGCGAACACCGCCACTGGCGTAGTGCTGGGCCGGCGCCACCGGGACCAACTGCGTGACCGGGTCGAAACCCAGCTCACGGCTGCGCACCAGAATCGTGGGGAATCGTTCCCGCCACACGTCGGCCCCCAGTGCCCGCCCGTCCAGCCACACATGTGGAGCGCCGGACTCCCGCATGACCTGCATGATCGCCTTGGCGACGACGTCGCGGGGGGCGAGTTCCGCCAACGGATGTCGGTCCACCATGAACCGGCGCCCGTGCGGGTCCAACAGCAGCGCCCCCTCACCGCGCACCGCCTCCGACACCAGCGGCTGCTGCCCGCGCGCGGCAGGGCCCAGCCACATCACCGTGGGATGGAACTGGACGAACTCCAGATCGGCCATGACCGCCCCGGCACGCGCGGCCAAGGCCATGCCATCGCCGGTGGCCACCAGCGGGTTCGTGGTGGCGGCGAAGACCTGACCGAGGCCCCCGGTCGCGAGCACCACAGCAGGAGCCAGCACTGCCCCGACGCCGTCCCGTTGCCCTTGTTCCATGACATGCAACGTGATGCCTTGCACCGCACCGTCGCCGTCGCGCAGCAGGTCGAGGGCGAGTGCTTGTTCGTACAAAGTGATGCCGTCGTCGTCGTGCACCGCGGATACCAGGGCCCGCACGATTTCTCGGCCCGTGGCGTCGCCCCCCGCATGCGCGATCCGGTCACGCAGGTGGCCGCCCTCGCGGGTCAGGGCGAGATCGCCGCCGGCGGTGCGGTCGAAACGTGTGCCCAGCTCCACCAGGCCTCGAACGGCCCCGGGGCCCTGCGTGACCAGCACCCGGACGGCGTCCTCGTCGCACAGACCGGCACCGGCGGTGAGCGTGTCCCGCAGGTGATCGTCCGGGGAGTCGTCCTCGTCGAGGGCCGCCGCGATGCCACCCTGGGCCCACTGGGTCGACCCGTGCTCGACCCGCGACTTGGTCACGACCATGACCCGGTACCCGAGGGTGCGTGCGTGCAGAGCGAGGCTGAGACCGGCGATTCCGGAGCCGATGACGACGACATCGGATTCCTCGAACCACCCCGGTGACGGGGCCGCCAGCTCGGCAGCCACGATACCGGCAGCAGTGGGAGGCGGCGGTGTCATGGTCATCGCGGGGCCAACACTAGGGGCACGTTGTCCAGGAGGCGAGGGGGGCCGACCCGAGCGGCCACCAGCAGCCGAGCCGGTCCCGATGACGGCGCCGGGCCCAGATCGGGATCGGTCACGACGACGTAGTCAGGTTCCACACCGGGCTCGGCGCGCAGGATGTCGGTGGCCACGTCCACCACAGTCTCGGCGTTGGCTCCGCGTTCCGCGGCCGACCGAGCGGCGGCGGTGGCGCGGGGGATGGCCGTGGCGGTCTTGCGTTCGGCGGGCGAGAGGTACGCGTTGCGGCTGGACATCGCCAAACCGTCGGAGTCGCGTACGGTCGGGGCGCCGACGGCGCGGGTGGGGATGTTCAGCGTCGCGATCATCGCCCGGATCAGGACCAGCTGCTGGTAGTCCTTCTCCCCGAACACTGCCGTGTCGCACGCCATGATGTGCAGCAACTTCGCCACGACCGTCAGTACGCCCCGGAAGTGCCCGGGTCGAGCTGCGCCCTCGAGTACTGCGCCGAGCGGGCCCGGGTCAACGGTGATCTGCGCCCCTCCCGCGTACAGGTCGTCGGCGGTAGGGGCGAAGACCACATCGACCCCGTGATCGGCGCAGATGTCGAGATCCTGCTCCCAGGTGCGGGGATACCGCGCAAAGTCCTCGCCCTCACCGAACTGCAGGGGGTTGACGAAGATCGACACCACGACTTCCCCGGTAGCCCCGGCCTCATCGCGGGCGAGGTCCATGAGGGCCGCGTGCCCCGGATGCAAGGCGCCCATCGTCATCACGGCGACTCTGTGTCCAGTAGGCGTCCGCGCCTGCATGTCCGCCACTGTGTCGACAACGCGAGGTCGCATGGGATCAGCATGCCCGACACCCGTCAGCGCTGCGCCAGTACCTCCAGCAAGCGGGCCGCCAAGGCGGGGTCGAGGTTGCCGGCCGCCAGAGCGCGGTCAGCCGTGCGTCGTGCCAGCGCCCGATAGGCGTCGGCCATGGCTGTCGACACTTTGGTCAACTCGTCCAAGTGAGCCGCGACGGTGCCGGAGTCGCCGCGGGACACCGGTCCCGTCAACGCGTTGTCACCATGGGCCAGGGCATTCGCCAGCGCGGCGTCCAACAGTGGTCCGAGCATGCGATGCGGTTCGTCCAGACCCGAGAGCCGGAGCAGATCCATCGCTTCGGCGACCAGGGTGATCATGTGGTTCGCGCTGTGGGCCAAGGCAGCGTGATAGAGCGGGCGCTTGTCCTCCGCGACGAACATGGGCTCCCCACCCATCTCGACGACCAAGGCAGCAGCGACGGTCATCAGGTGTTCCGGGGCGGTCACCCCGAAAGGGCAGCCGATGAGCCGGTCGACGTCCTCGGGACGTCCGGTCAGAGTCATGACGGGATGCAGAGCCATCGGCTGGGCGTGCAGCGGGTCGAGTTCCGTGACTCCGTAGCGGCCGGACGAGTGGACGACGAATTGCTCTCGACCTGCCCAGCCTCCCGCCGCCGCGGCCTGGACCATCGTGAGCAGTACGTCGTCCGGAACGGTAAGCAGGACGAGATCCGCCGCCGCGAAGACGTCGGGCGGTGACACGACGGCGGCGTCGGGCAGCATGCCGGCGGCACGTTGGCGGGAGCGTCCCGAGTGGGCGTGCACCGCGACCACATGATGACCGGCTCGCTGCAGCGCAGCCGCCAAGACCGATCCGGCGCGGCCGACTCCGATGACACCCACCCGCAATCGGGCCGGTTCACTCATCGGTCACCGGCGGCTCGTGCTGCATCCAGCGCATCGTCCCGGCGGCGGTGAGCGCCGCGTGAGCCCGCTGGTTCTGTTCCTCGGCCAGCGTCCGCGCCTCTCCTGCGTCCCGGTGCAGAGCCACGATCGAGACCGGACCGGGAACCGAGTCCACGTGCATGGACGCCAGTTTCAGCCACCGTTGCCAGGGTCCCTGGGTGACGCGTACGGACTGGCATCGGGCGTGTGGCACCACGGTGAGCCGGTGGACAAAGCGGCCGCGTGCGGTGGCGAACACGGTGTCGTCGTGTCCCACTCCCAGCTGCCGGAATTGGATCCACGCACGCCGGGCGGCCCGCGGGGGAGGTGGGACCAAAGTGATGGCACGCGCATCGACTCCCGGGAGAACCTGGCGAACCACGGACAGCGCCACGTCGTACGGGGCGACCGGGAGGAGGACCTGGTCGGTGTTCTGTCCGTCGTCGTCGTCGGAGCGCCGCATCCCCGCGACGTTCAGTCTCACGCGCACCCAATCCTTGCGCCGCCAGAGGATCGACTGGACGAACTCGACCGCCTGAACCCGACCGGGTGGGATCGTCTGCGCTTGGACCTGCAACAGACCGGAGCGCAGCCGCAGTCCGTCCGGTGAGTCGGCGACGGTGAATCCGTAGTACCGCGTGAACTCGGTCAGGACCATCACGAGGGGAACCCCGCCGATGAACAGGAACAGCAGGCCGACCGGTCCCTCTGTCATGACCGTCGTGACGACGATCAATGTAGTGAGCAGCAGGAGGAGTACTGTGCTGCCGCGCAGCAGGAGCGAGACCGCCAGATCGCGGGCGGGCACTGAGACCAGGGGACGTTGCGGGGCTTCGCCGGTGCTGGGGTGCAGTCCGGCGGCCCGGGCGATGACCTCGTTGCGCAGATCTTGAGCGTCCGACAGCGTGAGGTAGCGCAGTTGGGCGCGGGAGTCGCCGACGCCCGCGACCTCGACGCTCACCTCGGCCATGCTGAACAGCCGCGCCAACAGCGGCTGGACGACTTCGACGCCCTGCAATCGGGACAGCTGCAGCCGGCGTTCGGTCCGGGTCAGGATGCCGGACGCGACCCGCAAGTCGCCTTCCCCGTCGAACCAGAACGTCAGCCGCTGCCAGGCCAGGTACTGCACGCCCGCAGTGATCAGCGCGATGACCAGCGCCACGACCACAACGCCCGCAAGTCCGGTGAACATCGGGAACGACGCCTGGAAACGTCCCAGCAGACCGATGCCCACGAGCAGCGCCAGCGGCAGCACTCGGGCGGCATGCACGAGCGGGGTGATCGGATGGGTGCGCCGGGGTGCGGTGGGACCGGCGGGCGGTGGTCCAGCGGGCAGTGCTTCAGCGGGTCCGAACGTCCCGGAGCTGTCCGGGACGGGGCGCGGCGGTGGTGGGAGGTTCATATCCCCGCGGAGCGGGCTTCACCCTGGGCCGCCAGGCGATCCCGCAGCCGGGCCGCTTCGACCGGTGTGAGTCCCGGGATACCGGCGTCGGTGGTGGCAGCTGCCGTGTGCAACTTGACGGTGGCCAAGCCCATGGCCCGGTCGATCGGCCCGGCGACCAGGTCGACCAGCTGCATCCGGCCGTAGGGCACGATCACCAGGCGTTTGAACATCACCCCTGATGTCACGAGGAGATCGTCGTCGCGCTCCACGTAACCGAACGAGGCGACGCGGCGACCCAACAGCCACCACAACCAGCCCAGCACAACGACAGCGACCACACTCACCGCGATGACCCCCGGCATGAGGGACTGCACCGCGAAGATGACGATGAGTACCGCGGTGACCGGAACGACGATCAGGACGGTGGTGAGCCGCCAGGCGGTCGCGAGCCGCGGTGAGACCCGTTGCCACGCCTCGGTGGGAGGGGCGAAGGCCTCACCAAATTGTCACGACCGCCAATCTACTCCCCGATCAGTCGTCCTCAACCGGATGCAGGGGTGACCCCGACTCCGCTGCAGCCGGGGTGGAACCACCGACGACCCGCGCCGGATGCAGCGGCGTCGACAACGTGATGTTGGCGCCTGGTGCCTGGTCCGACTCCGGAGTTCCTGCGGGGACGACCGGATGCAGGGGAGTACTGACGACCACGGATGGGGCGTCACTGGGAGCCTGCGGTACGACCGGATGCAGCGGGGTCCCGCTGGGCTGGGGGGACGCCCCGACCGTCGGCTGCGGCGCTGCGCCGGGGTCACGCGCGGGGTCGCGCGGCTGTGGCTGCGGTTGGGAGAGCACCGGCGACGGTGTCGGGGCTGGACCCGGGTCCACGGTCACGATCGATGGGTCCGGCTCGCGTCGAGGCGGCTCACGTCGGGGCGGCTCGTCGCGCGGTGGTTCCGTCGACTCCGGGGTCCCCGTTTCGCCCCCGTTGCCGCCGCCGCCACGCTGCGGTTCATCGTCATGGCCCCCGCGCGGCGGTTCACCGTTGCCACCGCGTTGGGGTTCGTCGTCCTTGCCGTCGCCAGGCTGACCCGCGCCAGGCTGACCGGCATCGGGCTCGTCTGCATCGGGCTCATCGGCATCGGGCTCATCGGCATGGGGCTGACCGGCATCGGGCTCACCGGCATCAGGCTCACCGGCATCAGGCTCATCGGCATCAGGCCGGCCCTCACCACCATCGCCCGGAGTCGACTCGGCACCATCGTCGGGATCATCGCCCGCACCGTCGTCGGGACCGTCGCCGGGGCCGTCGTCCGGGCCGTCGTCCGGGCCGTCGTCCGGGTCGTCATCCGGGCCGTCGTCGGACTGGTCAGGATCCGGATCCGGCTTCGGCCCCGGATCGGGCCCAGGATCAGGCCCTGGATCGGGCTGTGGATCGGGAGCCGAACCACCACCTGGATCCCCCTGCGTGGTATCTCCACCGCTGGGATCCGGTTCGTCGTCAGGAGTCCCAGGATCCGTGACGGGACCGGGCTCGGAATCATCTTGCGGATCCCGACTGACCATGCCCGCCGACGCCGTCAATCCCGGTTCGTGGTCGACGTCGTCGGCATGTGCGGTGCCCATGCCCAGGAACATCCCTCCGCCGACGACCAACAGCCCCGCCGGAATCGTCAGGTAACGCGTACTCATTTCTCATTTCCCCCTTGTATTGAACGGTTCGAACTCTGATTCGGCGCCAGGGGCCGCAGCCGTGACGCGCAGCACCGGTCCGGTCTGGCTGCCGGCGAACGTGACGCGCCAGTCGTCGTCATCCCAGACGACCGGGACCTCATAGACGACGGAGCGTCCTTGCGGTGTGTGCACCAGCAACTCCACCGTGGTGGTGGCATCGGGTCGATAGTTGCGAATCCGCCAGGCGGCGATCTCCCCGGTGGGCGCCAGCACGGGGGCGCCCCGCTTGATCGCCGATTCGGCCAGGCCCTGTGCTTCCGCCGCAGCTTCGTACTGCTTCATGGTCTGCGCCAACAAGTCCCCGCCCTCGATCACCTGCTCGTCGATGGTCGGAGTGAACACCCGCGGACCGGTGTAGGGATCGATGTGGGTGGAGATGTGGACTGCCGCGAGTGCCGCACCCTGGGGATCCTGGGCGAAACCCGTCGCCCGGTGATCGGTGAAGATGAACGGGCCAGAACTCTCGCTGATGGGCAGAGCAGCGCCCTGCCACGGCATGGAGGTCAGGTCGGCGGAATCGGGGGTTGGCGTCGGAGTTGATTCCGGTGAGCGCACAGAGGTGACCGGGCTTGGTCCGGGAGCCGCCGCCACTGTTTCCGCGGGAGTAACCGGCGCGGGAACCGACAACCGGTAGGCCAGGCCCCCCAGCACGATCATCACCACGACTGCGATGAGGGCACCCGCCACCAGTTTCGGCACTTGTGGCCGTCCGCCGCCCCACCATGACGCTCGTGCCGGCCGGGGTGCACCCCACTCGTCGGAGTCACCGTCATCATCGGCGAACACTGCCCGGACATCCTGGGGGTCGGGGACGCGGTCGTCGGACTCCGGCCCCGGACCACTGCCCCAGGAATCGCCCCAGTCGTCACCCGGCTTGATGCGAACACTCATGCGCCTACCCCCGTTTCGGCGCAGAAACTGTCCATCGCCGAGGGCCGGGCCGCCGACATGGGGGGTCGAATCTCGTGACCTGTCTTACGCGGTCACGACAGGAGGTGATGCGAAGACCACGCGCGGTGGGGGGTCACGCGCGGGTGGGGGGTCACGCGCGGGTGGGAGTCAGGCCAAACCGTTGGCGACGAGCCACGACTGGGCCACGGTCGCTGGGTCCTGGCGTTCCCAGTCGACCGCGTAGTTCATCTGACGCAAGGCTTCCTGGGTGAGCTTTGCCGACACCGCGTTGAGGGTCTTGTTGATCGTGTCGTTGTCGGCCTTGGCGTTGACCACCGGGATGATGTTGTCGGATGCCTGCAGGTTCTTGTCGTCGGTCAAGATCACCAACCCGAACTGATCGAGTGCACCATCCGAGGTGAGTACCAGTCCAACGTCCACCATTCCCTGTTCCAGGGCTGACTTCGTCAACGGTCCACCGGCGTCCAGACTGACGAACTCGGAGACTTGGACTCCATAGGTGTCTTCGAGCCCGATCAAGCAGAACGGTCGGGCAGGGCACTCTGGTGGCCCCCCGACGCTGACCGGACTCTGCTGGGAGTACTCGCCGAGTTGGGTCAGGGTCGTCAGGTTGTGCTCCGCCGCGAACTCCTTGCGCACCGCAAAGGCGTTCTGATTGCGCGCGGGAGCGGGCTCGAGCACCACCAGGCCCACCTGATCGGCCAGCTTGCGCAGGTGTTTGACCGTGACATCGATGTTCGGCGAGGCCTGCGCCGGCGCATCCGGACCGTTGACCTGCTTGTTGAGGAACTCCGTGAGGGTGCCTGCATACTCCGGCACGACCTGGATCTCCCCTTGCTCTGCGGCCGGGATGACGATCTCGCGGTTGGTCAGGGTCTTGACCTCAGCGGATTCACCGGCCGCGTTGAGAGCTCCCGAATACACGTTGGCGACGATCTGGCTTTCACCGAAGTTGTAGGCCGCCACCTGCAAAGTCCCGGCGTCGCCCGCACCCGGCTCCGCGTCGGCACTGGGATCGGACGACTGCAGGCTGGAGCAGGCCGGCACGACCAGGACGGCCAGGACAGCGGCGGCCAACCGAACTGCACCTCTCACGTCTGACTCCCAGTTTGCGCATCGGACTTCTTCTTCGCACGCAGCGGCAACGGGGTGAGGTACTTCTGGATGACGGCCAACACGGCTTCGGTCCCCACGGACAGCACCGAAACACAGATGACACCGGCGAACATCAGCGTGAGGTCTTGCAGGGCGAACCCGTCCACGACGTATCGACCCAGCCCGCCCCCACCGACGAGCGCGGCAAGTGTCGCGGTGGCCACTACCTGAACCGTCGTGGTGCGCAGTCCCGCCCCGATCAACGGAACGGCAGTGGGCAGTTCCACGCGCCCCAAGACCTGGCGATCTGTCATGCCCATGCCCGTGGCGCCGTCCACCATGGCTTCGTCCACGTCGCGCACACCGACGTAAGTGTTGGTGAGCAGTGGCGGGATCGCGAAGATCGCGAGCGCCAAGATCGCAGCCAAGTTGCCGACCCCGATGACATCCCAGGACGCGAAGATGATCAACAACGCGAACGTCGGGATCGCGCGGCCGATGGTGCCGAGATTGGTCACCAGGCCACCGAACCGGCCGAAGTGACCGATGATCATTCCGATCGGGAAGGCCAATGCGACCGCGATCACCATCGCGGCGGCGCTGATCCACAGTGTCTGCAGCGTGCGCACCGGGATGCCGTTGGGACCGCTCCAGTTGGCGGGGTCCGTGAACCATGCGATGAGTTCAGACACGATGCCTCACCTGCTCCCGCGGGTATGGGCCCATGGCGTCACGAGTCGTTCCACTCCCTGCAGCAGCAGGTCGAACAGCAGCGCCAGGATGACCGTGAGGATCGTCGCCGTCATGATCTCGGCGTGGTAGAAGTTGTTGATGAATCCGTTCAGGATCAGGGTGCCGTAGCCACCGAAACCCACGAGCGCGCCGATGGTGACCAGTCCGACGGTGGACACCGTGGCCAGCCTGATCCCGGCGATGATGGCGGGCAGGGCCAGCGGCACCTCCACCTGCCACAGGATCCGTCGGCGACTCATCCCCATACCTTGCGCGGAGTCCACCGCGGTCTCCGGCACACCTTCGAGGCCCACCAGGATGTTGCGCAGGATGATAAGTAGTGCGTAGAGCGCAAGCGCGATGATCACAGTCAACGCCGACAGCCCGAACACCGGCCACAGCGCGGTGATCATGGCGAGTGACGGGATCGTGTAGAGCACGCCGGTGAACACGAGTGTCGGAGTCTCGAGCGGTCGCCAGGTCCGAACCATGACCGCGAGCGGGACGGCCACGATGATGCTGAGTCCCATCGCGCACAGGGTCAACGCGACATGTTGCTGACCGGCTGCTACTAACTTGTCTACGTTGTTCTCAACGTACGTCCAGCTGAACCAGGGGTTCGGGGCGTCGCCGACCGCCGGGAGGGACATGCATGGACGCTACCGCTGAATCGATGATTCGTCTTGAGGGAGTGCAGAAACAGTACGGTGACGGCACCATCGCCGTTCAGGATCTGACTCTCGACGTCAAGGCCGGGGAAGTCTGCGTCCTGGTGGGGCCTTCGGGCTGCGGCAAGACCACCACGATGCGGATGATCAACCGCCTTGTCGAACCTACCAAGGGCACGGTGTCCGTCGACGGCAAGGACGTCATGGCCGGCGACCCGGTGGCGCTCAGACGCGGGATCGGCTACGTGATCCAGGCGGTCGGACTGTTCCCCCATCAGACGGTGCGCCGCAACGTGGGCACCGTGTGCCGCCTCTTGCAGTGGGACAAGGAGAAGATCGACCAGCGCGCCGACGAGATGCTGGAGTTGGTGGGCCTGGAGCCTGAACTCTACGGCTCCCGCTATCCCCATCAGTTGTCCGGTGGCCAGCGACAGCGGGTGGGGGTGGCGCGAGCGCTCGCCTCTCATCCCCCAGTACTGCTCATGGATGAGCCATTCGGCGCCATCGATCCTGTGGCCCGTGGCAACCTGCAAGAGGAGTTCTTGAAACTGCAACGCGAACTCGGCACCACCACCGTCATCGTCACGCATGACATCGACGAGGCAGTGCGACTCGGTGACCGGATCGCAGTCATGAAGCAGGGTGGATATCTGGAGCAGTACGACACTCCGGCGCGGGTGTTGGGCCACCCCGCCTCGGACTTCGTCGCCGAGTTCGTCGGTTCGGATCGGCTGCTGAAACTCATGGCGGTGATGGATGTCGAAAGTGCCCACCTCGACCCCGTGGTCGTTGGCACCGAGTCTCTGCCGACAATCCCTGTGACTGCGACCCTGCGCGAGGCATCAGTGGCGATCTTGGATGCGCCGGCGGGCCGCGTGGCCGTGACCGGTGCGGACGGCGCAGCGCTCGGAACTCTGACTTTCGACGGAGTGCGCCAGATCCTCGCCGCCAACAGCAACGTCGCGGACTAGATCGGGATCCTGGTCAGGCGCGGCGTTTGCCCAGGTCAGATGAGTGCTTGACGGCTCAGATCAGCCCGTGCCGTGCTGGGTGAGGTACTCCTCAAATCGGGCTCGGAACAGCGGTTCGAGTTCCCCCACATGACCGGTGCCGAACATCTCGCGGGCCGCGTCGACCATCTCGATGATGCTGCCGGAGAAGTCACCGAGCGAACCGCCCTCGGACTGAGCGGCGTTCATCGCCGGTGTGTGTCGGAACAGGTCGTAGAAGAAGCCGATGTCGTGGCGCTTCTCGGCGAGCGCGATCGCGCGGGACTTCACTTCTTCGTACGGCAGATCATCCAGCGACTCGTCTATCGGCTCATCCAGCGGCATGGCCCCAGGGTACGCGGGTCTCACCGAGAGGATGTGCGCTCGGTCCCACCCGGCGCGGGTCCACCAGAAAGCCCGCGCAGGTCCACATTCCGCTCGTCATCGTCATCTCCCTTGATGCGACACAGATGCTCCAGCCACAAGGCGACCGCCACGATCACCAAGCCACCGACCGCTGTCGCACCCGACGTCAGGGAGCCGCTCTGTGCTGCCGGCACGGGAAGGTCGGCGACGAAGACCAACAGCACGCCGACGTAGAAGCCCACCACTCCGGCGCCGACCCGCGACGCCGCCAGTGCCAGCGCGGCTGTCCGCGCCGCGACCAGGGGCGGCAGAGGGGCGGTTTCGGGACGCCCCGATAAGCGCGGACGGACGATCAGCGCCCACATGCCCAGACCCAGAGCCAGCATCCACACAGCCACCGCCGCCGACAGTGGAACCGGCAGGTAACGGCCCGCGACGGAATCGGCCAGGGTCGCCAATGCCCACCCGACTACACCGGCGACGAGTGCTATCAACATCAGCAGGCGAATCCGAGTCGGGGTCACGCGCCCACTGTACGACCGGTCACTCCCCGACTGTCGGAGCCCAACTGCTGCTGGGTCGAGCCTTCACTGACATCGGGAGCCTTCACTGTCGCAGGGGCCTTCACTGTCGCAGGGGGTGTTCGGGGGTGTCGTGGGCAGGCCGACAAGACCTCACCCCGACCGAGGCCACCCCCCCCCGGCAAGCACGGAATCACCCAGCGCCCAACGACCCCTGTGGCTGGCGGACCTCGGGCAGGCACCCGAGGCACCCCCAGCCCCCGAGCACCCCCAGCCCCCGGACCCCCAAGCCCACGACGACGAACCCGGGTCGGCCGCGCCTGAGCCACAGCCCTTGCCGGTACCCGGGGCCGCGTCCTAGGGTCCCGACAGAGTCGAAGGCAGGAGTGATCATGGGCGCATACCAGGACACCTATCGCCAGAGCATCGAGGATCCCGCGGGATTCTGGGTGAAGCCGCGAATGGCATCGACTGGGTGAGACCGCCCCAGATGATTCTGGATGACAGTGCGGCTCCCCTGTACCGCTGGTTCCCCGACGGCCGCCTGAACACCTGCTTCAACGCCCTTGATCGCCATGTCATTGCGGGACGGGCTGACCAGGCGGCGCTCGTCTACACGAGTTCCGTCACCGGGACCGAACGGACCTACACCTACGCGCAACTGCTCGAGAACGTCGCCCGATTTGCCGGCGCGCTCCACGAGTTGGGGGTCGAAAAGGGTGACCGGGTCGTGTTGTCGATGCCGATGATTCCGGAAGCTGTCATTGGCATGCTCGCGTGCGCCCGGATCGGTGCGGTGCATTCGGTGGTGTTCGGGGGCTTCGCTGCGGAGGAGTTGGCGCTGCGCATCGATGACGCCGAACCGAAAGTGGTCCTGTCCGCGTCGTGCGGCATTGAACCCAATCGCCTGGTCCCCTACAAGCCACTGCTGGACGAAGCGCTGTCGATCGCTCGGCATCGCCCTGACGCCTGCGTCATCTGGCAGCGCGAGCAACTGACGGCTGACCTCGGCGAACGGGACCATGACTGGCGAGAACTGCTGGCCAGAGCAGTCCCGGTGTCCTGTACCGACTTGGACGCCACTGATCCCCTGTACGTCCTCTACACGTCTGGCACCACCGGCAAGCCCAAGGGGATCGTGCGCGACAACGGGGGCCACGCGGTCGCCTTGGTGTGGTCGATGCGGAGCATCTTCGACATAGGGCCAGGCGATGTGTGGTGGGCCGCCTCGGACGTGGGCTGGGTCGTGGGTCATTCCTACATCGTGTACGCGCCTTTGCTGATCGGGGCGACGACTGTTCTGTACGAAGGCAAGCCCGTGGGAACTCCGGATGCCGCGGCGTTTTGGAGGGTGATCGCCGACCACCAGGTGAAGGGGTTGTTCACAGCTCCGACCGCGATCCGGGCCATCCGGAAGGAGGACCCCGACGCAACGCTGATCGGCGACCACGACACATCGTCACTCGCGTCGCTCTTCATGGCCGGCGAGCGACTGGATCCAGATACGTATCAGTGGGCCACCGAGGCCCTCGATGTTCCCGTCGTCGACAACTGGTGGCAGACGGAAACCGGATGGCCCATCGCCGCAAACCCTCGCGGACTGGAGCCGCTTCCGTTGAAGGAGGGTTCACCGTCGGTCCCTGTGCCGGGATACGACGTGCAGGTGGTGGACGGCGAAGGTAGGCCCCTTCCCGAGGGCCAAGAGGGCAGCATCGTCATTCGACTGCCTCTCCCACCCGGAACACTCCCGACGCTGTGGCATGCGGACCAGCGGTACATCGACTCGTACCTGACCGCGTTCCCCGGCTTCTACACAACCGGCGACGGAGGCTACGTCGATGAGGACGGCTACTTGTTCGTACTGGGTCGCACGGATGATGTGATCAATGTCGCCGGACACCGGCTGTCCACTGGTGTCATGGAGGCGGTCGTGGCTACTCATCCCGCTGTCGCGGAATGCGCGGTGATCGGGGTCGCGGACGACCTCAAGGGGCAGAGCCCGCGTGCCTTCGTGGTGCTCAAAGCAGGTGCCGATGTGGCGCCGGAGGAACTGAGCGCGGAGATCATCGCCGAGGTTCGTCATCGAGTCGGACCGGTAGCGGCGATGAAGGAAGTGGTGATCGTCCCGGCGCTACCGAAGACGCGGTCCGGCAAGATCCTGCGCCGCACGATGCGTGGCATCGCGGACGGCCGGGCTGAATCGGTCCCGTCGACAATCGAGGACGCCACCGTGCTCGAGGCCATCACTCCTCTGCTCCGCCGGCACTCTGGCTGAGCCGTCTCAGCGGCGTCGCATCAACGCGTTCTGCATCGCGACCGCGGAGACCTCGCCGCGCGAGTTGAAGAAGACCCCGTGGGCCAATCCGTGACCGCGCCCGGCGAAGGCGGTGTCCTGGGCGAACATGGTCCACTCGCTGAGCGTCGCCGGGCCGGTGAACCACAACGCCAGTTCGACGGCGCCGAGTTGCAGTTCCGTGGTGTGAGATCGGCCGCCGTGGGGCTGCAGGGCGGTGGTTCCCAGCGTGATGTCGGACAGGTAGCACAGCGTCGCTGCGGCGGTGATGGGGTCGTCGGGAAGATCCGGGATGACGCGCATCCACGCCTTGCGCAAGTAGCCGTCCGACGTCTCAGCCGAGTTGTCGGCAGGCCCCCTCTCGGCCCGCTCCACGATCCTCAGGTCGACCAGGGACTCGGCGGGATAGCCGAGCTCCTCGAAGTCCGCGTCCGGGGCTACCAAAGTGGGATCGATGAGCCGTTCCTCCGGCGGTACGAGTGCCGGAGGTGGTGCATCCGGTTGCTGGTACTGGTGTTCCGGTCCCTCTGCCGTCATGCCGAACAGCACAACCGCTGTTGCCCGCAGTTTGCCGTCCTGCTCGACCCGGACCTGCCGGCTCGTGAGGGTCCGGCCCTCCTTCAGCGCGAGAACCTGGTAATCGATCCGGGAGTTCGATGCCACCGGAGCGTGGAAGAGGATGTGCAATGACCATGGGTGTAAGGACTCATCGGTCAGCGCAGCTGCCGCAGCTTGCACGCTCTGCGCCGCCAGTTGACCCCCGAATGCGCGACCCGGCCACGCCGGGTGGCAGGTGCCGGTGTAGCGCTCGGGTGCAACAGGCGTGACCGCGAAGCGGTCGAGGAACTCTCGGGTGCGACCATCATCACTCACGCCCCAACCGTACGGCCGCCCCAACCGTAAGGCCACGCGCCCGAATGTCCTGGCGCAGCCGTCAGCGCACCTGCCGCACACCCTTCACTTCGGAATCCGGCAGCGCCGCCAGCAGTGCGGTCACCTCCCCCAGACCGGGCACGTCGAAGTCGGGATCGACCTCGGCCCATGGGACCAGCACGAATGCGCGCTCCGCGAGACGCGGATGCGGGACGGTCAGTTCGGGATCGGTACTCGTCCATGTGCCAACCGCCAGGATGTCCAGATCAACGGTCCGCGGTCCCCAGCGCACGGTGCGCCTGCGATCGAGATCGGCCTCCACGTTGCGGGCCAGATTGAGGAGCGCGTGCGCCACCTCTTCAGCGGGATCGTCACCGAGGTTCGCGACGACCACGATGTTGAGGAAATCCGGTTGTTCGACTCCTCCGACGGGGTCGGTCTCGTACACCGATGAGACTCGGACGTCGGCTACGCCAGGCATCTGCCCAAGCGCAGTCACGGCGTGGTCGAGCGCGGCGCGGCGATAACCCAGGTTCGAACCGACCGACAGCGCGACTCGCACGTCAGTCACCGCGATCGCGAGTGATGACGACCCGCACGTCCGTGAAGGGCACTCCGACGGGTGCCTGCGGTTTGTGGACGGTGACCTGAACGGCCACCACCCGGGAGCGCGTCAGGCATATCCGCGCGATTCGTTCGGCGAGAGTCTCGATCAGATCGACGGGCTCCCCCGTGATGATGTCCCGGACATCAGCGGCCACTGCCGCATAGTTGATCGTGTCGCCCAGGTCATCACTGTCCGCAGCAACAGATGTATCCGTCACGAGTTCCACGTCGACCACAAAAGGCTGACCGTTGCGGCGCTCCTCGGGCAACACGCCGTGATAGCCAGTCGCGCTCACGCCCTCGAGAACGATGCGGTCGGCCACCTACATCACCTCGATGGAACTGTTGTCCTGCTCGGCGTAACGCCGCAGCAGGGCGCGCTCATCTTCGCGGTTGGGGAAGAGGAAGAAGATCACGAGAGCTCCCACGGCCGCGCAGACCAGCCCGGCTGTGTAGGCCCAGTTCGCGCCCGTCAGGAATGACTGCTTGGCTGCCTCGACGATCTGGTTGCTGTACTCGGGGTACTGCTCGGCCAACGTCGTCGCGCTCGAGAACGACTTTTGGAGTTGAGCCAGCACGTCCTGACTCACCTGTTGCGGCGCCTGGGCCACCAGAGAAGCGAAGCTTGCGGCGTAGCCGGCGGTCAGCAGTGCGCCGAGGATCGCCTGCAGGATGGCCCCACCGAGGTCACGCTGCAGGTCCGCGGTCGCAGACGCCATGCCGGCGCGGTCGGTCGGCACGGAGCTGGTGAGCGAGTGGGAGGCAGGAGTGCCGGCCAAGCCCACTCCGATACCTGCCATGAGGTAGGTGAACACGACAACGGGAATCGAGGTGGTTTCAGTCCAGACGACCAGCATGAGGGTGAACGAGATCATGATGAACAGGAACCCGGACAGCAACGTGAAGCGGGATCCACGGCTTTCCACCAACTTGGCCGACAGGCCGGCGACCGCGAGCATCCCGGCCGTGATCGACAGCGGGACAGCGCCAGCCTCGAACGTGGACAGGGCCAAGACGTTCTGCAGGTACTGCTGCCCGACGAACATCGATGCCATCAAACTGCCGAAGACGATGATCCCGCCCAATGCCGCCACCCAGAAGACTCGGCGCTTCGCGTAGTCGAGGTCGTACAGCGGGTTTGGCGCGCGCTTCTGACGCACGACGAAGAGGGCGCCCGCCACGACAGTGATCCCGGCGAGCGCGAGCGCGAAAGGCAGCGCACCCGGGACCGGGGCGAAGTTGATGCCGATGACGAGCGCAGCCACCATGACGATCGACAACACGCCACCGATGTTGTCCACGGGTTGGGTCGACTCGTCGAGATGGGCGGGAACGAACTTCGCTCCGAGAAGCAGCGCGATCACCGCCAACGGCAAGGTGATGAGAAAGACCGAACCCCACCAGAAGCTCTCCAGAAGGGCCCCCGACACGAGCGGCCCCAGCGCCATGACGCCACCGCCGACCGCGGACCACAGCGCGATCGCCCGGGTCCGCGAGGATCCCGCCCAGATCGCGGTGATGAGGGCCAGAGTGGTGGGGAAGGCCATTCCCGCCGCCACCCCACCGAAGATGCGGGCACCCACCAGCACCCATTCGTTGGGGGCGTAGGCAGCCATCAAGGACGCGGGGATCGACAAGACCATTCCCAGCAGCATCAAGCCCTTTCGGCCGTGCCGGTCTCCCAGTGCCCCCAGGTATAACACCGAGGCCGCCAGCCCCAGCGAGAAGCCGATGGCGATCATGTTCAGCGCGGTCTGTGAGGAGTCGAAGGATTTGCCGATGTCCGGGAGCGCGACGTTGGCGACCGCGAGGTTCAGGTTGGCCACCGCGGCCACCATGATGAGGGCGACCAGCGGCATCCCCAGCGACTCGCGCTCCGGGGCGGCGCCGCTGTCCGAGTGCGGGGCCGCGGCAGGTTCGGGTGAGGTCACAGAGCCATGCTGGCACGCACATGTGTCATCCCGCGGGTCGACCTGTCATTCCCAGCGATCGGCCCGCGGCAGCCGGACTGTTCGGCGGCTCAGCGAACCCACCTGGTCCGGATCACCGAAGAATGTCCGCATCCGGATGGTTTGTGGTTGCGCGAACCATCACGCGACACTCACAATCACTTCTCACACGCGTTGGCCACTCGGAGCTTCGCGGGTCGCTTCCCGGTCGGCATTTGAGGAGTTCATCGTGCGCAGATTGTTCGTGACCGTGGGCGCGGTCGCTGCCCTGTTCATTGCTGGGCTCGGGGTCGGCGCCCTGGCGGCCACCCCCGGCCCACAGGCTTCAGGTCAGGTGGTGGGTATCGACGAGAACCCCGACTACTTGTGGTCCTTGGCCGCCCGCAACGGGTCATTGACCGGCAATGACGATTCTCGTCTGCGACTTCGACTCACGGGAGTGGACCAACGGGTCGCGCGGTTCGCCCATCGCCCGTCCCGCGACGCGACCCACGTTCGACTCGACCACTTTGTCTCTCACTGGAAGAAGCGGTTCGGCTCTGCCCATCCGACCGCGGTGCTGACCTATCAGCGCACCCCGGGCGAACTGCCCACCCAGATGGCCCTGATGCTGAGCCGACCCCGATTCGATCGGGCCTCCGCCACCGTCCGGTTCGATGCCGATCGGATTGCCCGGACTGTCGAAACGCTCCCTGCCCCGGGGAGGAAACTCGCCAAGGGCAAGCAGCAGGCGACGAACCGGGCCGCCAACCCCAAACGAACCGGACCTCTCACGCTGGTCATCGACGACAGCGGCGAGGTCCCCGAGCCCCCGCCATCCACGGATGACAACCGCCCGCCGGTGACGCCGACGAGCGACAACCCTGCCCCGGGCACGATCATGCCCAACTTCCGCCGCGTCGGGCTCGCGGCGACTGCCGAACCACGCTTCGGGGTGACCATCGACTCCTTCCCGAAGCGCGTCGTATCCGGACAGCCGTTCGTGATCGAAGGGCACACTGAAGGGTTCAGTCCCGGGAACTGGATCAACGTGTGGGTCAAGGACTCGGACGGCAATCAACTGGACGCCGGCGGATCAATCGACACCGACGACAAGCGGATCAGCAACACGACCCAGCTCGTCGGTCAAGGGACGGTCATGGTGCAGTTGTCCGCCGGGGTATGGCCGGAGGAACAGTGGTCCGACCCTGTCGAGATCGAGGTGACTGCACCGCCGCTGTCCGCCTCTGCCGCGGCCGCCTATCGCGATATCCGAGGAACCCCCGTCATCAAGGCCATCGCCACGGAGCTTCCCTTCCGGGAAAGCCGCACAGAGCAGGTGGTCAAGTTCTCGTTCCCGACCGGCCAGTCCTACCCGAAGGTCGTCCAACCCTCGCTCAGAGGAGGGCCTGGAGACACCTGGCTGTACGAATCCAAGTTCGTGACCGGCGCCGCCGATGGCACCTTGAATCAGGCCGCCCCGGGCAGTGCGGTCTCTTTCAGCACGAGTCGGACCTGCTACCGGTACGTCGGGCTGGAAAGGCCGCGTCCGGTGGAAGTGCCGTGTCCGGCGAACAAGGTGGTTCCCGACGTCATGGGCAAGACGGCGACCGAGGCGCGATCCATTCTGCTGGGACAGGGCTATTCGGTCAGCACGTGGATTCCCAGTTGGGCCGGCAGTTGCTACGTGACCTCATTCCGCAGCCCGCCCCCGGAGGTCTGGAGTACGTCGAAGGTCATCACCGACCAGATCCCGCGACCCAACCAACCGGCCAACGACGCCCGGGACGTCTACTTGCGCTGCGACCGCTGACGACCGCCGCAGGGCCCACGACTGCTGACCTCAGGTCACTCGAACGAAGGGCACGGGCTTGTCGGAGTTGGCAACCATCTGAACCAGCCTCAGGTCGCGTCGCCCGATCGAGCGCCCTCGAGTGCCGCGACAACACGGACGGCGTCGTGGGTCGCCGCCACGTCGTGAACCCGAACACACCACGCACCGCCTGCCGCAGCCAGCGCGGATACGGCTGCGGTGGCGGCCTCTCGTGCATCCAACGAACGGGGGCCGTGCTCGTCGGCCAGGAGTTCCCCGAGGAACCGCTTGCGGCTGGCTCCGACCAGTACCGGGAATCCGAGCGCCACCAGTCGGTCCATGGCCGCCAGCAGGGCCCAGTTGTGGCGGGCCTCCTTGGCGAAGCCCAGTCCGGGGTCGATCACGAGTCGATCGGCCGAGACGCCCGCCGCGCGCGCATCGGCGACGGCGCTGCCCAACTCAGCCAGGACGTCGCTGACAACGTCGGAGTAAGTGGCCCATCGATTCATCTCGCGCGAGTGGGCCCGCCAGTGCATCACGACATACGGCGTGCCCAAGTCGGCGATGGCACGGTACATGGTGGGATCCGCCCGTCCGCCGGACACGTCGTTGACCATGACCGCTCCCGCTGCCACCGCCTTAAGAGCTGTCGCGGCACGCATCGTGTCGATGCTCACCGGCACCCCTGCGGTCGCCAAGCCTTCGATCACCGGAAGGACGCGGGCGAGTTCGTCGTCGGTGCTGATGCGATCGGCCCCGGGTCGGGTCGACTCCCCCCCGACGTCGACCAAGTCGGCACCTGCGGCCACCAGAGACTGTCCGTGAGCGATGGCGGCGGGCGGGTCGGCATACCGGCTGCCGTCGGAGAAGGAATCAGGGGTGACATTGATGATTCCCATGACCAGACAGCGGCCTGTGTCGGTCAATGGGGCAGGCAGACCACGGGGACCGACGGGACCTGACACCCCGCCAGCATACGGAGCAGCGGAACGCAGCAACTGAGGATCCCGCTCGGTTCGTGAGGATCCCACTCGGTGTTGGGGATCCCACTCGGTGTTTGGGGATCCCGCTCGGTGTTTGGGGATCCCGCCCGGTGTTTGGGGATCCCGCCCGGTGTTTGAGGATCCCGCTCAGTTCTTGAGGATCAGGGACATCGCCTCGGCCCGACTGACCGAATCCCGCAGTTGGCCGCGCACGGCGCTCGTCAGGGTTCGGGCACCCGACTTGCGCACTCCGCGCATCGCCATGCACAGGTGTTCACAGTCGACCACGACGATCACACCGCGCGGTTCGAGGACCGAGACCAAGGCGTCGGCGATCTGGGTCGTGAGCCGCTCCTGCACCTGCAGTCGCCGGGCGTAGACGTCCACCAGGCGGGCCAGCTTGGACAGTCCCGCCACTCGGCCGTCCTGCGCGGGGATGTAGCCGACATGAGCTACTCCGCTGAACGGAACCAAGTGGTGCTCGCACAGCGAGAAGACTTCGATATCTCGGACAAGAACCATCTCGTCGTGATCCGCCTCGAAGGTCGTCGACAGCACCGTCTTGGGTTCCAGGCGCATGCCCCCGGTCACTTCGTGGAAACTGCGGGCCACCCGGGCAGGTGTCTCGCGCAGTCCCTCCCGATCCGGATCCTCGCCGATGGCGATCAGTAGTTCGCGGACGGCGGCCTCGGCCCGGACGTGGTCGAAATCCGAGTCAGTCATTTCGGTCACGCTTCAGTGTGAGGCTGACAACGCCAGTCCGCCACCGGGCCGATCTGGTCAAGTCGCGGGAACTCTTGGGGACCGGTCATCGACCGATCGGTGACTCGCCGGCCGGGGGATCCCACGGGCCGGAATCACCGGGAGCCGTGCCGGATGTGGTTGCCGCTCCCGTGGACGCACCATCACTGACATCGACGTCGGCGCCACCCCGGCTGCCGTTGCCGGAACCGTTGGCTGAGCCATGACCGTTGAGGCCGGCGACCTCCTTGGGGGTCAACACCGGCGGGCGATCCGACGGAGCGCGCCGAGCCGAGCCCGTCCAGGCGGGCCGGACATCGTTGAGGTCCAGTGCGGAGAAGATCTGCTCGACCTCCGACTTGTTCAGGGTCTCCTTTTCGAGCAGCTCCAGGACCAGATGATCGAGCACATCCCGGTTGGTGACCAGGATGTCGAAGGCTTCCTGGTGCGCGGCCTCGATGAGCGTGCGGACCTCTTCGTCGATGGCGCCGGCAACGTCCTCGGAGTAGTCACGGGAATGGCCCATGTCGCGTCCCAGGAACACCTCTCCTTGCTCCTGGCCGTACTTGATCGCACCGAGCCGCTCGGTCATGCCGTACTGGGTGACCATGGCCCGAGCCAGACTGGTGGCTTTCTCGATGTCGTTCGCCGCCCCGGTGGTCGGGTCGTGGAACACGAGTTCTTCGGCAGCGCGACCGCCCAGCATGTAGGCCAACTGGTTGAGCATCTCCGAGCGAGTCCGGGAGTACTTCTCCTGATCGGGCAAGACCATCGTGTATCCCAAGGCCCGTCCGCGCGGCAGGATCGTGATCTTGTGCACGGGGTCATTGCCAGGCAACGCGGCGGCCACGATGGCGTGGCCTCCTTCGTGGTAGGCCGTGATCTTGCGCTCGTGTTCGTCCATGACCCTGGTGCGCTTCTGGGGACCGGCGATCACCCGATCGATAGCCTCGTCGAGAGCCTTGTTGGTGATGAGCTTGTCGCCGTTGCGGGCTGTCAGCAGGGCTGCCTCGTTCAGCACATTGGCTAGATCGGCGCCGGTGAAGCCCGGCGAACGCTTCGCGATGCTCTCGAGGTCGACGTCCGGCGCCAGGGGTTTGCCGGTCGAGTGGACCTTGAGAATCGCTTCGCGACCCTTGAGGTCCGGGGATTCGACCGCGATCTGACGATCGAACCGGCCCGGGCGCAGCAGGGCGGGGTCGAGGATGTCGGGTCGGTTGGTCGCGGCGATGAGGATCACACCGCCGGTGACGTCGAAGCCGTCCATCTCGACGAGCATCTGGTTGAGGGTCTGCTCCCGCTCGTCATGGCCACCGCCGAGTCCCGCACCTCGATGCCGACCAACAGCATCGATCTCGTCGACGAAGATGATGGCGGGGGCATTGTTCTTGGCCTGCTCGAACAGATCGCGGACCCGGGAAGCGCCGACGCCGACGAACATCTCCACGAAGTCCGACCCGGAGATGGAGAAGAACGGCACGCCGGCCTCCCCGGCGACCGCGCGGGCCAGCAGGGTCTTGCCGGTTCCGGGGGGGCCGTACAACAGCACGCCTTTGGGAATCTTGGCGCCGACCGCCGTGAACTTGCTGGGATCTTCGAGGAACTCCTTGATCTCCTGCAGTTCCTCGACGGCCTCGTCAGCTCCGGCCACATCGGCGAATGTGGTCTTGGGCATGTCCTTACTGACGATCTTCGCCTTGGACTTGCCGAAGGACATGAGGCGCCCGCCGCCGCCCTGCATCTGGTTGAGGAAGAAGAACAGCAGGAACAGAATCAACAGAATCGGCAGGAATGACACCAGCAAGGTGACGAGCAGGCTCTCCTGCGGCACCTCGACGTTGTAGCCGTCCTTCAACTGGCCCTCGTCGAACTTGGTCTGCAGCAGCTGCTGCAGTTCGACACCCTGCCCGGTGATGAACTGAGAAGTCTGCTGGGTGCCGTCGCCCATGGTCAGGTTCAACCGCTGGTCCCGGTCGATCAGTGTGGCCTGAGCGACCTGGTTGTCCTGGATGGACTGCACAGCCTGCGACGTGGGAACCTCAGTCGGTCCGCGTAGGTCGGACATGACGCTCGTTGCGACGAGCAGCAGCACCAGCGCGAGCAGAATCCACAGCACGGGGCCGCGGGCGATTCGTTTCAGGTCCATGGGGGCGGGTCGGGCCTCCGGTGTCCGGTCGCGTGGGCACGCTGCCCACGGATCAGTGACCCGGCGACAGACCGGGCACCGCAGTGCCAAGGTACACCGGCCCACCGGCCCCCGCCGACCGTGTTCGCGCTGCGCGGAGCGGCTTTCAGACCCAACGGAACAACCGGGGGATGACTTCGGCCCAGTCGAGAATCACCAGTGTGAGGGCCGCCGCCGCAACGGCCCAGAACCCGATCCGGGTCGCCACTGCGATGCGACTGATCGTGTCGTGGGGATCGGTTCGACCGCCCCAGTGGCGCGCCGGGGCAGTCCAGCGGTCCATGCCCCACGAGGCGACGACGTAGAGCACGAAGGAGATCGATCCGGTGAGCAGGTCGACCTGGAGTAGCGGGATCAAGGAGACGGCGGCGACTGCCATCAACAAGATGGGCAGCCAACGCCTTGCGGCCGGGTGGCGCCCGGTGGTCCCGCCGGAGGCGAGCCGATCCCGGGCCGCGGCGACATCGTCGACGAGGAATGGGATGGCAGTGTCGCCGGACATCGAGGCGGGCATGACGCCGACGGGGGCGCGCGATCTCCACTCGGTCACGATGTTGCGCACAGCCGGATCGACGGCGTCGGAGGTGACGGTCACCGATGAACCCTGAACGATCACCGGGCGCCCGCTGCCGTCCCAGGTCTGGCACGTCGGTGTGAGCCTGAGGTGTGCAACATCACCGGGTCCCGCGGTTCGGATCCAGTCGAAGGAGGCGCGATCCTGCGCCCAGTCCACGACGATGAGCGGGTAGCGGGCAGCACGAGTTGACGTCCCAGCGGTCGTCACGAATACCTCTCTCCTTTACCGATAACCGGTTCTTGAGTTACCGGCCTTGCTTACCGGCCCTCGGGCGGACACCGGGTCCTGTGGAGCACGTGGCCGGACTCCTTGAGTCCCACCGCCCACCAGCCTGGCGTCGACCGGGCGCAGCAAAGCCCCGGCGACCCTTCCCCGCTCTCCCAGGGGCCAAACCACCGCCCGCGGCACCGGTGCGCGGATCGTGATCTCCGATCAGCAAGCTGGGGCTGGGAATGTGATCATGGGCTCGTGCTGGCTGCCCGACTGAACACCCCCGATCCCGACCCGGCCCGAGCCATGTCCGTGGGTGAGGTTGCGGACCCCGTCGGCCCCGGCACTTTGATCCAGGTCACGGCGACGGCGGTGTGCCGCACCGATCTACAACTCGTCACCGGAGATCTGCCCGCCCACCGGATGCCTGTGATCCCGGGCCACCAGGTCGTCGGCCGCATAGCGGAAGGTCCGGATGCCGGGCGTCGGGTGGGTCTGGTGTGGCTGGCATACGCCTGTGGTGTGTGTGACTTCTGTCGCACGGGGCGGGAGAACTTGTGCGAACACGCACAGTTCACCGGATGGGATGTGGACGGTGGGTATGCGCAGTTGGTGCGCGCCGATCCGGGCTTCATCCACCCGATACCGCACTCCCTGGACGAGCGCAGCGACGCCGATGTCGCCCCCTTGCTGTGCGGCGGCGTCATCGGGTTCCGGTCGTTGCACATCGCGGGGATCACCGGCCCGGCCCCTGAGGGTCAGACACAGCGCCTGGGCCTGTTCGGCTTCGGGGCCTCGGCATCCCTGGCCATCCAGGTCGCGAACCACTGGGGAGTCCGCTGTTCGGTGATCACCCGTTCGGCGGCTGAGGTAGATCGGGCGATGTCGTTGGGTGCCGAATGGGCCGGTACCTACGACGAGACGGTGCCGCACGAACTCGACGCCGCAGTGACGTTCGCGCCCTCGGGGGACGTCGTCGTGGCAGCGCTGCGATCGGTTCGCCGGGGTGGGACTGTTGCCATCAACGCCATCCACCTCGACCGCATCCCTCAGTTCGACTATGACGATCTGTGGTGGGAACGATCGCTGCGGTCCGTCGCCAACGTCACCCGAGCAGATGTGCGCGATTTCCTGGAGCTGGTCGGGCCCGCCGATGTCCGCACCGCGTATGAGACCTTGCCGCTGACGGCCGCCGCGTCGGCGCTGGATCGCGTGAGTGCCGGCGATGTGACGGGAAGCCTCGTCCTGATTCCGGAGGGGAGTCCGGGGGGCAGATGACCCGTCCATTGACGCAGCCACACCCCGATCGCCTGCCGACGGAGCACCCCATGCGCAGCGAGATCCTGCGGCGCCATGAGGAGGCGATGGCGGCCGGGCATCCGGGGTACCTCGATCCGCAGACCGGGCTGTTCGTGATCACTGCCCTCACGCACGCGGAGCGGGGCCGCTGTTGTGGCAACGGCTGCCGCCACTGCCCCTACTGCTGACACCGGACCCCTGCTGCCCATCCGCTGCCGGTCCGCGTCCCGTCAGTCGAGTCAATGATCAGTCAGCGGGCCATTCGTACGTCACGCCCGTCAGTTCCTCGCTGCGCTCCCAAAGCCGAGCCGCGACAGCCATATCCTTGGCGGCAGCGCTGCGACCCACGTGCCGCGGGTGCCCACGCTGCTCCAACCAACCGTCGGGACCGATGTAGTCACCACTGTGGACGTCGGGCCGGGTGGCCGCGTACAGAGTGGGCCAGGCGCCGGCCAGCGCCGATTGACCCAACACGGAGTTCATTCCCTTCATCCAGAGGCGTCCGATGCTGTTCTGCGCGAAGGACGGTCCGGCGAATTGCAGGTTGGTTCCCGCGTATCCCGGGTGGGCGGCGGCCGCGATGACGGGCACGTCCGCCAGTTCGGCTTGCCGGGCCAGCTCTGACGTGAACAGCAGGTTGGCCAACTTGCTCTGGCCGTACGCCTGCCACGGGCGGTAGGTCCGGCGTTCGAAGAAGAGGTCGTCAGGATCCACCGAGCCCATGCGATGAGCGCCGCTGGACACGGTGACGACGCGCGCTGCCTGCGGTCCGGCGTCGGCGGCCAGGAGCGCCGGGAGAAGGAGGCCCGTGAGCGCGAAGTGTCCCAAATGGTTGGTGCCGACCTGGAGTTCGAATCCGTCAGCCGTTTGGCGGCGCGGGGTGGCCATGATACCCGCGTTGTTGATCAGGACATTGATGACCGGATGCTGTTCGGCGAGCTCCTCTGCCGCCGACCGCACCGACCCGAGGTCCGCGAGGTCGAGCAGTTGGCCGGAGGGTTCAGGGCCGGTGGCGACCGCTCCGGCCTTGGTCACGGCAGACCGCAGGCGACCGGGATCGCGCCCGGCGAGCACGACAGTCGCGCCATGCGCGCAAAGGGCCACCGCGGTTTCGAGTCCGAGACCGCTGGTCGCGCCGGTGACCACGAAGGTTCGCTCGGAGAGGTCCGGCAGGTCGGCGTCGGTCCACTTCGTCGTATGGTGTCGATCGGTCCGGGGATGCTTCGTGGGCCGGGGGTTCGCGGGCCGAGGGTGCTCCGCAGTCGGGGGCGGTGGTGGGGGGTCGCTGGCTGGTTCGTGGTCTCTCGTCGGTCATGTACCGATGGTGCGGCCAGCGGAGCGAATCCGCCCGTCGGGGCTGCCCGTAGCCTGAATCTGTGAGTGATCCCACGCCGGGCTGGTACCCCGATCCGAGCGATCCCGCGGGCCGGCGGTACTGGGACGGTTCCGCCTGGACCCCAGACGCGGTATCGGATTGGGGAGCCTCGCGTTGGGGGGCAACGACCCCGGACGCGTCGGCGGCCCCCGCCGCCACCACGGAGTGGGTCGAGCAGCGGCATGGCGCCTACAGCCCGAACACGTCAGCCCTCACCGGCAGCAGGTATGAGGCGGGTCTCAGCCCTATTCGGTGACGTTGGCCGGATCCTGACTCGGGCGTGGTGGCAGATCCTCTCGGTCGGGCTCGTGCTGTGGGGTGCCTGGGTCGCCGTGCTGGCGATCCTCACGACGCTCACCGTCGATCTCACGGCACTCGCCCGGCTGGTCGCGCTGACTCCCAACCCGTACGGCTACCCCGACCCCGGCCGTGCCCAGAATCAGGCGGAACAGGCCGAACAGGCGCTGGCGCATCTCCTGCGTGTGCAGTCACCCGGAGCGTGGATCGGCATCGCAGTGTTGCTCGCCCTGATGACGGTTCTGGTGTCCTGCGGCCACATCGCCGCCGTGAGCCGACTGGCGATGGATGCGGCGGCAGAGCGATCCGTGCGCTTGGCAGATGCGTGGTCCGCCGCGATTGCAGGCGGCTTGCGTCTTGTGGGCTACGTCGTGGCTGTGGCGGCGATCGTCGCGCTGCTCGCAGTCGGGCTCATAGCCGCGATCGCGGCGCTATGGTCCGCCCCTGGTCTGGCCGTCCTTCTCGCTCTCACGAGCGTCGTCGCAGCTGTGGCGGTCGGCCTGTGGTTGATCGGGCGGCTCAGCCCGATCGGGGCTCAGGTCGTGATCGGCCCCGGGGCGCTGCGCTGGACCTGGACGGCGACGCGAGGGCGGTTCTGGGCCGTTCTCGGGCGCTACCTCTTGTGGGCCATTGTCGCCTCGGTCCTGGGTCAGATCGTGGTGTCCGCCGTGCTGCTGCCGTTGTCCGTGATCGCCGTCGGCCTTGTGGCGACTCCGGACGGGGACTCGTCGACATGGTTGTTGGTCGGCTATGCGTTGACCATGCCGATCACCCTGGCGGTTACGGCGCTGACCTACATCGGGGTGGTCCCGATCTGGCGTGACCTCACCGTCGACCCTCGCTACCGGGCGATCGGGGTCGATGGTCAGCCGCTGTAATCCGGGTCCGAGTCATCATCGAGGCCCGCGTCGTCGAAGTCCGCGTCGTCGAAGTCCGCCTCGTTGTCGAACCCTCCGTGATGGCCCATTCCCGGCGGTCCACCATCCGACGGACCGCGTCCCATCCCAGGACCGGCTCCAGGGCCCGTCCCCCGGCCCAAACCAGGATTGCCGAACCGGGAAGGATCGGCTCCGGAGTTCCCCGCCTGAGCGGCGGCGAAGAACAGGCTGCCCACCAGGGCCGCCGCAGCAGCGACAGTCGTGGCCATGAAGATCTTGGTGCGCTTGGCCTGGGTCTCGTAGCGCTGCTGCCAGTCCTCTCCGACTGTGTCCGCACTCACCCCTGGCTCCGAATCCGCGTCGCTGTGCAACCCGGGCGGGGGAGCGTCACCTGGCTGCTCGATCGGTTCCGTCGGATGGTCGGCCCGGCCGGGCCACTGCTCGTCATTCATGGGGCCACCGTGCCCTGTCAGCCTGGGAATCGGCTGGGAGCAGGATGCGAGGTCCCTGCAGCGCCATTCGGGTGACGCCCCAAGACTTATCGATATTCGATGTTATTGTTTTTCGATAAGAAACCCCGATGCAGGGAGGCCGCTGCGATGACATCCAGCACCGCATCCGACACGTCCCGGCTGGCATCGCCGTTGGGGGCGCTGCTGCTCGTGGGCTCAGCGGTGCTCACCATCATCGCGATCGCACTGCCCATTCATCAGATCACCGAGCCCGGTGCCGTCGCGACCGTGAACCTGGCACCAGCGGCATCGGAGACTGCCTTGATGACCGTCCCCCTGCCCGACGGCCAGCAGATCCGGCCCACAGGTGACGATGGGCTGACCGTCAACCTGTTCGTCGACCGACTGCCGGACGGGTCCTCAGTCCCGCTGACTCTGCGTCTGCTGAGCGATCTGGGAACGTCGATCTGGTTGCTGGGGTTGGCGAGCATCGCCTACCTCTTGGCGCGGATCCTCGCCAATATCGCGGCGGGTGACCCGTTCCATCCATCGCACGCACGACGCTTCACCCAGATCGCCCTCGCAATCCTGGTGGCCTCGGCCGGCGCTGACACCGTGAACTATGTGACCGCTCGATGGCTGACCAGCGTCGCGGCACCCGGGACGGATATCGCCGTCATCCCCTACTACTCCTTGATCCCCATCGCGCTGGCCGCGGTCACACTGGTGCTCGCCGGGGCGTTCCGCTCGGGTCGGCGAATCGTGGAAGACACCGAGGGACTGATCTGAGGATGCCCGAGATCATCTGCCACCTCGACGACCTGTTGGCCGAGCGCCACATGACGGTGATGGAGTTGTCGCAGCGCGTGGGCGTCACGCACGTGAACCTGTCCATCCTGAAGAACAACCGCGCAAAAGCGATCCGCTTCACGACTCTCATCGCCCTGTGTGAGGCACTCGAGTGCCAACCCGGCGACCTGTTCAGCATGACCCCCGACCGCAGCACCCACCGAAAGGAATCCCGATGAACACGACTGACACCGTCGAGTCCGTACCCGCAACACCCGCAACGGATTTCCCCCCGCCGAACGTGGCCCCGGTCCGGGTCGGCACAATCCCACCCCCCACCGGCGCCTGGCAGGGCGTGTCATGGTTCGCTTTCGCGCTCGGCGCGATCACGTTCCTGTACTCCGTCTGGTACGCCGCGGGGATCACAATCGGTGAGCGCTACTTCCTCTACACCGCCGCACTGTTCAGCTTGTACGGCTGCTTGGGTGTCAGCAAGGTCGTGCGGGACCGGCAGGAAGGGATCCCGGTCACCGCGTTGTTCTACGGGCTCTCATTCGTCGCCGCCCTCGCCCCGTTCGTTCTGGTGTCCTACAACATGGTGTTCGACTCGACGCTCGCGGTCAGCACCCGGACCTTGCTGGGCATGTCCTTCGCCCTCACGGCCTACGCGACGTTGGCGATCGCCAAGAACGAGCGCGACAAGGCCGCCGTGAAGCCTTGGTCGGACCGGTGACGAGGTCAGCCCAGACCGGCGTCCAGAGCACTCATGAGGGCGCCGTCAGCGCTGTCACCGTCCAACGACCAGATCATCGCGCCCCCGAGGCCATTCGCCTTGATGTAGGCGGACTTGTCGGCCAGCACCTGGGCGTCGTCGAACGACCAGAACGTGTTGCCGTTGAAGATCCAACTCTGTTTGGTGACCGGGTGACGGTAGGACGTGTAACCCGGCAGCGAACGGAGGACCTTGAAGTCTTCGTAGCCCGCCTCATACGTGGCAGGAGCCGGCTGGCCAGCGGCCTGGTACAGTCCGTCTCCGCCCCCCGCGACTCCGGTCCAGCCTCGCCCGTAGAACGGCACTCCGACCACGAGTTTGTCGGCGGACGCCCCTCCGGCTCGCCAGGCATCGACGGCCGTCGCCACGCTGAAGGCCCTGAAGTCCGCGCCCCCAGGCGATGACGGGTCGGGGAACAGGTTCGAGTGGAAGTTGGTCGGACCCTGCGCATCCCAAGCACCGCGGAAGTCGTAGGCCATGATGTTGATGAAGTCCAGGATCCGCGACACCTCACCGATCTCGAACTTCGCGATCTTGGCGGGATCCGACGGCACCGCAGCGGTGAGGTCGTAGCGGCGGCCAGTGCTGGTGGACAACGCATCCATCTGACGCCGGAACTCCTGCATCAGCAACGTGTAGTTGCGCGAGTCCTCGGGACGATGGGCGCTCGGGTCCAGCCCTGGTGACGCCGGGTATTCCCAGTCGACGTCGATTCCATCGAACACACCGGAGGCGGAACCCGCGCCACCCGCTCCGTCGTACAGGGGCAGATTGCCCTTCAGATAGAGGTCGACGCAGGAGCGGACGAACTTCTCGCGGGATGCCTGTGTCAGGGCCACATCTGAGAAGCGGTCCGACCACGTCCAGCCACCCAGACTGATGAGGACCCTCAGCTGCGGGTACTGGGCCTTGAGTTCGCGCAACTGATTGAAGTTGCCCCGCAACGGTTGATTCCAGGTGTCACCGGTGCCGTCGACGCTCTGGTCGGCAGGGAACGACCGCGCGTAATCCGCCCATGCGTCACCCTCGCCACTCTGGTTGACGATGAAGCACTCGCCGGAGGGACTGATGTTGCCGAATGCGTAGTTGATGTGAGTGAGCTTCGCTGCCGACCCGCTCGTGACGAGATTCTTGACGAAGAAGTTGCGCTGATAGATGCCCCACGCGGTGAAGTACCCCACGCGGCGCAGACCCTCGGCAGGGGCCGTCGGAGAGATCGTCGGGGGCGGTGTGACGGTCGGAGAGGGCGAAACCGTGGGTGTCGGTGTGGGTGTCGGTGTGGGTGTCGGTGTGACAGTCGGTGTGGCACTCGCCGTCTCACTCGGGGCGGGGGTGGCAGTCACCGACGGGGCAGACGTCACCGAAGGACTCGGGGTCGGCGTCGGTGTCGGGGTCGGGGTCGGTGTCGGTGTCGGGCTCGGGGCCTTACCCGTGGCGCAGTACCCGAAGACCGCCGGGGTCGCCGCCGTGACCGTGCGGTTCCACGACTCCCCCACAAACCGCAACGATCCGCTGACGGTGGCCGTCTTGGCGTTCCACAACGAGTTCAGTTGACCGCTGACGCCATACGGAATCGACCAACTCACCGGGCTCGCGGTCGCGGTGGTCACGGTGACGTCGACGCAGTACCCCGTATTCCACTGCGCCGTGACCTCCGTCTTCGCAACGACCGGAGCGGCCGTCGGCGTCGGAGTCGAGGTCGGGGTTGGAGTGGAAGTCGGCGCGGGCGTCGGCGCGGGGGTGGTCTGCGTCGGGGTCGACGTCGGAGTCGGAGTCGGCGTCGGCGTCGGAGACGGCGTCGGAGTCGGAGTCGGCGTCGGCGTCGGAGTCGGCGTCGGAGACGGCGTCGGAGTCGGCGTCGGAGTCGGCGTCGGAGTCGGCGTCGGAGTCGGCGTCGGAGACGGTGCACTCGTGCGCGTCAAGCACAATCCGAACGAGGCCGGGGCAGCACTCGAGACCAACGAGTTCCACGTCTGCCCCGAGGCAACAGTGCCGCCGTCCTGGGTACTCAACCGAGCGTTCCACACCGACGTGACAGTTCCCGGACGATCCATGGGAACAGACCACACCACAGGCGTCGCGGCATCGGTGGTCACGCGGGCGTCGACGCAATACCCCGTCCCCCAATCACTGGTCGTCGTCCACGACACAGCAACCCCCGCAGCAGCCCCCGCCACCGGAACGATCACAGAAGCAGCCACCACGGCAGCCCCCACAGTTGCTGCGATCACGGTTCTCATGTTTCGTCCTTCCTGCGGTCCGTGGCGTGGCCTGGTCAGCGCTAGCGGATCGTCGTTTGGGTGACCTGGCCGAATGTTGTGTTCAAGCGCTTCGCGACGTTGTCGATCGAAGCATCGAGCAGAGCGAAGAACCGCGAGCGATCAGCCTTCTTGGAGATGTCGAGAACTGATCCCTCGGTCAGCTCCAAGGAGTCGAGCGCGGCGTGGTAGGCCGCATCACTGTCGGACCAGTCGATGTATCGATACCTCGACTGGTCATCCACGTAGGCCAGGGTTCCCATGGAGTTGGCGAAGACGTAGCCGATATCGCGGGCGGACAGTCTCACACTGTTCTCGCCGGTGATCGCGGCCGACGGGAAGTGCGGCGAGTTGTAGATCTGATCCAGATACAACCTCACCTGGCGGGGATAAAGGATGAACGTGGAACCGGCAGACTCGCTGGTGCCGATCGCGGACTGATAGGCGGTATCGGACAATGAGTAATCGCCCTGGGACTTGACCTGGGTCGACTCCGGACCAGTACCGAACTGGCGGGCACAGATGCGGACGTAGTCGTTCAGGATGCGCGAGTACGTCCCGGCGTTGTAAGCCGCATTCAGCAACATGTCGAGGTTGTTGTAGCTGAACTCGTCGGATCGGGGATCACGCAGATTGGACATGCACGTGGCGAAGTACTGATGCTGTGGCCCCCACGACTCAGCGTTGTTCATGATGAGTCGGTTCAAGTCGTTGAGATGGAAGAACGCGGCAGCCATCGGGCCGAAGTACTTGTCGTCAAGCGATTCGGGACCGACAGCCGCCGTTTGGGCGCCGGAGTCCTGATCCTCGACTGAGTACCCAAGACCCTTCTGCAGCGCGACGAAGTTGACCAACCCGATCCCGGCATCGGTCTCCAGCCGTTTGGAGTAGTCGTTGATCTGGTAGGGGCCGCCCTGGCCGGGGGACAGCAGTCTGCCCCGTTCAACGGCATCCGGGTTGATCCAGTTGGTGCCCTGCTGGTAGTTGCCCGTGTCGATGTTCTCCTGCAGTAGTTGTGCGAACAATGCGCCGTACACGTAGTCCTTGTTGAAGCGCAGTTCCGGGTCCTTCTCCTCGACGAGCCGCCCGAGAAGCGCCCCTGCGACGAAGTTGGAAATGATCAGGTCCGTGTGGTTCGTGGAGAGCGTGAGCCGCTCGACGTTGCCCGATCCGAAGGGGAGATTGAGATGAAAGTGGATCACGCCGTCCGCTGCACTCGTCGGGGTGAATGACACGGGCGTGGGGAGTCCACTCGGCGCTGTCGGAGTCGGCGTACTCGTGGGCGGCGAGCTCGTAGGTGGCGAGCTCGTAGGTGGGGCGGAAGTCACCGAACTGGTCGGGGTAGGCGTGGGGGTTGGAGTAGGGGTGGGCGTCAGGCTCGGTGTCGGGGTCGGGGTCGGGGTCGGTGTCGGTGTCGGTGTCGGGCTCGGGGCCTTACCCGTGGCGCAGTACCCGAAGACCGCCGGGGTCGCCGCCGTGACCGTGCGGTTCCACGACTCCCCCACAAACCGCAACGATCCGCTGACGGTGGCCGTCTTGGCGTTCCACAACGAGTTCAGTTGACCGCTGACGCCATACGGAATCGACCAACTCACCGGGCTCGCGGTCGCGGTGGTCACGGTGACGTCGACGCAGTACCCCGTATTCCACTGCGCCGTGACCTCCGTCTTCGCAACGACCGGAGCGGCCGTCGGCGTCGGAGTCGAGGTCGGGGTTGGAGTCGGAAGTCGGCGTCGGGCGTCGGCGCGGGGGTGGTCTGCGTCGGGGTCGACGTCGGAGTCGGAGTCGGCGTCGGCGTCGGCGTCGGAGTCGGCGTCGGACTCGACGTCGGAGACGGTGCACCCGTACGCGTCAAGCACAATCCGAACGAGGCCGGGGCAGCACTCGAGACCAACGAGTTCCACGTCTGCCCCGAGGCAACAGTGCCGCCGTCCTGGGTACTCAACCGAGCGTTCCACACCGACGTGACAGTTCCCGGACGATCCATGGGAACAGACCACACCACAGGCGTCGCGGCATCGGTGGTCACGCGGGCGTCGACGCAATACCCCGTCCCCCAATCACTGGTCGTCGTCCACGACACAGCAACCCCTGAAGTCGCGCCAGCCGCTGGTACCACCGCCGACGCCGCCACCACGGCAGCCCCCATGACCACGACCATGGACCGCTTCGCGGTACCCATTCTGCGCACTGCTGTGTCCTCTCGCCCGTAACCCGATCGACTTCTTCGCTGAGGCGCCTCCGCGCGGACAACTGCCACCCGATCCCGGGGCACCCCACAAACCCAGGAAGGACTTCACTCCGTTGGAGACCTCGTCTGGCGCTCCCGTGAGGGATCGGTACCGAAGTGCGGTAACCGTAGGTCCGTTCGGGGGACAGGGAAACCGAATTGCCCCGGTGTCACCCGATCCCCGCACTTTGGGGGCGCCAGCCATGCTGGGAACCTCCGGCGGAGGCCGTAGGGGAACCGAGGACCGGGCCTACTCCGTTCACGAGGCGTCGCTCCGTTCGCGAGGCGTCGCTCCGACTACCAGGAGTCGCTCCGATTACCAGGAGTCGCGGGGACTACGAGGAGTCGCGGGCTTTGCGCCGGGCAGCAACTCGGGCGCGGGCGGTCGCCGCCAGTTCGGTCTTACGCAGCCGAACTTCGCCTGGAGTGACCTCGACGCACTCGTCCTCACGACAGAACTCGAGGGCCTGTTCCAGCGACAAGCGGCGGGCCGGGATCAGTCGTTCGAGTTCGTCCCCTGTGGAGGATCGGATGTTGGTGAGCTTCTTCTCCTTGGTGGGATTGACATCCATGTCATCGGCCCGAGCGTTCTCACCGACGATCATGCCCTCGTAGACCTGGGCACCCGGATCGACGAACAAGGTGCCGCGTTCCTGGAGCCCGAAGCACGCATACGTGGTGACCGTCCCTTGTCGGTCCGCCACCAAGGAGCCCGAGGGCCGGGTCCGCAATTCCCCGTGCCATGGCTCATAGCCGCCGAACACATGGTGCATCAGCCCGGTGCCTCGGGTCTCGGTGAGGAATTCCGTGCGGAAGCCGATGAGCCCACGGGCGGGAACCGCGTATTCCAGCCGAACCCATCCGGTGCCGTGGTTGTGCATCTGCTTCATGCGACCCCGGCGCAGTCCGAGCAGTTGAGTGACGACCCCCACGAAATCCTCGGGGACATCGATAGTGAGCTCCTCCATCGGTTCGTGCAGGGTGCCATCGATCTCGCGCGTGACCACGACGGGCTTGCCCACGGTGAGTTCGAACCCTTCCCGACGCATCATCTCGACCAGGACGGCGAGTTGGAGTTCACCGCGGCCTTGGACCTCCCACGCGTCGGGGCGCTCGGTCTCGAGGACCCGCAGCGAGACATTTCCGATGAGCTCGGCGTCCAATCGGTTCTTCACCAGCCGGGCCGTCATCTTGTTGCCGCTCTTGCCGGCCAGGGGTGCGGTGTTGGTGCCGATCGTCACCGAGATGCTTGGCTCGTCCACCGTGATGACGGGCAGCGGGCGCGGATCGGCGGGGTCGGCCAGGGTCTCACCGATGGTGATGTCGGGCAGTCCCGCGACCGCGATGATGTCACCGGCAGCCGCGGAGTCGACCGGGACACGTTCGAGGGCCCGGGTCATGAGGAGGTCGGTGACCTTGGCGTTCTCAATGCTCCCGTCAGCCCGGCACCAGGCGACCTGCTGCCCCTTGCGGATTTCCCCTGCATGAACTCGGCAGACCGCCAGGCGACCCAGATACGGGGACGCATCGAGGTTGGTGACGTGCGCCTGCAGCGGACCGGTCTCGTCGTACTCGGGGGCGGGAACGGTCTGCACCAAGGTGGTGAACAGAGGTTCCAAGTTCTCACCGTCGGGCATTCCGCCGTCCTCGGGTTGCGCCAAGGATGCGCGGCCGGCCTTGGCGCTGGCGTAGATGACGGGGAAGTCGATCTGATCCTCGGTGGCCTCGAGATCGAAGAACAGCTCATAGACCTCATCCAGCACAGCCGCGATCCGGGCGTCACTGCGATCGACCTTGTTGATGACGAGAACGACGGGGAGCCCCTTCGCCAGCGCCTTGCCCAGGACGAATCGTGTCTGCGGCAACGGGCCTTCGGAGGCGTCGACCAGAAGCAGGACTCCGTCGACCATTTCGAGTCCGCGTTCGACCTCCCCCCCGAAGTCTGCGTGACCGGGAGTGTCGATGATGTTGATGGTGAGTCCGCCCTCTGGCGCACCCGGCCCCGAGTACCGTACGGCGGTCTGTTTGGCCAGGATCGTGATGCCCTTCTCACGCTCCAGGTCCATGGAGTCCATCACACGATCGGCGATGTCCGCGTTCTCTCGGAACGCACCCGATTGCCACAACATGGCGTCGACCAGGGTGGTCTTGCCGTGGTCGACATGGGCGATGATCGCGACATTGCGCAGATCAGTTCGTTGCGTCACCGGCGAAGTCTAGTGCCCTCACGCGGGAGGCCTCGATCGTCGGCTTGCCCATCGGCAGCGTGAGATGCCACCCGGATAACAAGCAAACGGGGCGCGGGTGGTCGACATCGGTGCCGAGGGTGACGTAGGTGGGGGTGAGCGATCCTCGGACACCAGTAGGTTGGGGGTATGCGCACCTATGCTCACGACGGTCTGGTCTTCGATGTGAAAGACGAAGGGCCGGAAGACGGATACCCCGTGGTCTTCCTGCACGGGTTCCCGCAGGACTCCACTGCATGGGACTCCGTGGTCGAGCCCATCCAGGAACAGGGCTATCGCACGCTCGCCCCGAACCTGCGCGGCTACTCCCCGGCAGCCCGTCCCACGGCGGCGAAGGACTATGTATCCGCCCGCACCGCCGCTGATGCCATCGCTCTGCTGGACGCGATCGAGGCCGACGACGCCCACATCGTGGGACACGACTGGGGCGGGTTTGTCGCGTGGGCCGTGGCGTCGGAGTACCCCGACCGGGTGCGCACGGTGTCGGTACTGTCGACCCCCCATCCGGCGGCGATGAAGCATGCCATGATCACCAGCACCCAGGGACTGCGCTCGTGGTACATGGGAATGTTCCAACTCCCCTGGATCAGCGAGCGCATCCTGGATCCCGACGGCCCCGCATGGCGGGCCCTGATGCGGGGCCTGCCTCCTCACCAGGCGGCCCACTACACCGATCGGATGCGTCAGCCGGGCGCACTGAGCGCAGCCTTGAACTGGTACCGGGCCATGCCCCGCGACATGATCAGACCGTCGCTGAAGATGCATCGCATCACCGTCCCGACCGCGTACATCTGGGGCGAGCGGGACCCAGCCCTGGGCCGCGCCGGCGCCGAGGCGACTGCCGACTACGTCACGGGCGACTACATCTTCACCCAACTGCAGGGGATCGGTCATTGGATCCCTGAGACCGCCCCCGATGCCGTGGTGGAAGGCCTGCTCGATCGCTTCAGCGACCGCGTCCCCTGACCCGGAAGACTCAGCCGGTCCGGGCTGAGTCGGCCAAGCCCGGACCGCAAAGCCAGTGCCCAGGTCAGAGGCTCGGACGGGTCTGGGTCTGTCGACACACCTGGTCCCACATCGCCTCGGCGGTCTTCGTGTCCGGCGCGGTGCCGGGGAGCCGCTGGATGCTGCGAGGGCGCCGGTCGAGCCAGAACTTCCCGTTGACGGTCACTGCCTCCGGGCTCGATCCCAACCACACGATGGTGTCGGCCCCCTGCTCCGCCGTCCGCAGGAACGGACCGGTGACCCGGTGGAAAGTGGGCAGTGACGTACGGACCCCAGGTGTGTCTGCCCAGCCAGGATGCATGGAGTGGAACGTGACACCAGAATCCGGGAATCGCCGCGCCCACTCCTGCGTGAGTGTGACTTGGGCGCGTTTGGCCAACGCATAGGCGCGGACCCCGTCGAAACCGTGCGGCCCCATCTCGACGGTGTCGGGATCCAGTCGCTGCGTGTACATGCCCCCCGACGACACGACGATGACGCGACCGTGCGCCGCGACGAGCAGCGGGAGCAGACCTGACGTGATGATGTGCTGTGCGAGCACCTGGCTGGCGTAGGTGTCCTCGAATCCCTCCGGTGTCACGCGATAGTCGGAGACCAGCGCCCCGGCGTTGTGCACCAGAACATCCAGCGTGCTGTGTTCGACGCGGTACTTCCTGACGAAGTCCCGGACCGCTGCGAGGTCGCCCAGGTCGGCGACATAGGTCTCGGTGGCTCCGGTCGCCCGTGCCGCTCGCTGCAGTCGATCGTGATCGCGGCCCACGATCGCGACCTCGGCCCCTGCTGTTGCGAATGCGCTCGCCGCAGCTCTTCCGATTCCTGATGTGGCACCCGTGACGATCACGGACTTGCCGGTCATATCGGCGGCGGGGGACCAATCGTCCAACCAACGGCGCGCCTCGAAACCCAATCGGCTGAAACTCCCGGCAACGGAGACCTCGAGCGCAGTGTCGACCGGACGGGACAGCAACTGCCGGAGCATCAGGCTGCACGCCGGTGGTTGACCGCTTGACGCAGGCCACGTTCGGCCCGACGTCCGATGACCTGGAACAGAATCCACAGGGCCGGATCGAACGGACGCCGGAATCCCTTGAGAGCCAGGTCTGCGTCATACGTCACTTCGCAGCCGGCGCCCAGCGGGCGGACCGTGATGACGTCGTAACTGATGAAGTCGCTGTTCTCGGCGCGCAGATCGACTCGCCTGGTGCCGTCAGGGGCAGTCACCTCGACCACGATGCGGTATTCCAGTGGGGTCACCCGACCGAGCAGAACCGTGTCGACCCGGTAGCGGGCGCCGACTTCGCCGGGCTCTCCGGCGACCAGCTCCGCTTCGGCCACCCCCGGGTCCCACTCCGCAATTGAGGTGAAGTCCTTCAGATATGGAGAACACGACGTCGGCAGACTGAGGACTGTGCACTGTCGCGGTGTATCGAGCCACTGCTCCCCCTCACGACTTCGCAGCGACGCCGCTGCGCTCCACGTCTGCGGCGAACCGTCGCAACGAGTGGGTGACAGCCCATCGGCTGATCGGTCGGGTGAGGCGCCACAGCACCTCTCCAGCGCGCCCGCCGGGGATCGCGAGATTCTCGATCCAGACCACGACGCTGCGACCTGGGCCGGCCGGCTCCACGCGGAATGTCCCGGAGCCACGCACGACCTTGCCGGTGTGATCGACGGTCACCTCGATCCCATCGACCCAGTCCGTCACCACCATCGTGTCGAGGAAGCCCAGCGGACCGATCCCGGTGAAGGCTTCCAGCCGGTCACCCACACCACGGCGCTGCGGTCCAACGCTACGCACAGTGGTACCGAGCATCCATTCGCTCTGCTTGTCCCAATCGATCATGGCGCGCCAGGTCTGATCCGCTGGAGCTCTCACGGGGACGGTGACCTGCAATTGGCTCATGGTTCCAGACTCCGGGGCACCGGCCACATGGGCAACTCGGCCTCCCCCTGAGGTGCCAGGAATCGCTCTCGGCGAACGACAACCCTCCCATCGCACCACCGATGAGCGACCCCGACGTCGCCCGGCCGCCACACTGGTGGCGCGCAGCTGCGGCTGGTTCGTGACGGTTAGTGTGCTCATGTGGAGATCGCCATGCACGTGCTGCTGGGCGTCAGCGCCCTGCTGATCGCGGGCCTGGCCGTGTGGCTGGCCTACCGCATCATCGCCGGAGGCGCCGGAGGCGCCGGAGACGCCGGAGACACGGAGACCTGACGGGGCGCCACCCGCCGGTCACAGGTCGGGGGTGCAGGGGCCACGACCGGCCTTGGCGAGGCCGGCGAGATCTCCGGAGCCGAGACCCGACCCGTGCAACCCGCCCTCCCACATGATCTGACCGGGGTCCGCGACGTGGTCGAGTCCCACGACATGGCCCAACTCGTGCACCAGGACCTCGTGGAGATAACTCCGATGTGAGGGGTCGGCAAAGAACTCCCGATCCAGTGCGACCGCACCTGTGACATACGACGACGGGGTTCCCAAGACATCGATCGCCATGCTGCCGCCCAGACCCACCGCGTCACCGCCGAATTCCCGCACGGAGCCATCGCCCGACCAGGCGATCAGGATGGGCGCCCACCGCTCGCCGTAGCGCTCGGGCTGGTAGGGCTTGCGTTTGACGCTGTAGGACTCACCGGTACGCCCGGTGACTGTCAGGGACAACCCCGTGGAGCGACTGATCAGATCGACCGCATCACGTACTTCGCCCATGGCTTGGGGTGGGGCGCCACGGGTATTGACGACGACCTCGAGCCGACGGCAGGGAGAGTAGGTGACCGGCACTCCGTCGGCCCTGCGGGTGAACCGATGAGGCCCAGGATCGCTGGGGATCGGCACCTTGGGCAGGATGCGGTCCTCTTGGGCGTCGGCCCCCGGCGGGGGTCTATCTCCGTTGAGAAATCCCGATACTTGGCGGCGGATCGCATCGCCGGCATCTGCGAGTGGACCACCGTCCAGCCACGGTCTGCCGGTGGTGAGCAGCCAGTGACCGGCGAACACGGCTCCGACCAGCAGGGCGACCATGACGAGTGTGCCCACACCCCCGCGACCCCGATCAGTCATGCGCCCATCATGCGCCGACCCGCTCGCGAGCGGTACCCGACCTGCTCACGGCTTAGCTTCAATCTGTGAGTGTGGGGTTTGGGATGCCGGTTCATTCGCAAGCGGTGCCGTCACCGTCGCCGTCCAGTTCGGGGTTCCAGCCGGGGTCTCCACGCCGCAGGGGTGCGGCACCGGACCCTACGGCGGTCTCGCAGTTCGGGAACACAGTGCCGCTTTGACGCTGGAAGGGCTCGGGACCGCCGAGACCATCGGCGTAGGTGCCGCAGTCGTGACGCACCCGGGCGTCGATCTGGCGATACCGGTCCTGGCGGGGGTGCCAGTCGTAGCCATCAGTCCCGTCGTAGCGGGCGTTGGCCAGACCGCGACGCAGCAGAACTGTCCCCAAGTCCCGCCCATCGGAGTCCACCGCATAGGCCAGCAGCCGCCCGTATTGGTCCCGGCCGCTGCGGTTGTTCAGCCGCACCCCACCCGACACGAAACGATCCGTGATCGCTCGCGCGGCCGCGCTAGCCACACTCCCCGATCTCCGGGGTGTCGATGCCGATGATCCGAACGTCGAGCGCGCCCCGCGCGATCGTGTCGCCGTCCACCGCGGTGAACCCGGTGCGCACGCCCTTCACGGACTGCGTCGGCTCCGCCTGTCGGTCGTCACCAGCTCCTGCTCGCTGGTCCTCCTCACCGGGCGGGCGGGGTGATGTCGGTGGGCGGGGTGATGCCGGCGGGCGAGGTGACCCCGGAGGGCGAGGCGATGCAGTGCGCTCGGAGACCCGAGGCCTGTCCGACTGAGGTCGCTCGGGGATCGAGCCCGGCGCCGGGCCACTGCACCCACCCGACGCGAGCCCGAGAATCGCGGCGCAGGCCGCGACAACCACGGAACGACGGCGCTTGACCATCACCTGGTGGTGACCGTGGACGGCGTCCTGCGCCATGTTCTTCCGTTCGGTCGATCGGTTCGAGCCTGGGTCGGCTGAGATCCATTGTCGCCGTAACCTCCGACAGTCCGGCCTACGCTGGAATCCGTGGACCTCGCCGCGGCCCGGAACCTCTCCGAGCGTCTGGACACGCCACTGGTCGAGCCCACGGAACCCGATTCCGCCGCCCTCCGGCGGGCCCGGGTCTGGCGGGACAACGCGACCCGCGGGGACGACGAACTGTTCCGGCGCCGCCTATCCGAGTGGACCGAACTGGACCCCGCCCGCTTCGTCGCCAGCTTGCAGCAGTCGGTTCCCGCCACCGAGATGTCATGGCCACCCCCCGACACGGCTTGGGCCGACACGGCTTGGGCCGACACGGCTTGGGCCGACACGTCGTGGGCGGATGTCTTGACCGACTTGCCCCACGGCTCGACCACCGAGCCGGGTGACCACCTGGGGCCGCTGGTGGCTCCCCTGATCGCGCGGGCTTGGGAGTTGGTGGCCGATGCTCGGGCCCCGTTGGGGCTGCTCTCCCAACAGGCACTGGAGGATCTGTCTCGCGACCTCGGGCAGCAGGTGAGCCGACTCATCCAGACGGCGGTCGACACCGACTTCCGAGAGCAACCCGCGGGATGGCAGGAATACCGACAGAGTCTGTTGACCACCGACCTGACTGCGTTGTGGGTTCGGTATCCGGTCCTCGCCCGCCTGGTGGGGCGGCTCCTCCAGAGGTGGTCCGTGGGCACGTCGGAACTGTTGCATCGCTTCGTGACTGACCGCGACATCATCGCCGACATCACGGGCTCGTCCCCCGGCACAATCCTGGGCGTCATTCCCAGCCTGTCGGATCCGCACAACGGGGGTCGACGCGTCACCGTGCTCGAGTTCGCCGGCGGGCCGGGCGTCGCCAGCGGCCAGGGCGGGCCAAGTGGGACTCGGGTGGTCTACAAACCCAAGGACCTGTCCGCCGAACTGCTGTGGTCCGCGGTCGTGACCTGGGCGGACTCCCACGGCCTGGACCTCGGACCGCCTGCCCGAGTTGCCGCCGAGAAGGACCACGGATGGGTGGAGTTCGTGCCCTCCGCACCGACCTGCGATCCCGGGCTGTTCTTCCATCGGGCGGGAGCCCTGACTGCCCTGGTGTTCGTTCTGGGCGGTGGAGACTGCCACGCCGAGAACCTGATCGCCGCCGGCGATCGGCCGGTGGTGGTCGACGCGGAGACGGTCCTGCAGCCCACGATTCGCGATGAGTCGGGCAGTCAACACAGGGACAACGTCCTGGACACGCTGCTGCTCCCGCGGTGGCTCAGGATCGGTGGGCGCCCGGTGGATCTGTCCCCGCTGGGGGGCTCCGGGGTGGGGTGGAGCCGCCGCGAATTGACCTGGGAAGACCCCGAGACGGACGCTGCTCGCCTCGTTCCTCGTATGACCCCCGGAATTCCTCACGGCGCGACGGACATCGACGGACACCTCCTGAGGGCACAGGAATACACCGCCGAACTGATCGGGGGATTCCGGCGGGCGCTGGCAGGTCCTGCGGGTCCACGGGCAGTCGTTGATCTCAGGACCCCTCCGCGACATGCCGGACGTTCGGGTGCGCGTCCTGGTCCGGATGACGCGGGCCTACACCCGGGTCGCCGAGACCTCGCTGCACCCGCGACTGTTCGGCCATGGACTGGATCGGTCGATCCATCTGGAGCATCTGGCCCGTTTCGTGATGGACCGCGCCGATTGGCGGAGCGCTGTGAGACTCACGGACATCGAACGCGATCAGATGGAGGACGGCGACATACCGTTCTTCACCGTCCGGGGAGACGACGACATCCTGCGCAGCGACACCGGCGAACCCCTGCTGCCCCTCGCGGAGTCGGCCCAGCAGCGCGCGCTCCGGCGCCTGGCGACCCTCGATGACGCGCAACGGGCGCGCCAAGAAGAACTCATCGTCACCAGCTTGCGGCTCGCCCCGCCCAACACCCGGGCCGATGTCATGGCGAGTGCCCGCGATGAGGGCGATCCCCCAGGATTCGTCTTTGGACCTCACAAGCGCCGCAATGGCACTCGAGCGGCTACTCGACCGCATCCTGCGTCACACGACCGGTGCCCCCGTGGGGCTCGTGGCAGTGGGGCCCGAGCAGTGGGGGGTCGAACAGCTCACCCCGGGTTGGTACGACGGCACCACTGGTGTCGCGGTCGCCCTGGCGGCCGCCGGCCTCGCGCTGAAGCACCCCGCTGCTACGGACCGCGCTCGGGAACTCCTGACGCGGGAACTCACCTCCACCACGAACCTGGCGAGCCGCTGGTGGCGCTCGCGGGGACCCGGCGGGCAGGACGGTGTGGGCGGAATGCTGTTCGGATGGGCGATGGCGAGCCGCCTGCTGCCTGATCTGGAAGCACCGGTCGGGAAGGCAGTGGCTCGCATGTTGGCTCAACGTGTCGAACCTCAACCCGCAGCCGACTTGCTGTCCGGTTCTCTAGGCCTGGTGGCAGGGTTGGTGGCAGCGCGAGGTGCAGGCATCCCGGTCGATCAGGGCATCGCGCAGGCAATCGTCGCGACCACTGAGACCGCGGTGCGTGAGTACCTCACTCAGCGCGGGGTCAACGGATTCAGTCATGGCAACTCCGGGATGGCGGCAGTTCTCGATGCCGCCGGTGTCGCGGGGTGGGCGAGCGATGAGTCTCTGGTCACCCGATGTCTGGACGCGGAGTCGCGGCGCTTCGACACGGCCCTCGGTGACTGGCACGATCTGCGGCGCGGACCGGATGCGGGCCCGGGGCCCGGGTGGTGCAACGGTGCAGCCGGGCTGGCACTGGCACGACTGTCTGTGCGGGGACCCGACGAAGGACCTGCCGCGCCTGCGGCCCTTGGTGACCCGGGACGTTCAGGCCCGGGACAACCTGTGTTGCGGCAGCACGGGACGCGCCGAGATCCTGCGCATCTGGATGACGGTGGATCCCACCATGAAGGCCACCTACGAAGCCTGCGTGAATGGTGTGATCGAGCGAGTGAACGCTGACCGACTGCGGTTGGGCGTCCCTGAGGGACTGCCGATACAGCCGATCGGGCTGTTCCAGGGACTGGCCGGTCCGGTGATCACCCTGGCGGCGGCGATGGCGCCGCAGTTACCGGCAGTTCTGGCGTGGGGCCATCCCACCGGTGAACCGAGCGCGGCCGTCCTGCCGAGCGGCCGGTAACGCTCGAAGTCAGGTCGTGGCGTGAAGGACGCGCCCGCGAACATTCGCGGACGCCGCGACGGGTAGGAAGCGAAAGAGCCCAGGCCCTGTTGGGCCCAGGCGACGGGTAGGTAGCGACAGAGCCCAGGCCCTGTTGGGCCCAGGCGACGGGTAGGAAGCGACAGAGCCCAGGCCCTGTTGGGCCCAGGCGACGGGTAGGAAGCGACAGAGCCCAGGCCCTGTTGGGCCCAGGCGACGGGTAGGAAGCGACAGAGCCCAGGCCCTGTTGGGCCCAGGCGACGGGTAGGAAGCGACAGAGCCCGGGCCCTGTTGGGCCCGGGCTCTGCGACAGCTGTCGTTGTTCAGCACTCCGGCGAGCAGCTGTATGCCACGCCTTCGCTGCCGACCATGCTCAGGTCGGTGTCGGTGAGTTCGTCGTAGTAGTCCGCCATAGGGCACCACCTCCCGAGCCGGCCTCTCCGGCTCACCTGACGGTACTGCGCATCCGGCATCCGAGGCCAGAGCGAATAGTCCGGATGGGCGGACAACTATCAGCACCAGCCCGGCGCATGCGCCGGGCGTCGGTATGGGCGTCCGTGGTTCTCAGAGGGAACCCGGCCACAGGCGTCGGTGCCAGCCCGTCCTCACTGACCAGTCAGAGGGTGGGAGCGGGCGGGAGATCGGGATAGACAGGAGTCCGCTTCTCACCCTTGGCCGCGAAGGCCTCCATCATGTCGCCGGGTTGGAACGCACCGCTTTGCCACAGCGAGATCTGGTGCAGCGCGTCGGGGACGGAATGATCTCGGGCGTAGACGAGTGCTTCCTTGGCACCCCACATGGTCAGGGGGCTGTGAGCCGCGATCTCGGCCGCGATCGCAAGAACCCCGGCGACGAGTGATTCGTAGTCGGGGAACACCTCGTTGACCAGTCCGACCTGCGCGGCCCGCTCGGCGGACATGCGCCGTCCCGTGTACACCATCTCGCGGGCCACGCCGTCGGGGATCAGTTTGGGAAGGCGCTGCAACGTGCCCACATCGGCGGTCATCCCGATGTTGGTCTCCTGGATCACGAAGAAGGCGTCCTCGCTCGCGTACCTCATGTCCGCGGCGCACACCATGTCCACAGCACCGCCGATGCAGCCTCCTTGCACTGCCACCAGCACCGGCATCCGAGCCTGTTCCAAGGCGGTGAAACTGTGCTGGAGCCTGCGCACCAGCAAGGACAAGGTGGCGTGGCGGCGGCCCGCCTCCCCATCACCCATGATCGCCGAACCGGTGAACACCGAAAGGTCCATTCCCGCACTGAAGTGTTTGCCGGTCGAGGAGATGACCACGGCTCGAACGCTGCCCTCGTCACTGAGTTCAGTCACGATGCGGGGCAGATCGTTCCAGAACTCCGGGACCATCGTGTTCAACTCGTCGGGGCGGTTGAGTTGGATGTGGGCGACATGGTCGGCGACCGTCACGTCGAAGCATCGATACGTCATATCCCCATCCAACCATCCGGGTCACAACCCGGTCACGGCAGGTTGGGGAATGTCACGGCGGGCCATATCGTTAGCAAAGGTAACTAGGTTGACTAACAGAACGGAAGGGATCGGCTATGCTCCCCACGCGTACGGATACCGTCCGGCGAAGGAGACCCCTCCATGAGACTCACCCCGCGACAACAACGCGCGGTGCCGGAGCTTCGGACGGCCGTGATGCGGCTCGCCCGCCGGTTGCGCCAGGAGCGCGACGACCGTCTTACTCCGAGCCAACTGTCAGTCCTCGGCGACCTGGCCCAGCACGGTCCGACGACGCCCGGGGCTTTGGCGGCCATGGAGCAGGTCCGGCCACCGACGATGTCCCGGATTCTGGCCGCGTTGGAAGAGGACGGATGGGTGGCCCGGGAACCTCACCCCCAGGACGGGCGACAGATCGTAATCACGCTGACCCCACAGGCCCTCGAATGGATCGACACCTACCGCGAAGCGCGCGACCGATGGCTGCGGGACCGCTTGAGCGAGATGCCGAAGGAGGAACGGGACCTGATTCTGCGAGCGGCACCGCTGCTGGCGAAACTGGTCGCGGACGCACCTTCGCCTCACTAGCCATCCCCGCCTACCGCCGCTACGCGACTGGCGCGCTCGCCTCCAACGTCGGTACCTGGATGCACCGGGTCGGCCAGGCGTGGCTGGCTCTGGCCATCAGTGGCGACGCGCTCGTGCTGGGAGCGGTGACCGCGCTTCAGTTCCTCCCCATTCTTGTGATCGGACCCTGGGCGGGAGTGCTCGCCGATCGTGTCGACCGGCGCCGACTGCTCATGGTGACTCAGGTGGCTTTGGGACTTCAGGCGCTGGCACTCGGTGCGCTGGTTCTCAACGGGTCCGTGACCACGGGCCTCCTCATGGGCGCGGCGGCACTCCTGGGAGTCATCACTGCTGTGGACGCACCGGCACGCCAGTCGATCGTGTCCGACCTGGTCCCACGGGACCAGGTGGTCAACGCCGTGTCACTCAACGGTGCCTCCTTCAACGCCGCCCGACTCCTCGGCCCGGCGATCGCGGGGGTGGTGATCGCCGCGTTCGGGACCGGGTGGGTGTTCCTCGTCAACGCCGCGACCTTCGTCGTGATGCTCATCGCTCTGGCGGGCATCACGACCGCTGCCCCCGAGACCGGCCGGGCACATGGCGGGATCCGCTCCGGCATGCGTCATGTGCGCGAGCGCCCCGACCTGCTGTTCGTGATCGCACTCGCCGGCTTCGGTCTCGATGTTCGCGTTGAACTCCCAGATCACCACGGCAACCATGAGCACGCTGGAGTTCGGCGCCGGGCCGGTCGTGTTCGGCATCCTCGGGTCCGTGATGGCGGTCGGTTCGCTGGCGGGCTCGCTGCTGTCCGCCCGACGGGGGCGCACGGACCTACGCATCATCTCGATCGCTGCTCTGGCGCTGTCCAGCGCGACCGTGCTGGCGGGACTGGCTCCCAACGCCTGGCTGTACGCCGCGACCTTGGCGCTGTGCGGCATCACCGCCCTCACGATGATGACTGCCGCCAACTCGTATCTCCAGACCCGTTCCGACCCCGCTCAGCGCAGCCGGGTGATGTCGCTGTACTTGGCGGTGTTCTTCGGCACCACCCCCCTGGGAGCCCCTTTGGTGGGCTGGTTCACCGAAACCATCGGCCCCCGGGCGGGCCTGGTGATTCCCGGGCTGCTCGCGCTGGCGGTGGCGGTCGGGTTGCTGTGGACTTTCCGCCGCCGAGTCGACTTCACCTGACCGTCGTTCAGCAGTGGCGCCGATCGGAACTCGCAGGGTGCCGGCTGAGTCCCGCGCGACCCGGGTTCCGCACCTGCCCATTCCCGCCACCTCGAGTAGTGGAACAGCGACGGCACTACCCCGTCGGAATCGCCCCGACCTGCATCATGAGGGCCAAGAGGTCAACTGTCGTCCAGGCCTCGGCGATCCGCCCGTCCCGCATCCGCCAGAACTCCATGCCCTGGACCGAAACACTGTTCCCGGACGCGGGGGTGCCCATGAAATCGCCGGCGTGCGTCCCGGTGAAGCGCCATCTCACGCAGACCTTGTCTCCGACCTCGACAACATCCTCGACTTCGGTGTGACCGTCGGCGAAGGCAGAGGTGAGCATCCCCACCTGCTGAATCACCCCTTCGACACCACCAACTGACCCGGGCAAGGGGTCGTGATCCCGGTAGTCCTCCGTGTACAGGCGCCGAATGGCATCGGCGTCCCCTTGATCCCAGGCACTGAGCACGAGCTCCACCGTGTCGCGAGTAGTCATCCATACCTCCAGTTGTTGTTCGGTCAGTTGTTGTTCCGGCCGATTGAGACATGAGGGCCACTGCACTGGCCGGATCGTTCGCGGAATGTCATCCCTCGGCCAAGCGGTCGTCCGCCACGATGATCGTCTTGCCTCGCAGCAGACGGATGCCCAGCCAAGCTGCCCACACCGGCAGTCCGTACAGGTAGAGCTGCAGGAAAACGCTGGCCATTTCGTGCAGTCCCATCTGCGTCGCGACGGTCTCGATCGCCGCAGCGCCACCGACGATCACGGTGAGCACCGCGAACGCTCGGCCGCTGCGCCACGACAGGGGACCGACGATCAGGAGCCAGACCGCGATGGCGGCGGAGCCGAGCAGGTTCCACAGACCATCGACGACGGCATTGTTGATCATGTCGAACGACACGGCGATGGTGCTGGTGTCAGCCCCGACCTCCCCCACGCTGTTCAAAGCGGTTGGCCAAACGGCCGACAGCATGGCGGCACCAGCGGCTCCGGTAACGATGTAGGTGGCCCCAGCGAAGGTGGCTATCCCCGCGAGGTCGGGGCGCCGCCGGGCCATGGCTGAGTTCAAGACTAGGAGTGCGGGGACCAGCAGCGCGTAGTAGCCGATGACGTCGAGGACCATGCCGAGCTGGGCGGCAGCGGCCGCCGAGGCTCCATATCCGAGGAGTCGAGTCGAGTCCTCGAAGATGGACGAATCCCAGTTCGCGCCACTCAAGATGACAGCCATGCTCGCGATGGCTACCGGCGCCGACACAAGCGTCGCCGCACCGGCCAGACGATGACCCCTCTGAGCCGAGGGAGTCCCGGTGGATGACGAGGTCACCTCAGTGGTGTCGGTGGACATGTGGCACTCCTTCATGACCGACACCGCGAGCGAATCGGAACCGTATCGCGACCGTTCTCCGCTGCCAGTCATCTAGCTTTACACGCTGACAAGTTGTCAAGTTAGGGGACGCCGAGCGAACTTGTCAACCTGTAAAGTGACGGCGTGAGTACAGGTTCTCCCGAGACGCGCGAGGAAATCCTCGCCGCCACCAAACTGCTCGTGGAGACCACTCCGTTCGCGGACATCAGCTTGGCCCGGGTAGCGGCCGCGGCCGGAGTCTCACGACAGGCCGTCTATCTGCACTTCGGCTCACGCAATGGCCTGTTGCTCGCCCTCGTGGCGTGGATGGACAACTCCGGTCGGCTGCAGCAGCTCATGGCACCGTCACTGCAGTTGAGCGATCCGAGGAAGGCCTTGCTCGGGGCGGTCGCCGCCGCCGCCACCTACAACGCCGACGTGGCCGCCGTGAGCTTGGCCCTCAAAGAGGCTCGAAGAACCGACGGGACTGCCGCGACTGCCTGGCAGGACCGCATGACTGTCCGGCTCGAGGGGATTCGTTCGGTGGTCCGGCCAGTCGCGGAATCGGGAGGGCTGCGCACAGGCTGGACCGTCAACCAAGCCACCGACATGATCAGCGCACTCATCTCACCCACGATGTACGAGGACCTCGTCGTTGACCGCAAGTGGCCACTACGACGGTACACCGAGCACATCGTCCGACTCGTCGCCACGATGTTGACCAGCGACACGGACCCCGACACCGGGCCTGATCGCGACGGCGCGCCCTGACCCCGGCAAGTTCCGCCAGCGAACGATCGCGCTGTCACGGGTGGGATGTTCGGGGTGACTCCGAGAGGTTTGAGATGGTTCGCGATGGCCCGAGATGGGTCTACGCAGACTTGGGCGGTCTCCCGACCTGGCCCCGCTCGCGTCACCCTTGAGACACCCGCAGGCGGCGGCGACCCCAGCGGTCGGAGGCGTACGCCAGCGCCTGATCGAGCGGTAGTTGCCTGCTGGAGTTACCCACCCGCACCCACAACTGCGGCCCTTCGCCCTTCTTCGGCACCACATACACAGGGCGGGTGGCAGCCGGGACCCGCACCAGGCAGATGTCGGTGCCGCCGATGTCCGGGAAACTCACCTTGAGGGACGCGGTCGCCGCACCCCCGATGACCTGGCTCAAGAAATCGCGTAGCCAGAGTTCGTAGCGATCGTTGTCACGCTGCTTCATGAACTGGAGGTCCGGCTCCAAACCGAGCGCTTCCCCCTCGTCCGACACCCCGATCAACAGCGAACCGCCCTCACTGTTGGCAAAGGCCGCGACCGTCTTCGCGATCACGAGTTCGAGCTTCTCGTCGCGTTGCCGGGTGTGCAGATTGCAGCGCGCGGTCGACTTGAACTCGACATCGGCGGCTTCCCCGGCATCGATCAACTCGCGCGCCGAACGTTCCGGGGGCCGCGACAGTCGCGTCGCGATCCACATCACTACCGCCGTCCCCGCCACCGCCAGGATCAACGCCCAGATCGGATGGAACTCCTGTGGACTGCCAACCGCCAGGATCCCGAAGGTAATCGACAAGAACGCACCGACCATGCCCGAGAGGACGCTGGCCGACCAACTCAGGTGCGTGCGGCGCCCGAACACGTACCTCACACCACCGCCGACGACGACCCCGGACAGGAGGGCGATGGCGAAGGCTACGGCCAAGGCCACCGCGGGACTGCTCCAGTAGTTCACCCGCCCATTGTGCGGGAGGCTCTGATCCTTCGGTCCTCGGAGTAGCGAGCGTCACCAGCGGGTGCGATGGCAAGGCGCAGTCGCGACGGCAGTGTGGGCCACTGGTGAGTGGCTGCAACGCCGCCTGGCGCCCCGATGGTGGCGCCCAGTAGCCGAACCATCGATTGATCCGGGCTACCGACATCCGACTCCCAGGTTTCTCCCAGGTTGGCCCGACATCGTGGGCTCATGGAATCGACCACGACCGCAGAGCCCGACCCCATCACAGTCGGTACCGCGGGCCAAACGACCGTCGATCTGGATGTCGTCATCCCCGTGTTCAACGAGGAGTTCGGCCTGCGGGCCACCATCGAACGGCTCGTTGCCCACCTCCGTGGGCTGCCCGTGACCTCGGTGATCACGATCGCCGACAACGGGAGCACCGACGGCACCTGGCCCGAAGCGTGCCTACTGGCGGAGCGATTCGCCGAGGTCCGCGCACTGCACCTGAGCCAGAAGGGCCGGGGCCGGGCGCTCGCGCACCACCTGGCTGGAATCCGATGCCACCGTACTGGCGTACATGGACGTCGACCTGTCGACTGATCTGGACGCCCTGTTGCCGCTGATCGCCCCCCTGCTCAGCGGCCACTCCGACATCGCGATCGGCACTCGCCTGGGGCGCGGGTCGAGGGTCGTGCGCGGGCCCAAGCGGGAGTTCATCTCGCGGTCCTACAACCTGCTGCTGCGCACGGCGCTGGGGGTCCGATTCAGCGACGCTCAGTGCGGGTTCAAGGCCATTCGAGCCGATCGCGCCCACGTTCTGTTGCCGCTGGTGGAGGACAACGCCTGGTTCTTCGACACCGAACTGCTCACGTTGGCCGAACGCGCCGGGATGCGGATCCATGAGGTTCCGGTCGACTGGATCGACGACCCCGACTCCCGCGTCGACATCGTGTCGACCGCTCGCGAGGATCTGCGGGGAATCGCCCGGCTGACTCGCGGATTCGCCTCCGGGCGCCTGTCCGTCGCCCATCTGAACCCGCGCGCACCGCTGCCTGGCCCCGATCAAGGTTTGCTCGGCAACATCGTCCGGTTCGCGATTGTCGGCGTGGGCAGCACCGTGCTGTTCGGTCTGCTGTTCTGGGTATTCCGACTCGCACTTCCGGCCCAGATCGCCAACGTCGCCGCGCTGCTGGTTGCGACTTACGCCAACACAGCCGTCAATCGCCGGTTCACCTTCGGCATCCGTGGACCCGACGGACGCTGGCGCCATCAAGCCCAGGGCTACATCGTCCTCGCCATCGCACTGCTGATCACGAGCAGTTCCTTGGCACTGCTGCATCTGATGGCGCCTGACTCGGGTGCCACGGTCGAACTGCTGGTGCTCACGGCCGCCAATCTCCTCGCGACCCTGGTGCGGTTCCTTCTGTTCCGCTCGTGGGTCTTCACCTCTCGCACCTCCGATCCCCCACTGACGTTCACCGCCCAACCGGCCTCCGCCGCGCAACTGACCTCCGCCGCGCAACTGACCTCCGCCGCGCAACTGACCTCCGCCGCGCAACTGACCTCCGCCGCGCAACTGACCTCTGCCGCGCAACTGACCTCTGCCACCCAACTGAAGGGACGCTCATGACGACCATCGCCGAGACCTCTGCACCACGCGCGGCCACGCATCTCGAACGGAACACCCTCGAACGGAAGACCCTCGACCAGAAGACCAACGGGACCACCCCCAGCGGGCCGCGACCAGGCGACAAACCGACAACGGTTGGCGCTGGCCGTCCTGCTTGGCGCCACCGCCGTCCTCTATCTGTGGAACCTGTCCGCCTCGGGTTGGGCCAACGCCTTCTACTCCGCCGCCGCTCAGGCGGGGGCGGACAACTGGACCGCCTTCCTGTTCGGATCGTCGGACATGGCCAACTCGATCACCGTGGACAAACCCCCGGCGGCGATCTGGGTGATGGCCCTGTCGGTCAAGTTGTTCGGGCTGAACTCGTGGAGTCTGCTCATGCCACAGGCGCTCATGGGCGTCGGTTCTGTCGGACTGCTGTACCTCAGCGTGCGGCGCTGGTACGGGTCGAATGCGGGTCTGCTCGCGGGAGCGGCGTTGGCCCTGACGCCGATCGCCGCCCTGATCTTCCGGTTCAACAACCCCGACGCGCTGCTGGTGCTGTTGCTGATCGCCGCTGCCTACGCCATGGTCCGCGCCACCGAAGCCGCAGCAGTGCGCTGGTTGATGCTTGCGGCGGCACTGATCGGATTCGCGTTTCTGACCAAGAGCCTGCAGGCCTTGCTCGTACTTCCAGCCTTCGCGCTCACGTACCTCATCGCCGCCCCGACAACTATCGGACGCCGAATCCGCGACCTGCTCATCGCCGCGGCTGTGATGGTGCTCGCGGGCGGATGGTGGGTCGCTGTCGTCGAGCTCTGGCCGGCGGACAGTCGCCCCTACATCGGCGGCTCCCAGACCAACAGTGCCTGGGAGTTGATCCTCGGGTACAACGGTCTCGGTCGGATCACGGGCGACGAGCCGGGCAGTGTCGTTCCTGGTGGCACCGGCGCGGGTGGCGGGATGTGGGGCGACCCGAGTTGGCATCGGATGTTCGATGCCTCATGGGCGGGTGGCATCGCATGGCTCCTGCCTGCCGCACTCCTGCTGATGATCGCGGGGTTCTGGTTGACCCGACGCGACAGCCGCACCGACCGCTACCGCGCTGGGCTGATCCTGTGGTCGGGGTGGTTGCTGGTCACGGCGCTGACGTTCTCATTCGCGTCCGGCATCATCCATGAGTACTACGCAGTCGCTCTTGCCCCGGCGATAGCCGCTGTTGTGGCGATCGGTGCGACCCTGCTGTGGCGGCGTCGCGCCGGAGGCCAGGCACGGTGGGCTCTCGCTGTCGTGGTCGCTGTGTCTGCCCTGTACGCGACAAGTCTGCTGATCCGAGCAGACGGCGCGTACTCACTTGCGGCCTTCGTCGTCGCCGTCGGCGGCATGGCTGCGGCGGCGGGTTTGGGGCTGGCGGAAGGTGACCGCTGGCAGCGGATGACGGCCGGTGCCGCAGTGGTACTGCTGTTGGCCGGGCCGTTGTTGTTCACGCTCGACACGGTCGCCACTCCTCACACCGGATCGCTGCCCTCCGCCGGGCCGGCATTGTCCGGGTCCGGAGTGGCGGGCCGCGGCGGACCTCCCGCAGGTGGGCCCGGTGGAATCGGCGGACCGACCGGCGGTCCTGGTGGCCTTCTGAATGCGAGCACTCCTTCGTCGGAACTCGTCGCCACCCTGACGCAGGACGCCGGCGACTACACCTGGATCGCCGCAGCCGTCGGCAGCCAGAGCGGCGCCGGTTACCAGTTGGCCACCGGCTACTCCGTCATGCCGATCGGGGGCTTCAACGGCAGTGACCCCTCACCGACGCTCGCCGAGTTCCAGGATCTGGTCGCGCAGGGACGAATCCACTGGTTCATCGCCTCGAACGGGGGCCCCGGAGGAGGACGGGGTGGCCCCGGGGGTGGGACCTCCGCTGCGATCTCGCAGTGGGTCCAGCAGAACTTCACCGCCGTCACGGTCGATGGCGTGACGCTGTACGACCTCACTGAGCGGGCATGATGGGCGCCATGACCACTTCTCGCGGCCGGCTGCTGATCGCCGACGACGAGCAGACGATTCTCGACCTGCTCGCGGCCAGCCTCCGGTTCGCCGGTTTCGATGTGAGCACGGCAACGGACGGGCGTAAAGCGCTCACCATGGCCCGACAGGAGCGACCTGATGCCTTGGTGCTCGATGTCATGATGCCTGGTCTGGACGGATTCGATCTCGTGCGTCGGCTACGGGCCGAAGGGCAGGACGCTCCCGTGCTGTTCCTGACCGCGCGGGACGCCACCGAGGACAAAGTCCGCGGACTTTCCGTGGGTGGCGACGACTACGTCACCAAACCGTTCAGTCTCGAAGAAGTGATCGCCCGGTTGGAGGCCCTGCTGCGGCGGGCCGGCAAACGCAGCGACACCGGAACCCCGCGCCTGACCGTCGGGGACATCGAGATGGATGAGGACCGTCACGAGGTCCGCAAGGCAGGCACCTTGATCGAGCTGCACTCCCACGGAGTTCAACCTGCTCCGGCTGTTCCTGGCCAATCCCGACAAAGTCCTGTCCAAGAGCACGATCTTGGATCGGGTCTGGCACTACGACTTCGAGGGAGAGTCCGGAATTGTCGAGTCCTATGTGTCGTATCTGAGGCGCAAGATCGACACGACCGAGCCTTCACTCCTGCACACGGTCCGTGGCTTCGGGTATGTGCTCCGCACTCCCACGGGGACGGACACCTGACGTGGGCTGGTGGCGCCGTCGGCCCCTCAGCACCCAGCTCGTCGTGATCGTCGTGGCACTGGGGGCAGCGGCACTGCTCGTGGCCGGTTCGGTGGCCGTCGCGGCCCTGCGCAACTACTTGATCGGTCAGATCGACCAGCAACTGCTTCAGGTCACCCGCTCCGGATTCGACGACGACAACATGCCGGGCCCGCCTTTGTTCCGCGGTCCCGGGAGCCAACCCGCGGTGTTCCGACCCGCCGATGCTCAGCCCGCCCTTCCCGTCGACGACGAACCCGAGGTGCCCGGTGACGGGCATCGTCGAACTGCCCGCCGAGTTCTTCGTGGCGTGGCAGATGCAGAGCGGCACTGTGCAGATCCTCAGCCGTCCCTTCAGCGCAGGTTCCCCGGACCTCACGTCCTTGGTCACCGTTCCGCCGGGACAGCCCGTCACGGTCCCCGGCGAAGGTGGCGCCTGGCGGGCCATCGGGCAGCCCGTCCGCCAGGGCACCCTGTTCGTCGCCAAACCCCTGGCGGAGGTGGAGGCGACGGTGTCGCGGCTGATCCTCCTCGAGGGAGTGGTCGGCCTGGTGGTCCTCGGGGCGCTCGCGTTGACAGCGCTCTACGCGGTGCGGCGCAGCCTTCGGCCGCTGGCGACGGTGGAACAGACCGCGACCGCGATCGCGGCGGGCGACCTGAGCCGACGTGTCCCCGAGCATGAGCCCACCACCGAGGTCGGGCAACTGTCGGCGGCCTTCAACAGCATGGTGGACGAGATCGAGCAGACGATCGGTGAGCGGGACGATGCACTACAGGAGTCGAGGCAATCCGAAGCCCGCATGCGCCAGTTCGTCGCCGATGCGAGCCACGAGTTGCGCACTCCCCTCACGACGATCCGCGGGTACTCCGAGTTGTACCTGCGTGGAGGGGTGCCACCAGAGCGTGTCCCGGAGACGTTCGACCGGCTCGAAGGCGAGGCCAAACGGATGGGGGGGCTGGTCGATGACCTTCTGCTGCTTGCCCGCCTCGATCAACAGCGCCCGCTCGAGCAGCACCCGGTGGACCTGCTCCACATCGCCAACGAGGTCGTGCAGGCGACCCGGGCGGCGCAACCGGTCCGAGCCCTGCGGTTGCGCACCGAGGGGTCGGCAGCGCCGGTGGTGATCGGCGACGAGATGCGGCTGCGCCAAGTCCTGGGAAACCTCGTCGGCAACGCGTGCAAGTACAGCGATGGCGAGGTTGTCGTCACTGTGGACAGCAGCCGCGCGGGCTGGGTGCGGGCAGCCGTCGCCGACTCCGGACCTGGGATTCCCGATGCCGAGAAGTCGCGCGTGTTCGAGCGGTTCTACCGCGGCGACCCCAGCCGCACTCGGTCCGCGGGCGGTTCTGGGCTCGGGTTGAGCATCGTCGCCGCGATCGTGTCTGCGCTGGGCGGTTCGGTGTCGGTGCGCGACAACTCCCCCACCGGGGCCATTTTCGACGTGTGGCTGCCGGCTCAGCCCGACTGACCGATTGCTGCCAACGCGGCCACCATCGCCTGCACCGCTGCTGGGTCCGGCGGGCCCGCGGCCGTGCGCAGGGATCCGTGCACTTCGGTGACTCCGGTGCGTGCCACGAGCGCGGCGACGTTGTCCGGGGTCACACCCGAACCCGCGACCACCGTGGCGGCTATCGGCGTCTCGGCGACCATCCGGCGCACAACGTCACTTCCGAGCAGCGCCGTCGCCGCGCCGCCTGACGTGAGCACGCGATCAGCACCCGTGGCGAACGCAGCCAGCGCCGCCGCCAAGGGGTCAACGGAATCGTCGACGGCGCGGTGCACCGTCACGGGAGCGCCCGCCGCCGCTTGCACCAACGCACCCGTCGCCACCACGTCGAGTTGCCCGCCCGCCGTCAGGCAGCCGAGCACGACACCACTGGCCCCCGCGGCCAGGACGTCAGCCACGCTGCGCCGCATGGTGTCGAGTTCGTGTCGCGAGTAGACGAAGTCACCGGGTCGGGGTCGGATCATGGCCATCACCCCGACACCCTGCTCGCGAGCTGGGCCCGCGACGCTGTGCACGAGGTCAGTGCTGGGAGTGAGACCGCCGCTGGCGTAGTCCGCGCACAACTCGATCCGATCCGCGCCCCCGGACAGCGCCACGCCAACCTCGTCGACTGACGTCGCGAGTACCTCCAACAACGGGCGGCGGCGGATCGGTTCCCAGTGCACGAAAGTGGCCGCCTGCCCGACGACTTCACCCGCGCCGTCACGGACCGGGAAGATCGTGGCTCCCAGGATGCGAAACCGACGGCCTGTGGCGCTGACGCGCTCTCCGGTGTAATCGGTGGCTACCTTTCCGCCGTTCAACGCCGCCGAGCGCTCGGCGCGGTGTGCGGGGGGCGCTGTCAGCCGCGAGGGCATCCCGATGAACGACCGCCATGGCCGCTCCCACAGTTGCTGGGCGGTCCGGTTGACGTACACGAAGGTCGGATCGCTGCCGAGGCCATGACACAAGACCGCTCGGTCGCTGTCGTACAGATCCGATCGGCGGGCCAACGGCCGCGCGAACAGGTCCGCGTAGGAATCCGCGATCCACGATTCCCACGGTTGCCGCCCCGTCGGCGCCGGTGCGGGCACTGTCACTTCGCCAACCGGTTTGCGAGATCCGCGACCCCAGCGCCGGTGAGATCGTCCAGTGCCACCGCACGCCCGGCGACGGCCATCATCACGGCCTCACCCGGACCGATGACCTCCGGCACCGGAGCCGACGGACCAGTCGAGGTCCGTCGCGACGAAACGCAAGCCCCGAGTACGCGCCGCGGGGACGAATCCGCGGCGGGCATCGGGGCCCGTGAGGAACTCCAAGACCACGGCCAGTCGCTCCGGCGGGAACTCGCGTCCCAGGCCCAGCGGACGTCGTATGTCCTGGCCGTGGATGACGACGTCGGTGAGTGGCGCTTGCGGCCCCAAACCTGGCGGCGTGAATCGACTGGCGGCGTTGTCCCGTAGCCCTGCCACCAGGTCAGCGTCCGAACGTTGTGCCACGTCAGCAGTGAGCGCCTCGCTGGTTCGGCTGAAGTTGAGGCGATGGCGGATCAGCGCCACACCGAACTTCGGACCGGGGGTAATCAATGGCATGAGCAGGTGCGCTGCCACATCGCGCACTGTCCATGCGTCACAGAGGCTGGGCGTACGCATCTGTTCGGGAGTCAGCGAAGCCAACACATCGGCCGTTCGGCGTCGTTCATCGGCGATCTCGGCGAAGAGGTCCACACCCGCGAATCTATCGCCGTGACTCACCGCGCTCCGCCCGGTGCGGTGCGCTTGACTGGCACCGTGACACGGCGTTGGCTCTTCGGCGACCAGCTCGGCCCCCATTTCCTTGATGACCCGAACCAGGCCGTGTTGCTGATCGAGGCCCGCGGGGTATTCGCCCGACGGCGTTTCCACCGCGCGAAGGCCCACCTCGTGCTGTCCGCCATGCGGCACCGTGCGGCCGAGTTGGGCGAGCAGTGTTCCTACGTCAAGGCCGACACCTACTCCGCCGCGCTGAGCGGAATCGACGAGCCGCTGAGTGTCTGTCACCCCACGTCACAGGGGGCTCTACGATTCGTCAGCGGACATGCCCGGGTCGAGATATTTCCCGCGCGTGGCTTCGCGACCTCAGCGGACGACTTCGAGCGGTGGGTCGACGCGCGCGGTCGGCGGCGACTGCTGATGGAGGACTTCTACCGGGACAGCCGCCGTCGCCTGAACGTACTGATGGATGACGAACAGCCTGTCGGGGGCCGCTGGAACTACGACTCCGACAACCGCCAGCCACCACCACGGACCGGGTCGATCGAGGTGACGCAGCCACGTTGGCCGCAGGAAGACGACATCGATGCGGAGGTCCGTGAGGACCTCGATCGGTGGCAGCGTGAGGGGCGCGTGTCATTCCTCGGCTCCGATGGTCCACGCCGCTTCGCGGCCACCCGCAGCGAGGCTCTCGCCGCGCTGGACGACTTCATCACCCACCGGCTGCCGACGTTCGGCCCCTACGAGGACGCCATGCTGAGCGGCGACCCGTGGATGGCCCATTCCCTGCTGTCGGCTCCGATGAACCTCGGACTGCTCGACCCGGTCGAAGTGGTGCAGCGCGCAGAGAATGCCTACCGCCGCGGCATCGTCCCGTTGGCGTCCGTGGAGGGATTCATCCGACAGATCATCGGATGGCGCGACTTCGTGTGGCATCTGTACTGGCACCTGCCGCCGACCTACCGGGACATGAATGAGCTCGACGCCACCGAGCCGCTGCCCGCCTGGTTCGCCGACCTGGACGCGGAAGTCGTCGACGCGGAGTGCCTGGCTCGCACACTGGCCGACGTGAGCGACCACGGCTGGGTCCACCACATCCCGCGGTTGATGCTGCTGGGCAACTACGCCATGCAGCGCGGCTGGGATCCTGCCGCGGTCACGGACTGGTTCCACCGGGCATTCGTGGACGGCTACGACTGGGTGATGGTGCCGAACGTCGTGGGGATGTCGCAGTACGCCGATGGCGGCATCGTGGCGACCAAGCCGTACGCCGCCGGTGGCGCGTACATCAAGCGGATGAGCGACTACTGCTCCGCCTGCCCGTACGACCCGCGCGTGCGGGTCGGGCCAAATGCCTGCCCCTTCACGGCGGGGTACTGGTCCTTCCTGCACCGCAACCGAGAACGGCTCGCCTCCAATCCGCGTGTCGCTCAGTCTTTGCGCGGATTGGATCGGCTGAGCGACCTCGACGAACTGCTCCGTCAGGAGGCAGGCCGCGGATCCGCTGCACCGTGAGGGAAGTCGCGGGAAGATCCACCCGCGGAGGTGGCCCAAGCCGGGACGGCATCCGGCTGGGCTCAGCCCGCCCTGCGCGACCCGACCTTCACGGACCTCACGCTTGCCCTCGTGTTGTGAGGGGGACCTGTGTTTCCATGAGCCATGACTGTTGCACCTCGGAGTGGGTTCCGTCTCGTTGCTCAGGTCGCCGCCGCGGCCATCGCCGTAGCCGGACTCGCGATGGGGGTGGCCGCACCGGCCTCAGGGGCCAACTTGACGGCAACCGTCGCGATCGGAACCGCACCGTTCGCGGTGGCCACCACACCAGATGGCACCAAGGCCTACGTCGCGAGCAGCACGGGCAACTCAGTGTCGGTCATCGACCTCGGCACCAATACCGTCACCGCCACTATCGCTGTGGGGACCGGGCCCACATCACTCGCGGTCACCGCGAACGGTTCGCGGGTCTACGTTGCGAACCCGACTTCGAACAACGTGAGCGTCATCAACACGGCGACCGACACAGTGGTCACCACGATCGCGGTACCCGGCGCCCCGTACGGAGTGGCGAGCACCCCCGACAGCACCAACATCCTGGTGACCCGCTTGGTCGACAACAAACTGTCGACCATCAGCACGGCCACCAACACCGTGACCAGCGAGGTCGCGGTCGGTGCGCAACCCAGACTCGTGGCCGTGAGCCCCAACGGCACCCGCGCCTACGTAGTGAACTTCGGAGGAAACTCCGTGTCTGTCGTGGACTTGGCCAGCAACACAGTGGCTGCCACAGTCGCCGTCGGCGCCAGCCCCTTGGGCGTCGTGGTGGGCCGAGATGGAAGCGCCTATGTCGCCAATGCAGCCGGGAACTCCGTGTCGGTGATCGGCACCGGAAACACCGTGTCGGCGACAATCCCGGTGCCCGGAACCCCAGCGATCCCCGCGCTGTCACAGGACGGCGCCACCCTGTATACGACCCGATTCGCGCTCAACTCACTCGGCGTGATCCGCCTGTCGGACAACTCGATCACCAGCAACGTGGCAGTCGGAACCCAGCCCGTCGGTCTGAGCACGACGTCTGACGGAACCCGCGCCGTGGTGGGGAATCAGGGAAGCAACAATGTCTCGATCGTGGCGCTCGCACCGAGAGCGACGACGGCAGCGGCGACCGCGGTCACGGGCACCACGGCCACTGGCAATGGACGGGTCACTGCCGATACGGATGCGGTGACCGACGTCAGTTGCCGGTATGCCACGAGCCTGACGAAGTTGAACAGCGGCGTCGCGAGCGACTCCGAAATCGTGACTGCCACCCCCAACACCGTGACCGCCGGACAAAGCGCGAACGTCACTTGCTCGATGACGGACCTCACCCCGGGAACGGACTACTTCTACAAGGTGCTGGCCACGGATGCTGACGGGACGGCGGGCCAGGTCGACGCCGTGGCCTTGCTGACGGTGCCCGCCAAAGTTGCGACCCCATCCATCAAGACGAAGAAGAAGCGGATCATCCTCGACTGGAGCGAGGTCGCCTCTGCCACGTCTTACGATGCCCGGATCAAGCCAAGGGGTGGCTCCTACGGATCCTGGCGAAGCATCACGACCTCGAAGGTCAAGTTCACCAAGTTGGCGCGGAAGACGACGTACAAGTCTCAACTGCGAGCCGTCAATGCAACCGGAGCCGGCACCAAGCGCACGGTCACTGCGACGACCAAGTAGGTCTCTGCAGACGGAATAGGGCCCCTGCGACGGTTGAGCACGGGTGTTGTCTGCCCCGTTAGCGTGGCCACCATGACCCGCCCACCAGTTCCGCGCGACCGCTACGACGACCACACCCACGAGATGGCGCACGTACGCCGGGAATTCGTCCGCGAACACACCGGCGCCTCGCTGGACGCCGTCGGCCACTACTCGGTGGACCCTGCGAGTCTGCCCGGGAACATCGAGAACTTCACCGGAGTGGCGCAGGTTCCGCTGGGAGTGGCCGGTCCGTTGCTCATCGACGGCGAAAGCGCCAACGGCGAGTTCTACATCCCACTCGCCACGACCGAGGGCACCCTGGTGGCCAGCTACAACCGGGGCATGCGCCTGCTCGGCCGCACCGGTGGGGTGAAGACGACGATCGTGGATCACGCCATGCAGCGGGCCCCCGTGTTCTTGTTCGATGACGCCCGGCGCGCACGCGACTTCTCGGGATGGCTCGATGCCAACTTCGCCGCCGTGAAGCAAACCGCCGAAGCCACCACGAGCGTGGGCCGCCTGATCGGGATCCAGCAGTTCCCCGCCGGGCCCAACCTCTACACCAGGTTCAACTTCACGACTGGGGACGCGGCCGGACAGAACATGACCGGCAAGGCCACGTTCGCCGCGTGCGAATGGATCGTGAGCCGGTATCCGGGGGCGCGGTACATCCTGTCGGGATCGATGGACACCGACAAGAAGCACAGTCATGTCAACCAACTGCTCACGCGGGGACGTCGAGTCGTGGCAGAGGCGACCCTGGACGCAGCGGTCCTGCGAGAGGTCGTGGGGGTGGATCCGGCCACGATGTTCAAAGCCCGTCAGGTGCAAGCGCTCGGTGGCTACCTGGCGGGAAGCGCCTACCTGGGGGCGCACGCGGCGAATGCCCTCGCGGCGCTGTTCATCGCGACCGGCCAGGACGTCGCCAACGTGGCGGAGTCACACACGGGTTTCGTGTATTCACAGCTGCTCGACAATGGCGACTACTACTGGTCGGTCACCTTGCCGGCCCTCATCGTCGGGACCTACGGCGGCGGGACGGGACTCGCCACGCAACGTGAATGCCTGGAGATGCTGGACTGCTATGGAACGGGTGGAGCCGACCGGTTCGCCGAGATCTGCGCCGCTGTTGTCCTGGCCGGAGACGTCTCATTGGCGGGAGCAGTGCTCGCCGGGGATTGGGTCTCCAGCCACGATCGACTGGGCCGCAACCGACCATGAGAAGGGTTTCGCCGAGTGCCCGCTGATCACCGCGACAGAATCCACCCAGCCTGCGTGTCCTGGCCACCGCGGTAGAACTCCTCCACCGACGTGAACCCAGCCGCCGAGGCCCAGCCAGGCAGGACCGACACCTCTTCGGGGAAGTCGTTGCCCGTGACGTGCGCGACGATGCGCCGTTGGCGTTCCGTTCCGACTGGCCACTGCGAGACGAGCCCGGCGTAGCGCCGCAGATACTGATCCCGGGACTCCGTGTCCTTGCGGACGACGTCGATGAGGATGACTTCGCCGTCCGGCAGAAGTCGCGCCCGCGCGGCCCGCAGGAACCGGAGCTTGTCGCTTGTTGGGAGGTGGTGCAGCGCGAACGACACCAGGATCACGTCGAAGTGCTCCTCGGTTGCCGCAAGGAAATCCTGCATGTCAGCCACGTGCAGCTCGATGCGGTCGGTGACAGGCGTCAACATCGCGCGGGCATGCTCGAGTGCAGGCGCTGCACAGTCGACTCCGACATAGCGGGCCAACGGCAGATCGGGCAGCAGCGGCGCGATCCCGGCGGCGTCGCCGCACCCCAAGTCCAGGATCGAGAAGGGCGCGACTCGGCGGGCGAGAATGGGGGCGACCGTTTGGTAGATCTCCCTGTGTTCCATGCAGTTGTTGTCGATCACCGCTCGATAGACATCCCAGTTGCTGAAGAAGTCGGCCACGGCGGTATCAGCGGTCACACCTGATTGTCACCTGTCGGGGCGGTCGGCCGTGCCCACCTCACGAACATGAAGTCGAGCCGCACAGCAGTCCGTCATCGAGTAGGAGCCAGGGAAGCGAGAGGGCCGGTCAGACCTCGAGAAGGATGGTGAACGGGCCGTCATTGGTCGACGTCACCCGCATGTCGGCACCGAACACCCCGGTCGTCACCTGGGCGCCGGACTCACGCAGCCGAGCGGCGACCCGGTCCACCAACGGTTCGGCGTCAGGTCCCGCGGCGGCGTCCTCCCAGGTCGGGCGGCGTCCCTTGCCGGTGCGGCCGTACAGCGTGAACTGACTGACGACCAGTACCGGGAGTCCCAAGTCCGAGGCGGATAGCTCCCGTGATCCCCCCGGAGCCAGACAGTGGGACTCAGTGAACCTGTGTGCATCGAAGATGCGCAAGCCCCACACTTTGCCGGCCAACCGGTCGGCCTGCTCAGCGGTATCGGCGCGGTTCACGCCCACCAGGACCACCAAACCCGGTCCGGAGAAGCCGCCCACCCGCTCGCCGGCGACGACGACCTCTGCTCCGTCGCTTCGTTGCACCACTGCTCGCACGCACCGAGGCTACCCACCCGAGGCGCCGCAACCTGAGCCGATCTAGACCCGAGCGTCCCGGGCCGCGCCGGCGACAGGCGCGTTCCGTGGGCGAGTCCGGAAGTGCCCGGAATTGCATGGTGTTTTTGGGGCGAGTGACACTAGGTGGCATGCACGAGTCCCACGTCTCAGAGTCCATCACGATCTCGGCGTCCCCCGCGGTGGTCTACGACCTGGTGTCAGACGTCGGGCGGATGGGCGAGTGGTCACCTGAGGCGACGGGCGCCCGCGGTGTCTCGGGAGAACTGTCCGTAGGCGACCGATTCATCGGGACCAACCGGCGCGGCCCGGTGCGTTGGTTCACGCAATGCACGGTCGCGGCGGCCGACCGGGGTGCCGAGTTCGAGTTCGACGTGGACTTCGGGCCGTTCCCGGTCTCACGTTGGCGTTACGACTTCGAGGATGTGGGCGACGGCACCACCCGGGTCATCGAGACCTGGATCGACCGTCGGCAGGGACTGATGGGTCTGCCCATGAAGAGTGTGGGGCAGTTGCTGATCCCCGGCGATCGAGAGGCGCACAACCGCGCCAACATGGTGCAGACACTGCGCCGGCTCAAGGCCGCTGCCGAGAATCACTGATCGGCGCACCTTCTCGAACCCGACCTACACTCGGCAGATGAGATCCTCGGCACGCGCAGTTCTCGCAGGCATTCTGGTCGGCGTGTTGGGGGCCGGTGTCATCGGGACGGGCAGCGCCGCCGAGGATCAGCGGGGCCGGGCGCAACCCGGCTCCACCGATCAGCCCCGGTTGGTGAAGGTCGGCTCGTACGAGCAACCGGTGTTCGTCACTGCCAAACCCGGCGACTCCTCCCGACTTTTCGTCGTCGAGAAGGGCGGGCGGATCCTTGTCGTACGCAAGGGTCGGACCCTTCGGACGCCGTTCTTGGACGTCTCGGGACAGGTGTCGACCAGCGGTGAGCAGGGCCTGCTGAGCATGGCGTTCTCACCTAGGGCCGGCCGCCGGTTCTACATCAACCTCACCGACCGCTCCGGCGACACCCGCATCATCGAGTACCAGGTGCGCACGGGTGACCCCAACCGGGCCAAGGCGACAAGCGCGCGCCAAGTCATGCGGATCAGTCAGCCCGCGAGCAACCACAACGGTGGGCAGCTGCAGTTCGGACCCGACCGGCTGCTCTATGTCGGTATGGGTGACGGTGGTTTCGGTGGCGATCCGCAGAACCGGGCCCAGAACATGTCGACCTTGCTCGGCAAGATGCTGCGCATCGACCCTCGCCGGTCCGGGGCACGGCCCTACCGGGTGCCGGCCGACAATCCGTTCGTCGGCGAAACCGGCGTCCGGCCCGAGATCTACGCGTCCGGTTTGCGCAACCCGTGGCGCTTCTCATTCGACCGTGTGACAGGAGCGCTGACCATCGCGGACGTCGGCCAGGATTCCTGGGAGGAGATCAACTACTCGGCACCGGGTACGGCCGCGGGCGCCAACTTCGGTTGGCGCGTGTTCGAGGGGCCGGACCGCTACGCCGACGGCAGCGCGCCGGGTGCGCAAGCACCTGTGCTCGGCCTGCGCCATTCGGACGGATATTGCTCGGTGACGGGTGGTTACGTCGTGCGCGACCAGGCGCTGACGACACTCAACGGCTCGTATCTGTACGGCGACTTCTGCAACCCGGATGTGCGGGCCGTCGACCTCGGGCCAGGGTCCGCGGCAGGGGATCGCAGCACCGGGATGCGGGTTGAGTCGCTGGTGTCCTTCGGTGAGGACGCCCGCGGCCGGGTCTACGCGGTGTCCCTCAATGGCCCCGTCTACCGGATCGCCTGAGCCCCACTCCTCGTCCGCCCGGATGTCGGCGCGAGGTTCCGGTGACAAGTACCAGCCGGTCCTCGCAGGACCGGTGGGTCACTCCTGCTCTGTGTCGGAGCCGCGGCTGTCCTGGTCGGTCGCCCCGGAGCCACCCGAGTCGAAGTCGAACTCGAACTCCTTGTCGAACATCTCCTTGAGGTCTTCGCGGCCGGCCTTGCTGCCCAGGTAGGCGGGATCGGTGCGGTCGATCTTGCCGGGGCAGTCGTGAGTGATGTCCTTGACGACGGACTCCTGGCCGTACGGGCCGGACGCCATGATGAGCAACTTCGCGGGCCGGTCCACGGGCAGCCCACCGATAGATCCGGTCCATTCGTCGTTGGCGTGGGTCAGAACCCGGGTCCGTACGATCTTCTCCCCGGCGATGCGCACCTCGGCCACGATTTCGTCGGCTTCGCCCTCCAACACCCGCACGACCATAGATTCGGAGAACGTCGCACCGCAGACACCGCGCAGGGGATCGCTGATCTGGATCGACAGTTTGGGCGGTCCGAAGTAGGGCCTGACCTTGCGGTAGGGAACCGGCTTCTCCTCGCGGGTCGCGTCCTCCGCCTCCGTCTGGCGCACCGGTTCCGCTGCCACCGGCTCGGCATCGGACTGCGCGACGACGCCCTTGGGCATGACGGCCCAGAACCCGGCTCCCGCCAGTGCGCAGCCGGCGAGCGTGAAGCCGATCACCTTGGCCCATGAGGCGGATTCCGCGCCGACGAGCGCGGGTTCCTGCTCGTCATCCTGGTCGTGCTCGGCCACGGCCTGACTCTACGTCGTGACCCGACTCCCCCATAGGGGAACGGGTGAAACGATCCCTCCCGGACTGCGACTGCGGCAGGATCGACCCATGACCAGCCAGTGGATGGACATCCACCAACCGCACCTCCCGTGGGCACCGAGCGGCCTTCCCGGCTGGTTGCGAGCCGCCCCCGGTTGGGCCGCCCGGGCCGCGTCGGAATCCCGGTTCGGATGGGAGATCGCCGAGTGGGAACACGCCCTGCTGCATGGGCCTGGCGCGGCATCAGCGGGGTTGCCGTCGGGCGCCGGACGCCCCGTCCTGGTGATCCCGGGATTCGGATTCGGCGACCCGTCGACACTGCCTTTGCAGTGGGCGTTGCACACGGGTGGCTACCACGTTGTCCGGTCCGGCATCCGGGTGAATGTCCGGTGCTCGGACCGCACCGTGGATGAGTTGGCGCGGGTGGCGCAAAGAACCGTCGCCGAAGACGACGATCGGCGCCTGCTCGTCGTGGGCCACAGCCGCGGCGGGATGTTGGCCCGGGGACTGGCGGCCCGGCACCCGGAACTGGTCGAGCGGGTGATCAGCCTCGGTGCGCCGTTGAATCACGAGTTCGCCTTCTACGAGATCCCCGCCCCTCTCGTGGGCGCCCTACGAGTCACGCATTCTCTGGACCCTGTGCTGCGCGAACGAAAGTGTGTGACCCCCGACTGCACGTGTCCGTACATGGAGGCGACCAAGCGGCCGTTGCCCGCCGACGTGGACCTTGTCTCCCTGTATACGAAGTCCGACGGCATCGTCGACTGGCGGGCCTGCGTCGTCCCGGGCGCCACGAACATCGAGGTCACCGGCAGCCACCTGGGAATGGGGCTGAAACCAGCGACCACGCGAATCGTCTTGGAACAACTGGCGGCTTGAGATCCGTGCGTGGCCGCGACGCGCTTTCCCCGGCCGAAGCGCGCCGCGCGGTGCTGGCCGCCCAGGGTTTCGGTCTCGGTGGCGGCCGGTCCGACACGCGGTCCCTGCTGCGGTCGATCCGGCGGATGGGCCTGGTGCAGATCGACTCGGTGAACGTTCTCACGCGTGCCCACTACCTTCCGGCTTTCAGCCGCATCGGGGCGTACGACCGATCCCGGCTCGACGCGGCCGGCGCCCGGGCACCACGCACCCTGTTCGAGTACTGGGGTCATGAGGCGTCGTTGCTCCCCGTGGAGCGCCAGCCGTTGCTGCGCTGGCGGATGGCGGAGCCACACGCGTGGGGATCGGTCGCAGCAGCAGCGCAGTCGGACCCCGGGCTGGTCACGGAGGTGCTCGACTGCGTCGCTGCGATCGGACCCGCGACCGCCACCACTGTTGAGCGGGAACTCGAGCACGGAGCAGCCCGCGGCACCGATCGCTGGGGATGGAACTGGTCCGCGGTCAAACAGATTCTGGAGCACTTGTTCTGGAGCGGTGAGGTGACCAGCGGCGGGCGGGACGCGCAGTTCCGGCGCCGGTACGCACTCCCCGAGGCGGTCCTTCCGCAGCACGTGCGCCACACCCCGACCCCCGATCGTGCGGAGGCCATCCGCGGGCTGGTGGATATCGCCGCTCGTGCGCTCGGCGTGGCCACCGCTGTGGACCTCCGGGACTACTTCCGTCTGAACGCCGCGGACACGATGCGGGCCGTCACCGAATTGGTGGAGGACGGTGCCCTGCTGCCCGTGGACGTTCCGGGCTGGCCCGCGGCCTGGCGCCATCACAGCGTCGTGGTTCCTCGGCGCCTGACCCACGACGCGCTCCTGGTGCCGTTCGACCCCCTCATCTGGGAGCGCAGCCGCGTTCAGCGCCTCTTCGACATGCGGTATCGCATCGAGATCTACGTGCCGAAGGCGCAACGTGCGCATGGCTACTACGTGCTGCCTTTCCTGCAGGACGAGCACCTACGCGCCCGGGTGGACCTGAAAGCCGACCGAGCCAGGGGCACGCTTCAGGTCCAAGGAACGTGGGGCCACCAAACGACCAGTGACACGTCCGATCGCCTCGCCGCCGAACTCGGTCGGCTGGCCACTTGGTTGGGGTTGGCCGAGGTCAGCGTGGCCGCGAACGGCGATCTTGCCACTCGACTGGCGACGGCCGTGACCCGCATATCGGTCAGGTAACAGTACGAATCGCGGCGGCACGGCGGCACCGGGTCGCCGAGAGCCGCGGTGATAGAACCAGGACGTCGCACAACGATGGAAGGGCCCACATGCTGACCAAGCGTTTGGCAGTCGGAACCGCCGCCGCCACATTGGCACTCGCCGGACTGGCGGGATGCTCGAGTTCGTCTGATCCAGCCCCCACTCAGACCGCCGCTCCCACGGCGAGTCCCTCGCTCAGCCCCTCCGCGTCTGCCTCCGAGGGTGAATCGACGGTGGCTTTCGACAAGCAGATCCAGGAAGAGCTCAACGCTGTCGGCTGCCACTCTGGCGCTGTCGACGGAATCATGGGCCCCGAGACCGACGCCGCTCTGGTGCGCTTCCAGGAGGCCGAAGGTCTCGAGGTGGACGGCGAACTCGGCCCGGAGACCGAAGCCGCGCTCAAGAAAGCCGTGAGCGAAGGCAAGCAGGCCTGCACGACCCCCACCGCCAGTCCCACCGCGAGCCCCACCACGACCCCGAGCCCGACATCAACGACAGCCCCCTGCACGGGTCAGGCGATCTCGGCGGCGTTGAAGTCCGGCGAGCAACTCCAGAGCTTCATCTGCGTCAATGTCGCGGCGGAGCGTTGGGCCGCCGGCCAGGCCATGAACGGCCCTGCCGTCGAGAACTTCTTCCTCAAGGCTGAGGGCTCACAGTGGGTCCGCGTGCCGAATGACGAAGTCTGCGGTGGCGCCAGCGCCGGTCTGCCGCCCAAGCTGCTGGACTACTGCGGCCTCACCTGATCCCCCACCCTCCCCCCAACCCGGCCCCGTTCGACGGCACCCACCGTCGGACGGGGCCGGACCCCTGTCGGCAGTCCCGCCGCACGGTGGCGCGGGGTGCCTGGCTCATCACCGGCTTGTTGCCGGGCGGGCGGGGCCCACTTGTGGGAGCCTGTCCCGGTGAAGGATCTTCAGCATGTCGAGCACTTGACCCCCGCCGAACGCGCCGACCGCGGCAAGGCCGCACGCAAGCGGGTGCCGCGCACCAGCCAGGCCTACTTCGACCCACCCTCAGATCGGCCCGATCCGGTCTCTCTGCTCGAGTCACAGTCGGCGACGCGTCTGCAGCAACTGATCCCGATCAGGTATGGCCGCATGATGCAGACAGCGTTCACGTTTTATCGCGGGGCGGCGCTGGTCATGGCGGCGGATCTCGCCGAGACCCCCAACAGTGGCCTGTCGGTCCAGGCGTGCGGGGACGCACACCTGATGAACTTCGGGGCATTCGCCTCCCCGGAGCGGGCCCTGGTCTTCGACATCAACGACTTCGACGAGACGAATCCAGGCCCGTGGGAATGGGATCTCAAACGACTGACCGCCTCGCTGGAGGTCGCCGCACGCGATCGGGGTTTCACCGACCCTGAGCGGCGAGTGATTCTGCTGGCGGCCACGAAGCAGTACCGCGACTCGATGGCCAACTTCGCCGGGATGCCGCAGCTGGAGATCTGGTACGCACGCCTCGACATCGAGACCCTCGTCGAGAACTTCGCCAAGCAGGCCAGCAAGACCGGAGTCAAGCGGGCCCGCCGCCAGATCGCGAAAGCGCAGACCCGCGATTCTGTGCAGGCGTTCTCCAAGTTCACACAGGTGGTCGACGGCGAGCGCCGTATCGTGTCCAGCCCTCCACTCATCGTGAATGTGCGAGACCTCATGCAGCAAGAGGGCGTCGACGGTGACCAGGTGATCGAGACCATCGGTTCCGTGCTGCGCAGCTACCGATCCACCCTGCAGTTCGACCGTCGTCACCTGCTCGAGCAGTTCGAGTTCACCGACCTGGCATTGAAGGTCGTGGGCGTGGGCAGTGTGGGGACTCGGTGTTGGATGGCTCTGTTCCGCGGCCGCGACACTGAGGATCCGCTGTTCCTGCAGGTCAAGGAAGCCCAGGAGTCGGTTCTGGAACGGTTCACATCGAAGAGCGAGTTCCGCACCAGCGGCGAGCGGGTCGTGGCGGGCCAGCGTTTGATGCAGTCCGCGAGCGACATCTTTCTCGGGTGGGATCACGTCTCCGGGCTCGACGGCGTCTCCCGCAGTTTCTACGTTCGCCAGTTGCGTGACTGGAAAGGCTCGGCGGTCATCGACGCCATGGAGCCGAGCGACCTGGCCGCCTACGGGCGCATCTGCGCGTGGACCCTGGCCAAAGCCCACGCCCGCTCCGGGGACGCGATCGCGCTGTCGACCTACATGGGGAAGAGCGACCGGCTCGACAACGCCATCGCGGACTTCTCGCAGGCATATGCGGACCAGAACGAGAAGGATCACGACGCCCTCGTCGCTGCCGTCAAGAGCGGTCGGATCACCGCCGAGCAGGGGATCTGACGGGGCACCCCGAAGCCGATGCGGTCCCTGCTGTACCTGGTGATCCTGGGAATTGCGGTGGCCGTGGTGATCTGGGGACTGCAACGGATTCGCACCCGGCCGCGGTTGTCGACGTCACGCCCGGCGGTCGCGCTGCCTGCGCCGGTCGACTATCGCGAGGAGCGAGTTGTCGCTGCTTTCGGCCCCGATCGGGGACCCGGACAGTTGCGGTTGACGGCAAGTCAGATCATCTTCACGGCGGATTCCGGGCGCATCGTCACGATCGAACGGATCGACATCACGGGAGCCACCGAGACACGCGAACTGCCGGATCGCACAGTCGCCCGCAACGTCCTCGCCATCACCACGATCCACGACGTCTTCTATTTCTCCGTCACAGCGCCGCAGGACTGGATCTCGCTGCTGAACTGATCACCGACACCTCGCCGGGGCTACCCTGAAAGTGGGGGTTACGCAGTCCGACTCTGACGCGGCCCGCCTCCTGCAGGAGGTGTTCGACATGAGATGGCGATGGGCCTGGTTCCTGGTTCTACCTCTGCTTGCTCCGGTCGCACCAATGCAGGCGGCACCGATCGCGCGGCCGCCGGGACGCACTGTGGTGATATCCGCGACGGGGCTCCCCGCCGGTTCCGCGGCTCGAGTGCGGCTCAAAGGCCCCAAGAAGTACGCCAAGACGATCATCGTGAAGCGCAGCAAGACCTTGCGCCGACTGCGGCCGGGAATCTACCGGGCCACGGCCAAGCCCGTCAGCACCCAGGGCAGGACCTGGATTCCCACCGTCAGTCCGACGAAGGCCCGGGTGACGGCACGCAAGGGATACCGGATTGTGGTGCGCTATCAGGCGGACCCGATCGCGCCGCAACCTCCGTGCGATCCCGCGCTCGAGCCCTGTCCCGCGCCCGAACAACCCACTCAGCCGTTCCCAGTCGTCGGCGCCCCAGCCGGTATCGCGCTGGTGTCCGCGACTCCCGCCGGCACTCCCGGGTCCGGTCGCTCGCGGTATGCGACCTGGTCACCGGACAATCAAGCGCTGGTCTTCGGTTCGTGCGCCTCGGATCTCACTGCGCCCGTGCCCGGATGCTGGTTGTACGCGCGGGACCTGGCCGGGTCGACGACGACCCGCCTGCCGGGAACGCGTCTCGGTGACGATTTGGAGTGGGGTGGAGAACCAGACTGGGCGGCAGACGGTTCCCGATTGTCCTTCGTTTCCTCGTATCCACTCGCTGCGACGGATACGGACACCAACTCCGATGTGTATGTGATCCCCGCGAGTGGTGGTACGGCGGCACGACTCTCGCAGTCTCCGACGGGTGCCGGGTTGACCGGCGGACCGTACCCGGCGCAAGCCCGCGATCCACGCTGGGCGCCGGACAGCGCCTCGGTGATGTTCCGATCCGGGGCCACCAACCTGGTGGTGGGTGACGGCGACGAGTGGGTCGACTTGTTCGTCGGCGGCGCTGCCGACCGGGTGCTCACGCGGCTCCCGCAAGGTGTCGATGTCGGTGAGGGTCGCTGGAGTCCCAACGGGACTCGCGTCGCGTTCACCTCAGTGAGTTCTGACGAACAAGGCAGCGTCTTGCGTGATGTCCGCGTCGTTGGCGTCGACGGATCGGGGGGCGCGGCCGTGACAACTGACGGGCAGTCGGCTCAGCCGACTTGGAGTCCTGCGGGCGACCGGATCGCCTTCGCATCGTCGACCCCGACGCTCGTCGCCGGCGACACCAACGAAGCGTCGGACATTTTCGTCCGCGACCTGTCCGGCGGGGCGATCACACGCATCTCCGTCGCGGCGGACGGCAGCGAGAGCACCTGGAGTTCAACCGGCCCGGTGTGGTCCCCCGACGGTCGGCGCCTTGCGTTCGTGGCCGATAGCTCCGACAACGGCATGGTGGTGATGGTCAAGGACCTCGTCACCGGATCTCTCACCCAGGTCACACCTGGCGGGAATCGCGACGACTGCGACAACGACAACTGCGACACCACCTACTTCGAGTCGGTGGATCCGGTGTGGTCGCATGACGGGCTGCGCCTGGCGTTCACGTCGAACAACCCGAATCTTGTTCCAGGTGACGACAACAACAACTGGGACGTCTTCGTCGCGACTTTGTAGTCGACGACGGGGCCCCGAGGGTGTGGGCCGAAGGTCCCACCGGGCCGCAGCAAAGGTCCCATCGGTGCGGCGGATGTATTTCCTAGTGGCTCCGTAGGGTTTCCCTTGGGTGGGTACCGCCGTACCGTGGAGGTAGAGACCCAGGGCTTGGACCTGGGGCCGAGGAGGTCATCATGCGCACGTCCATCGTTCTCGGAGCAGCAGCGCTGACTGTCGTCGGAGCAGGTGTCGCCCCCAGCGCAGTCGGTGCGACCGACACCCAGTCCGCACCGCAGATCACACCGATCGCCCGCCAGTTCATGACGATCGTGTGTCCCGCCGACAAGTGGTGGAAACCGGTCGACAAGAACTGGCACAAGGCGTACGGAAAGCGCAAGACAGTCCCGGACGGGACCAAGGTGCCCAAGTACCTGCGCAACACCTACCGCAAAGCAGCCAAGGCCCACCTGCGGGCAGCCCAGGAACTCACCGAGGTGAACTGGCCCGCCACCATCGCCGCCGACGTCTCGGTGGAGGTCGACTACTACACGACGGCATTCGAGTGGCTGAACTCACGCAACACCAAGCGGGTATCACCCACGTGGCTGCCGTGGAGTTCGGTCACCAACGACAAGAAGGCGTGGAAGAACATCAATCAGGTCCTGAACCTTCCGAACAGCTGCAAGGGCTTCACCTGATCGGGCCGCAGTAGTCCGACATCGACGAGTACGCCTCTCCAACTTGGGACTTTGGTCCTGACTTATTTCGGTCGGTCAGTCGTGCCGGTCAATCGATGGGCGGTGATCGGGGCCGCATGGTCTCGCCGACGGCCATCGAGAGGTGCGGCTCCTTCACCGGCGTGCACACGGCGCCAACTGGTTGGGCTCTTCATTCTCCGAGGTTCCCGGTCTCGTCGGCGCGCAAGGTCACGACCTGGACAGGTCGGTTGGCGACGGGGAAGGAGTCAGGGATCGCTGAGGTTCTGACCCGGGAATAGTTACGGGTCCACAGTCCTCCTGTTTCGCCGTCCGACCACCGTGTCTATGGGCGCACTACGCTCTGCCAGCGAATCGGACTGGAGGAGCCGCCATGCCAGATCCCGCAGAGACAATCACCGAACGGCACCCTCATCTCCTGTCGCGGACCTGGGCCCAAGCCGCCGGCCTCGTTGCCGTCATCGGGTTCTTCGTCTTGATCCTGATGGGTTTCATGACATACCAGTCGAGTCCGCCCATGCCTGAGGTGGTCGTGTCCAGTTCAGGTCAGACCGTGTTCACGGGAGAGGAGATCACCGCCGGGCAGGGGGTGTTCCTGCGGAACGGCCTCATGGAGTACGGGACCATCTACGGACAAGGTGGCTACCTCGGTCCCGACTACACCGCGGACTACCTGCATCGGGCAGCGACAGCGGTGCAGGAACAGTACGGCGGGCCTGAATCCAGTGATGCCATCGCCCGGACCATCCAGGAGTTCCGGACGAATACCTACGATGAAGCCACCGGCACACTGACCATCTCCGACGCCCAGGCGCAGGCCTTCGCGGATCTGACGGAACTGTACGCAACCGAGTTCGGCAACCCCGACGGCACCAACGGTCTGCGGCCCAGTGCCATCACCGACCCTGAGGACATCCACAACCTGACCGCGTACTTCGCCTACACGGCCTGGACAGCCGCCACACAGCGGCCGGGGTCGAGCGACAGCTACACCAACAACTGGCCGGGAGAGGATCTCGTCGCCAACGCACCGACCGGCAACACCATGGTGTGGAGCATCTTCAGTCTCGCGGCCCTGCTGTGCGGCGCTGCGGCGCTCTTCGCCGTCTTCGGGCGCTGGAACCGCCAGATCGGCTGGCAGGACACTGGCGCAGTGATCCGGTTCCGACCCCCGGATCAAATCACCCTGACCGGTACCCAACGTGCGACGGCCTGGTTCTTCTTCGTGATGGCGGCCTTGTTCTTGGTGCAAACCTTGGTAGGGGCAGCAGCTGCCCACTATCGTGCAGACCTGACCAGCTTCTTCGGGCTCCCACTCGCCGACCTGCTGCCGTTCAACCTGGTTCGCACCTGGCATGTTCAGCTCTCCCTCTTCTGGGTCAGCACGTCGTTCCTGGCCGCCGGGATCTTCCTGGTCCCGATGATCACGCGACAACGCGATCGCAAGGGTCAGACACCGTTGGCCTACATGCTCCTGGGCGCCTTGGTCATCGTGGTGGTCGGATCGCTGATCGGAGAGTTCGCAGGCCAACGCGGTGCCTTCGGGGACCTGTGGAGTTGGCTGGGCAATCAGGGATTCGAGTACCTGGACCTCGGCAAGTTGTGGCAGATCCTGCTGACCGTCGGCATGGTTCTCTGGGTCGTCATCCTGTGGCGGGGATTGCGCAAGCGGCTGCGCACGGAAAGCGCACTCAACATGCCCTGGATGTTCTTCTACGCGGCACTTGCGCTCCCCGCCGTATACGCCTTGGGACTGCTGGCCCAGCACCAGGACAGGTTCCCCATCACCGACTTCTGGCGATTCATGGTGGTCCATCTGTGGGTCGAGGACTTCCTGGAGTTGTTCACCACCGTTATGGTCGCCTTCATCTTCGTTCTACTCGGTGTCGTCCGGGAGAAGGTGGCGCTCGGAGTGATCTTCCTGGACATCATCTTGTACAGCGCTGGGGGAGTCATCGGGACTGCCCATCACTGGTATTGGACCGGAACCCCCGCGGAAGTGCTCTCCCTGGGCGCCTTCTTCAGCGCCATGGAAGTGATCCCCTTGCTCTTCCTGTCCATCGAGGCGTGGAGCTTCATCCGAGTCGGTGGCGGAAGCAGCGCCGACGGCACCCCCTTCCCGCACAAGTGGGCCGTCATGTTCTTGATCGCGGTCGGATTCTGGAACTTCCTCGGTGCCGGGGTGTTCGGGTTCCTCATCAACCTGCCGATCGTGAGCTACTACGAGGTCGGCACCGCCTTGACCGCCAACCACGGCCACGCGGCGATGATGGGTGTCTACGGAATGCTCGCCGTCGGATTCGCGGTCTTCGCATTGAAGTACTTCGTACCTCCGGACCGCTGGTCAGAGCGCCGGATGCGGATCAGTTTCTGGTCGTTGAACATCGGGCTGGCGTGGATGGTGTTCGTCTCACTGTTCCCCCTCGGGGTGCTCCAACTCTATGAATCCGTGGACAACGGATACGCCAGCGCGCGATCCATGGCCTTCAACTTCCAGACACTGAACACCTCGCTCGAATGGCTGCGGCTACCAGGGGATGCGGTGTTCATCGTCGGCGGAGTGCTTCCGCTGCTGTGGCTCACATTCCTCGGGATTCGCTTCCGCGGTAAGCATGATGCAGGGGTGAGCGACGATGACCTGCAGCTATTCACCGAAGAGTCTCCTTCCGACGATCCGGCCCCCGCAGGGTCCGCAGCCGGGAGTTGACCCGTGCAATCGGCGACTGTGCTGATCGCGTGTTACGGAGTCGTCCTGATCATTGGCAGCGTGGCGCTGCACCGGCGGGGCCGTCGGATCGAAAGAACCGCCACTGGGACAGATGCGGACGACTGGACCGCAACGACATTGCCTCGCCTACACACCGCCGTGGCCCTTGTTGCTGCCGGCGCTGCGGCATTGGTACCGGTGGTTGTTCTGATCGCAGTGCGACCGCAGGTAACGGAAGCCCTGGTTCTGGCCCTCACGTCCGCTGTAGCGCTGGGAGCGCTGGTTCTGCTTGCCCGCTCTGGCCATTCCGCGGTCAGAAGCGCGCGCTCCATACCCCCAGACGCCCCCCAAGCGGACAAGACGCACAAGCCGCATTGACAAGGCGCGATGGGCTGGGGACAGCACGTCGCCAGTACAGCTGAGTCCGCGCCGTGTCGCCGACAGCCGATTCCATGATGTCGCGGATTCTGAGACCAACATGATGGGTGGCCCGGCCGCCTGTCGACTGACTACCTACCGATCGGACAGCGCCGCCCGCGCTGACATCCCCCGCGTGCCAGCGAGGGCGGGCACGAACGCCGCCATCCCGACGCCGAGTTATCGCACCCGGGGCCAATGTCCGCGGGCGGTCGAGTCCTCAGTGGCCCAACGGCGGAAGATGCGCCGGACCCTGACGAACTTCACGGTATGCGACTCCTGCGATCGAGGAGAGGCGAGACACAAACGGTGGAAGGTCGGTCGGGGGCGGTGGAAGGTGCGACAGCCTGGTGACAGTAGGACACTGCGCCGAAGCCGAGTAGCGTGCAGGGGTGTTCGACGCTCTCGCCCAGTTGCCGACGCTGGCCGTCGTCGCGTTATTCACCGTCTACTTCTCTGTAGTCACGTTTGCCACCCGTCTGCTGGTGAGGCGTCGCGTAGCGCCCTCCCGCCAGACCGAACTCATCACCCTGGCCGAGGCGATGAACGCTCCCACCGGCGTCGCCATGGCTTTCTTGATCGGGTTCTCGGTCACCATCACGTGGGGGACCATCAGCTCCGCCCAGACATCCGTGGAGAAGGTGGCGGCGTCAGCGCAGGAAGTCGCATGGCTTATCGAGAATGTTGAGGATCGCAGCCGGGCAGATGTGGTCGCGCGGGACCTGAAGGACTACATGCGGGTGGTCAGCGAGGAGGACGGCCCCAAGTTGGCCGTCGGTGAGTTGAACGATCTCCCCAGCCTCCCCTACCTGGATCGGCTGGAGCGAGGCGTTCGCGCGCTGGAGAAGAATGCGGACTCGTCCGATCCCGAAGCCGGGCAGGTCCTCACGGTGGCCAGCAGCATTGCCGAGGGTCAGGTGGAACTGCTGTCGATCGCTCGACGTCAGTTGCCTGCCAGCGTGTTGTGGCTGCTCCTGACAGCGGGGACTCTGTCGTCGATGGTCATGGGGATCGTGGCCACCAAAGTCACGCGCCCATTCATGCTGGTCGGGTGGGCGTTGGTGTCGGCGATGGGGGTCGGTGTCGTGCTGGGCCTCTACAACCCCTTCGCCGGGGACGTGACCGTGAACTTCCAGCCACTTCAGGATGGCATTCAGCGCATTCTGGATCCGTGACCTGTGGGCCGCGGGCCGCGGTAGCGGCTGCTCTGACAGGACGATCATCGCAGGCAGGTGACCCGACCATCCGGGAGTCATACCGAGTCGCCACGTAGGTCGCCCCACGGCCCACCTGGTCGAAGTCGGCACCATCCGTAACCCTTACGGATTTCTTGATCCTGGTTGTGAGACGCCCGATTTGCTCCTCGACATCTCCTGGGACCGAGCGTTGAATGCGTGCAACCGTCCACGGAGAACGGGTGCAGAAGTCACGAGAGATGAAGCGCCGAATGTGAAGTCAAGGAAAGAGGCGACCATGGTCAGCAAACGGATCAACGGAAAGCGGGCCCTGAGTGGGGCGATCACGGTGTTGGTGGGAGCGGCCGTCGTCGCGATCCCTCCGACCGACGCGCACGCCTGGTCGCAGGACCTCGGCTACCGAATCAAGATTGACAACAGGACGAGTCATTCGATGACGTTCGCGAGTGGATCCACCAGTCCCGACAGCTTCTGGAACGGCTACGCGGAATGGAAGGACTGCGATAACTCGAACAAGGCTGCGCCCAACTCGAACGCGCAGCCCACATCAGGCGACTTCGACCTGGTCTCCGGTCAGCTCACCTGCTGGTTCTACACGTCTGGTGGCGTTACGAACAGCTACACCCCGGACGTCGACGTGAACTGGAATATCGGCGGCGAAGGCTTGATCCGGGCCCACGTGCACGGGAACTTCACGGGCAAGAACGATGTCGGCATCAGTATTGAAGGCGACGCGGCAAAGCTGTACCAAGTGGGTTCGGACGACCAACACGACAGTTGGGGCCCCGGTGAACCTCCGACCGCGATCTTCACGATTCAGCAGGGAACCCAGTTGGCATCGGTCGTCAACGGCTACACCGTCTCCAAACGGATGCAGGACGGTAGAGCCACCCTGAGCGCGCAGGTGCTGAGCAACGTCCCCACCCAGAGCAAGAAGGTCGATGCAATCGTTGCCGTGAAGCCGCAGGGCGGCCCGACCTCCACAACCAAGGTGACGCTGAAGCACCAGAAGAAGCAGTCCGCGAATGTGAAGTTGGACAAGCAGACAAGTGCTGCGCTGGCCAGCGGCCGCACGGTGGCCACCACGATCACCGTTCGCCCACTTCGCGACGGGGCACGAGCCGACAGCGACCGCGCCTGGGTCAAGGCCGACGGGAACTACCACCAAAGTGAGTAGTTTCCTGCCGGCCGTCGCGCCATAGCGCACGGACCTTTGCTCGTCGGCGCCAGGGCCTTGCCGCGGCGAACAAAGATCCGAAGGTCGAGAGCCAGCAGTTCCTCGCACTCAGTGCGGTGTCGAGGACTGCTGGCTCTCGGTCGTTCGCGAGTAGGCACGGAAGCCCCCGCCCGTTCAACACCGGCATCGCCACCGTGTCGTCACGGTTGCTTGTCATGCCGAAAGAGTCGACCACGAGGAGCGGTTGGCGACCCTCCGGGATCCTGGCTGCGATCGGTGTCAAGGTGGCTGTGGTGGTCGGCTCTTGGCGCTGCGGACATCGAGCGCCTCGCGGGGGCCGTCGAGCATCTGCTCCGGTCGAGCACTCTGTGAGCCCGGGCGCCAATCGTCGACGATCGGCCCCAACAGCGGTTCCCACCCGGTCGGAGGAGTACTGGGGTGGGAGAGGACCATGGGAGCAGGAAGCACTCGCACCTGGAGATCGGATCATGACCAGTCAATTGCAGGCCCAAGGCTCGGGGTGGCGAACGTGGCTGGTGGTCGCCTCGGCCACCCTTGCGCTTGGTGTCGGCCTGCTGTCCCCACCAGCAGTGGCGGCCGCTGGCTCCCCCACAGTCGAGGGAGTCCACGCGTCCGCGGCCACCCCAGGGGGCGGATCGTCGACGGGAGTGACTGGGTCGACCAACGAAACGCGACCGGCCGAGGACTTCAGGATCGACCTGAACGACGCCTGCCAGTTCTACACGAACGATCCGAAGTCGGATCCGATGACGCGTGGGTCCGGCATTGTGTCGGTGCTGTGCAAGCTCGCCGACGGTCACTATGTGGACGGCGTAAACCTCGACGACTACTGCGCGGCCCAGCGAGCCATCGGAGCTTACTTCACAGCCGAGATTGAACAGTCCTTGCAGGAATGGCGTTGCGTGGCGCACCCCAAACCAGCCTGGCCCAACGAGTTCAAGATCGACTTCGAGGTCGCTTGCCCAGTCCTCACCGACGACCCCAACGCACGGCCCGTGATCAAAGACCCCAAGGACCCATATTCGCTCTACTGTCAACTGTCCAGCGGCGTTCTGGTCAATAGTTTCGGCCTGACCAAGTATTGCGACACCAGGAGCACCCCAGACTTCGCGTTCACCGCAGCATTGAAAGACAGGGACAGCGTGAACTGGTGGTGCGTTCCGCACATGCGCCTGCCGGAAGCGAAAGAGTTCCGGGTGAACCTGTACAAGGCGTGCACATTCGTGACAGGCGACCCGGGTGCCATTCCCTGGGAGACCGTGTTCGCGGACCCCTGGTCGGTGTACTGCCAATCCTCGAAGGGCATCCGGCAGCAGTTGGATCAGGCCGACATCACGTCGTACTGCATGACCGCTGCCGACAACACGAATGACTACGACGCCATCCGGAACGACAGCCTGCAGGCGGGCTGGTGGTGTGCGCCCTTCGTCCGCGACCCCAGTTTCTGGGTCCGAAACTGGCCCGGCGGAATGAATGCTGTTTGTCGGCGGATGACCGGAGATCCCCAGGCCACGGCGGACTATGCGAACCCCAGCGATCCCAACTCCTGGTTCTGTCAGTTGCGGTCAGGCGAACAGCAGCATCTCGACCTGGCCCTCTTCTGCCCGTTGTTCGACAACGGTCGATTCAACTTCCTGGCGGAGAACAAGACGAAGAACGTCTTCGACTGGCGCTGCTCAGCCCGCAGAAGGAATCCGAAGACGCCGACCAAGATCGTGGCAATCGGAGACAGTTTCACCGCCGGTTTCGGCTACTACAGCGACGGGTCGGAAATGTCAGGCTTTCGGTTGCCGTGGTGCAAGCCTGGTGACAAGTTGAACGACGCGTGCTCGTCGAACTCCACGAGGGAGAACGCCGACGACGACAACATCCAGTTCTCCCAGGACTTCGGGCTGGCCAATCGTGTGTCCTGGGCGGCCAACTTCGCTGCCGGCCTCGGGGTGAACCCGGGCAATGCGTCACAGTACTACCGGAACTTCGCGGTCACCGGATCCACTGCCCTTCAGTGGAATGTTGGGAAGCTGCGATTCAACCAGTACAACCGGAAGAACGCGCTCAACGTCGTGGCGGACGAGCAACCCCGTATCGTCCTCATGACGCTGGGTGGCAATCCAACACTTGGCAAGTTGCTGATTGGCGAAGGCGTTTCCCGATGTATCGGCAAGGTCAACGAAGACCTGTGGAACTGCGTTGCGACCTTGGTGAAGCTGGACGCAACCTATTCGAGCCTGCGGGGCGTGTACCGGTTCCTCCTGAACAACACCAATGCCAAGATCATCGTTCAGCCGTACCCCGAGGTAGTGCCGGCGTTGACCGTATTCAGCGCCGAGCAGTTGTTGGTAGCGCGCAGCGCCATCAACGACGCTGTCGTCCGCGCGATCAGTGACACTCGCGAAGACTTGCCCAACAAGGCGTCACGGCTGCATTGGGTCAACACGGACTTCAATGTGGGGATACCGCCGGGGGCCTTCTCGTCATGGGCCGCCTGCTTTGGGAAGTCCGCCTGGGGCCTCGGCGCCGACGGCCCCAGCAACATGTCGTACAACACCCAATCGTTGTTCATCATCAGCCGTATCGCCTCGGGGTGGTGCCCGGGCGAGCCCTCCTTGATCGATGGCGACACGGGCATCCACCCCAACATGCAGGGCTACCGTCAGATGGCGGATTCGGCACTATGGCTGTGGGACAACTGGCCAGTCCCGGGTGCGGCGAACAAAGGTGACATCCGCCCTGGTCGGCTCCTGACAACCAAGGTGGCGCGCCGATCGGTGCGCTCCGGTACGCCGGTGCGCATCCCCGTGTCCTACGTCGGGAGGGGCAGCACCGTGACCGCCCAGATCATGGGCCGGAGCAATGCCGGGTGCGCGGCCGGCTCCGCCGGAAGCGAATCCTGCGTCGCGGCTTCGCGAGCCAAGGTCATCGGGTCGGGAAAGGTCACGTCTTCGGAGAAGGTGCTGCGGGTACGCATGCCAAGACAACCGGGCACATATTCCTTGCAGTTGAACTTGACCAGTCACAACATCCACACCGACGGCCCACCAACCACGGTGACCGTCCGGGTCGCGTCCCGCACAGTTCCCGCAGCCCCAAGGGCGGTATCCGGAACTCCCCGGCAGAGGGCGGTGAAGGTGCACTGGAAGGCGCCGGCGGACAACGGCGGATCGACCATCACCCGCTACCAGGTCTCGGCGTCACCGTCGACGCGGACCTGCATCACCACGCGTGAGACAACGTGCACTCTCACGCAGTTGAGTCCTCGGCGCGCTTTTCGGTTCAAGGTCCGAGCAGCCAACTCCCAGGGATGGGGGCCATGGTCCACGGCTAGCCACCGGGTCACACCCCAACCGGGAGCCGAGCGGGGAAACGGCTGAACCACCTGCTGCGCAGACCGCCCACCCGAGACCACCTTGGGGAGATCGGTGTGGCGGCGAAGCGTGCCGCGACCATCGTCGTGGACAGAAGTAGCGGCTCCAGGACGCCATCCACCACGTCACGTGATGAGAGATCCGGGCGAAGTAGGCCCCGCGGGACTCGAACCCGCAACCTACGGATTAAAAGTCCGCAGCTCTGCCAATTGAGCTAGAGGCCCGGGGACACGGAGTAAACCGTGTTGAAAACCCGATGCAAAACGTTGCGAGAACAAGGTTACCGGCTTGCGGTGCGAGCGAGTACGCGTCTCGTCCTTTGCCGCAGCCAATCAGCTGCGATTCGGAGCAAGGTGAGCGTCGCCAAGTAGCCCCAGCAACACTTCGGGCATGGTGAACGCCCCGCTCGGGCGGGGTGATAGGAACCGGAGGTGTGTGACTAGCGGGTGTCGTCGAGGGCGTTCGGCTGGCCTGCGCGTTGTGCGTGGAACGCGAGGGCTATCGCGTTGTTCGCCACTTGGTAGCCGAGCATGAACAAGTCTTGGCGGAGGCGTCCGTAGGCGGGGATGCGAGGCATCGTGCGTTTCATCTTCGCGTGGAATGACTCGCTCGTGTTACGGCGTCCGTAAAGAAGGTCGAACTGGGGTGTGCCGACAGGGTAGAAGCGGGCGAGGTCCGCGCGAGCCGCGTGGGCGACGTCGCTGGTCCCGGCCTGGTCGAGGCGGATGAGTTCGGTGAAGTTGCCGCGTCGGCACTCGACGGCGACTTTGAGGTAGAACACGTGGCCGCTCTTCGTCTGCCGGTGGTCGTAGCCGACCGGCACCAACGGGACGAGCGTCGTGTCGCCGTTTTCGTCGAACGCTTCGACGCAAGGGTTGGAGCCGTGGAGGTAGATGGTGTGGCGGCACTCGTACCCGTGCGCTCCCTTGTGTGTGGCGGTCCGAATTTTGTGGGTGCGTTCCACCCGACCATCGGCGTAGCGTCCGCCTTCCAACCGGTTGGGGTTTTTCGCGGCGACGGGGTGGTTGAGGATGAGGATGCCGCGTCGGGTGAGGCGGCGGATGTGCGGTCCTCGGAAGGCGGAGTCGGATACGGCTCCTCTGAGTCCGGGCGCTGCCTTCTTCAACTGGTTGAGGAGGCGTTCGCTCGCGGCGGCTTCATCGCCCTGGGTCTTGCCGGGGCGTGGGGTGACGTGGCCGAACGAGAGGAGCAACTGTCCGTAGTAGTCGTCGGACAACGTTTCCACGATGGAGTACTTGGTTCCATACGCGGTGCCGTCGGGAGCTCCGCCTTTCGAATGCCATCCGGAAGCGGGGTCGCATCGTCCTGCATCCACCCGGTTGCTGGGTGATTGGTACACGGTGCCGTCGAGGGTGACCCACTGTTCCGGACGAACCCTGTTGTATTCGAGAGGGTCGTTGGGGTTGAAGTGACCGAGTCGTTTCGCTTGTTCGAGGGCGTAGGTGCGGCCCGCGCGTATGACCTGGGTGCGGACCTCTCGCCACGCGGGGGATTCCCATTTGCGGAGGAAGTGGGAGAAGTGGTGTCGAGCCGGGGGTTTGTCCCCGGCGGGGATGAACATCACGGGCCGGTGATGGTTGGCGACATCACGCACGTAGCGCCAAAACCCGGGGTCGGCGACGAGAGCGATAGCTGCGCGTTGTGAACCGGCTTGTGTGGCGAGGGCGGCGATGAGGAACATCACCCACGTGGGATGGTCGGCGGGCCTCCCCGACGCACGGAGCACTGTGCGCGTGTTGCCGGGGAGATGCGTGGCGGTCTCCCAAAATCCGGGGTCGGCGAGGATGGAGCGGACTCGTTGGATGAGTGATACGACCTCGCGTTCCTCGTGTGTGCGAGCGCGTCGAGCCCCGTACTTGCCGTTGGGGCGAAGGGTGATGAGTTCGGCTCGTCGTCCTGCCCGCTGCACTTTCACGGGCGGGGTGATGGCGCGGAGTTGTACTGCGGGAGCGGCGGTGAGAGTGGGGGTGCTCATTCGTCACCGCCGGGCGGTGACGTTTCGTATTCGGCTCGCCATTCGTAGCCGACGATGCGTGCCGCGTCATCGAGCTTGTTGATGCCCAAGCGGGCGGCGACCGCCTCGATGCGACCGGTCTCTTGAAACACACGCTGGGCGAGGTGCTCGCCGATGGACGCCACTCGGTTGACGCCGCTTCTTTTCAGCCCGGCCTTGTCGATGACGGTCGTCAACGTGGTGCTGGTCGCCGCCGACCGTTTGGCGAAGTCATTGTCCGAATCGGGGCGGGGGTCGTAGGCCACGTACCGGGTGGCCCAATCGTCGGGATGCTTGTCTGCGAGGTGTTTGATGCGCGCTGACAGTTTCTCGAAGCACCACGGGTCGTCTATCGGTAGCCAACGCTCCTGGTAGCGGGTGCCGCCGCCGTGAGCACGCACGCGGCCCTCGACAAGGTGGATGTCGGCGCACGTGATGGAGCCCACCTCTCCCGGAGAGCATCCGAGCAGGACAAGAGCGAGCGCTGACGGCGACTTCGTCTCCCGGTAGGCGAAACCGCTCGCCTCCTTCAATGCTTCGATTTCGTCCTCGGTAAATGGCTTCACGTAACGAGGCGTGTTGCCCTGCGGTGGAAGATTCGCCGCCACGTTGTTGTCGGTGATACCAAGCCGGAAGCACGTGTAGTAGAACGACGACGCGACCGCACGCCGAAGCTTGGGCGTGGTGGCGGCGACCCTCCCCTTCTTCGCGTCGGTGGCATGGGACGCGAACATCCACTCGTTCAAGACCTCGTTCGAAACGTCACACACCATGACCGCGCCGCGCGCGGTGGCGAACTTGAGCAACGTCCCGAGAACCTTCGCGTGGGTGGCGGCGGTGCCCGGTTTGATGACGCCTGTTTCGGACTGGTGGTTCCACTCGGCTGCTACTTCGCGGACCGCGTCGGGAAGTGGGTAGGCACCCGGCATTGGGAGGTCTTGGCGAAGTACGAAGGTGTCTTCTGGGCGTAGCACTCGCCCGTTCTTCTCGCCTCGGCCTCGGAATGCGCTCACCGTTCCACCACCAACACCGGTTGCCGCCGCCCCGCTTGGAAGCGGTCCCGTGGGGTGGAGGCGGTGGCGTCCTCGGCGTGGCTTGTTTGGCAAGTGTGGGTTCCCCGTTCCGCCGGGTTCGGAACATCCCGACTACCGTATGTTATAACATACGACCTATGGAGCGCAACCCATACGGCAAGATGACACACATGGGACGACGCCCGAAACCTCCACCCGCCGACTACCTGGCCACAAACGGCGTCTGGCCCGACGGCCCCTACACCCCCGACGCACCCCCCTACGTACCTCGTCTCGCCTACCTCGCCCAACAACTGCGACAAGAAGCCGAAGAGCGCGGTTGGAGCCAACGCGCACTCGCCGAAGCGACCGGCGTGAACCTGAACACCATCAACTATCTGTACGCGGGAAAAGTCATCCCTGACACCGCCACGCTCGCCACGTTGGAAACCGCCCTCGGTATCACCCTGTGGCCCGAAAACCTGATCTAAACAACTCATGTGAGAGCTATCAGCGGCGGACGTCCCCGGAATTTGACACCGTGACACCTGTCACGCCGAATCTGACTCGCTCGACCTCAGAACCTATAGATTCCCTATGTGCCACAACGCGTGAGCAGATCACCAGAGCGTGACAGCAGTCACCCACCATCGCCCAGCCCTGCGTGTGGGTGCGCGGACTACATGAGCCCCAGCCAACTATGCGAACGTCACAAGCAAGATCGAGCACGCGTGTTGGCGCGGCGTCGGGCACGCAAGAAGCGCACGGGCAATCCCGAACCCGACCTTCACCTCACCCCCAGCGAAACACGAGAAACGCTCGCGGCGTTCAACCAGCTCCTCCGCGCCGAACGACAGTTCCGTGCCGAGCTGCAGGAACACGGGCGTCGCCCCGCGCCACTTGTGCAGGCGATCCTCGATGCAGCCAAACATCTCCGCACCACCCTCGAACCGGGCCTCGCGGAAGCGGAACACGAACACGTGGAAGCGCGACGAGGGAAGACCTACGGGCAAGCCTGAGCCGTATTCGCGGTCAGATACAAACGACTGTCAGACCACGCCGATAGCCTGAACAACCAGGAGTAGACCGACACGGGGAGAGACCAATGACCGAGACCGACTCAGTCCACCTTGCAGGCGGAGGTCGCTGAGTCATGTCGCGTCTCACCGAACTCATCCGTCAAGCCGCCGCCAAAGATCCACAACTGGGTGCCGATCTTGAAGCGGAGTACAAGCGCCTCTCTCAGCGACGGTCCTTTGGCTTGAACTTCGAGCGGCACGTGCCGGAAGCCGTCGAACTCCCCGGGCGACCCGTGCGAACCGGCGACAAGGTGCGCGTCCTCCCCGAACGCGGCAGCACCAAGCGCGGGGACAAGACGCTCTACCGCGTCACCAGGATCCGCAAGGACGAGTCAGGTGAACGCGTTGCCTCACTCACGCCCCATCTCGCAGATGGGGACGTCACCACCGTCGATCAGCTGGTCAGTGATCTGGTCGTGGTCGCCGAGTTCCAAGACCCCATTTACCCCGGGCTCCGGTCGACTGGACGAATTGAACGTGGAGGCGACAAGCCTTTCCACACGGTTATCAACGGTGAGAACTACCACGCCCTGGAAGCGCTTACCTATACGCATCGTGGCCGAGGTCGACGCGATCTACATCGACCCGCCCTACAACACGGGTGCGAAAGACTGGAAGTACAACAACGACTACGTAGACAGCGACGACCTCTACAGACACTCCAAGTGGTTGGCAATGATGGAGCGGCGCTTACTGGTTGCGAGAGAACTACTCAAGCCTGAGGATTCCGTGCTCGTCGTCACCATTGACGAGAAGGAGTATCTGCGACTCGGCCTGCTTCTGGAGCAGGTGTTCCCCGAGGGGCGGATACAAATGGTCAGCGTTGTAATCAACCATCGAGGTGTTGCCCGCAGCAACGAATTCACGCGCGTCGATGAGTACCTATTCTTCGTTTTCCTGGGGTCAAGTGGCCCCGCATGGGGTGCCGACGACCTCCTTTCTGCGGTAGAGGAGGTTCCGTCGACGGACGTTCGCTGGGAGCGTCTCATCAAGGGCAGCAATGGGGCACGGCGGATTGATCGCCCAAACTTGTTCTACCCCGTTTTCGTCGACCCCGTCGCTCGGCGTGTAGTGAAAGTTGGTGAACCTCTTCCACTGGGGACAAACCGTTCGGAGACACGAGATGAGCCAGGGCTCGATACGGTTTGGCCGCTCGGTCGGGATGGGTCAGAGAAGCGTTGGCAGGTAGCACCGGCCACCCTCCGCCGACTGCTTCAAGACGGTCAGGTTCGTGTCGGATCATCACAGCCTACTGACGGGCGTTGGAGCATCCAGTACTTGAACCAGGGGCAGCGAGATCGAATCGCGCGTGGGGAGATCGCTATCACTGGAAGAGACCAGAACGGTGTTCTGCAGCTACAGGTATTGAGTGCTCCGCTTCGCGCGGCCATGTCGGTCTGGCACCGCCCCGCCCACAACGCGGGGTACTACGGCTCGGGTCTAGTGCGCGCAATGTTGGGGGGGCGACGATTCCCGTTCCCCAAGTCCCTGTACGCGGTCGAGGACGCGGTGCGGTGCGCCGTCGGAGATAAGCCAGACGCCGTGGTACTCGACTTCTTCGCCGGATCAGGGACAACGACGCACGCCGTGATGCGTCTCAACCGACAGGATGGTGGAGCACGTCAGTCCATACTCGTCACCAACAACGAGGTGTCAGCTGAAGAGCAGGGCACCCTGCGGCAACAGGGTCTTCGCCCTGGCGACCCCAAGTGGGAAGAGCGCGGCATCTGCGACTACATCACCAAGCCCAGGATCGCAGCAGCTGTGACTGGGCTGAATCCAGACGGGGAATCGGTCAAGGGTGACTACAAGTTCACAGACGAGTTCCCAATGAGCGATGGCTTCGAGGAGAACGTCGAGTTCTTTACCCTCACCTACGAGTCGCCTCGTCGGGTCAGTCATAACCGGGACTTCTCGGCCATTGCGCCATTGTTGTGGCTGCGGGCTGGAGCCTTAGGTTCCCCAATAGAGTCCGTAGACGGTTATGCGGTCGCGGAGACCTACGGCGTCCTCGAAGACCTGGATCAGACTCAGCCGTTCCTAGATGAGGTTGTAGCGATCGAGTCGGTCCGACTGGTGTTTGTGGTGACGAACGATGATCGCCGATACCAGATGGTGTGCCGCCAACTGCCGAGCCACGTGGAGCCAGTGCGGCTGTATGAGTCGTATCTCAACAACTTCGAGATTGTCGGAAGGGTCTAGCCATGCAGGTGACCTTGAAGGACTACCAGACGGATGCGCTGGCGGGAGTGCTCACCAACCTGTCGAAGGGGGGTCGGCGCTGGCACGAAGACGACGAGCGCAGCGCCTTCTCGCTATCTGCGGTGACCGGGGCAGGTAAGACGGTCATCGCCGCCGCCGCCATTGAGGCGCTGTTCAAGGGCGACGATGACAACGACTTTCAGGCTGATCCCAGTGCTGTCGTGTTGTGGTTCTCCAGCGACCCCAGCCTGAACGAGCAGACCCGGTTCCGGCTCTTGGACGCCTGTGACCGTATCGGGCACTCCGACCTCGTAGTGGTCGGCAGCACCTTCAATGCCGAGAAGTTCTCACCCGGCAAGGTGTACTTCCTAAACACGCAGAAGCTGTCGAAGAAGTCGCTGCTTGTGCGTGGACACGAAGATCCTGACCCGAACACTTCGCCGCTGCCGGGGATGGAGGCAACACGACCCGACCTACGCGGCTACACCATCTGGGACACGATCCAGAACACAATTGAAGACCCGAACCTCACGCTGTATCTGGTCTTGGACGAAGCGCACAGGGGGTTGGGTAAGTCGAAGACAGACGATGAGGACAAGGACACCATCGTCAGTCGACTGATCAATGGCCACGGCTCAGTTCCCGGCATTCCCGTCGTATGGGGTATCTCCGCCACGGTTGCCCGGTTCGACGCAGCCATGAAGGCTGCTGCCGCCACATCGAACCGGACCACCCTCCCGAGTGTGGAAGTTGACCCAGACCGGGTGCAGGCTTCCGGGCTGCTTAAGGACGACATCGTGTTGGATATCCCCGCTGAATCGGGGCAGTTCGACACCGTCCTGCTGAAGCGGGCCACACGGAAGGTCATGGCGGCGACGAAGGATTGGCAGGACTACGCGGAAGAGCAAGGGGTCACCGAGCCGGTCGCTCCACTGCTGGTGCTTCAGTCTCCGAACAAGCCGTCAGATGAGTCCTTGAAGCGAGCCCTCGACACCATCGCCGAGGAGTGGCCAGAAATCACTTCGGAGCACGTTGCCCACGTGTTTGGAGAGCACGACACCAAGACCTTCGGTGGGTGGAACGTGCCCTACATCTCACCGGAGCTGGTGGAGGAATCCACCCACATCCGGGTACTGCTCGCTAAAGACGCCATCAGTACCGGATGGGACTGCCCCCGTGCTGAAGTTCTGGTGTCTTTCCGTCCAGCGAAGGATGAAACCCACATCACTCAGCTCCTCGGTCGGATGGTCCGCACGCCACTGGCGCGACGCATCCCGGGCAACGACAGGCTCAACTCTGTCGACTGCATTCTGCCGAATTTCGACCGCAAGACCGCCACCAAAGTCGTGAACCTGCTCATGTCCACCAGTGAGAACGGCGATGACCGGGGCGGCGGCACAGGCGGCGGTCGCGGGCGTCGTGTCCTGATCGACCCGCAAGACATGACCCCGAACTCTGCCGTCGAGGAAGCCGTCCTCGAATGCTTCGAGCAACTACCCACCGAGTCGCTCCCCAAGAAGGCCGCGAAACCCGTCAAACGGCTGACGGCACTGGCACAGGCTCTCGCCACCGATGGGCTGAAACCGGATGCAGGCAAGGAGGCGCACAAGGAACTCCACGCAGTTCTCGATGGCCTCTCCGTCCGCTACCAAGATCAAGTGAAGGAAGCGGTCGCAGATGTAGAAACAGCAGACGGTGAGGCCATCCAGGGCACTCGCGGCGGCACCATCACCTACTCCCCCTTCTCCGAGACAGCGGACGACCGCACCATCGAAGACGCCTACCGTGCGGCAGGACGCGCTTTCACCCCCGACCTCACCCGCACTTACGCCGAACACCTCGCCCCCGACGAGGAAGACGACGACGCACTACGTGACGCCCACGTGAAGATCGCCGCACTCGCACTCGTTCCGGAAATCAAGGAAGCGCTGGACCGGGAAGCCGATGCGTTGGCGAAGAAGTGGTTCAACGAGCAACGCGTCGCCATCAAAGGACTATCGGATGACCGGCAATCGCTCTACAACGAGATCCAAGCCATGTCGACTGAACCGCAACGAATCCAACTTACTCGGCCACTGTTACGACAAGAGGAGACCAAGCATCGAGACAACGCTGGCGCTGAAACCGACCTGCCCACCCGTCCCCAGCATCTCTTGAGCGATGAGGAGGGCAACTACCCGATTGGTGGTCTGAACCAGTGGGAGACCAGCGTCCTTGACCGGGAACTTGCCTTCCCCAACGCCTCAGGCTGGTATCGCAACCCTGCGCGCGTCAGTGACGACTCACTCGCCATCACATATCAGGACGCGTCCGGGGGATGGAAGACGATGCGTCCCGACTTCATCTTCTTCAACACACAGGAAGACGGTTCGGTCGTGGCAAGCATCATCGACCCTCACGGGCACCACCTCTCCGACGCTGTCCCGAAACTCCGTGGGCTCGCTAACTATGCGGACACCTATGGCAGCGAACTGCACCGTGTCGAGGCCATCGCGGAAGTCGACGGCACCCTCCGAGTTCTCGACCTGAAGAAAGACTCGGTGCGCAAAGCCGTCGCCTCTGCGAAGGACGCAAAGACCCTCTACAGCAGCGACCTCGCCGCTGACTACTGACGGTCGCGGAATGGGTAAACAGTCTCGACGCGCATCCCGTCGGAACCGACCGAGTCGTGGAAGGACACGAATTACCGTTGGGCCCCGAGACGAGCTCAAGATAACCGTGCTGACGAGCCCTTCGACTGAAGTCGGGGGAGTCTCCCTGAATGAAGACGTACGTCTGGTGCGATCCGCGCTGCTCTACGCTGACAGCGTTGAGTTGGTCTCGCCGGGAGCCCTTCTACTCGCCGGGATGGCAGTTGAGGCCCAACGCGGCCCCGGGTTCCTTCTAGATCTTCTAGATGGGCTGGATGATGGAACCCTGAAACAACTCGGCTTGTCAGACGACCCGACTCAGATGCGCGACCTACTCGCGCTGCACAAATCCTACGGGGCGATGTCCCGCGCCGAGCGGCGTCGGCGACTTGACCCAGCTGAGGATAGGCAGTTGCGAGCGCTGATGCGTGAAGTGGATTCATTGCTTGGTCCGAGCTCGCAGGACTTCGCAACCACCGTTAACCGGCTCTGGGACGAGGCCGGGGCCAGTGACTTGAGCGCTGCCGCAGAAGCCGGACTGCTGACGATCTCGTCTGACGCGTTCAACCTGCATACATCGGGTGACGCGATGGCCGAGTACGTCGAGACAATTCAATGCCTCCTTCAGGACCCCAAGGCACATCTAATGTTCGATCAGCAGGTGTCCGCTTTGGTCACCGCCCTCATGCGAGAGACCGGCACCGGACTGCACCCACTCACTCAGTCGCACGCCGCGCAGGCTGCGACCGGAGCAGGACTGATTGAGCGACTCCCGGCTTTTCCTGATGCGCCGATGGAGCTCATTCTTGAAGCACGGGACAATCTCGCTGAAGCGCTGGGTCCGTACCGGAAAGCAGTTGTCAGGCTCGCTGCATCACTCGCAACAGCTCCGCCTGACCCGGCCTACGAGGTCGTACTGTCTGACCTGTGGCGAAACGAAGTGCAACCTGCCCTGTCAGACCTTCAGGGCGGTCTGCGATCCTCCTCCATCCTGCGAGCGGCGGCAACCAGTCTGGCTTCGAGTCCAGATGCGGTTGCTAAGGCGACCGTCGGAGCTGGGCTGCTCTTTGGCGTTACTACCGTTGCGGACATCAACTCTTGGGCGCAGTTGGCAATGACCTCAGCACCGCTGGTAGTGGCCACTGCCGCCCAGGCCTTGAAGGACCGGTCAGAGGAGCGGCGCAATCAAGAGGGGCGTGAGCTCTTCTACCTCTTGGATGTCGAGGAAGCCCTGAGGCATTAGTGTCGAGTGACAGGATTGTTTGCACCACGAGTTCCCGATTCTCCGCGTGTTTGACACGTTGTTTGCACCAGTCGACGTGCTGGTTTTGACACGCTAGTTTGCACCACACACGCATGAGATTTGATCTTCCAGTTGCTGTACTGGTTCCTCCGGTACCGTTGCCGCGTGTCCCCCTATTCCTCGCAGACCGCACAGAACATCGTTGCTGCAGCCGCACACATGTCGTCGCACGCGGCAGGGTCTCGGGTCAAACTTGATGAAGCCATTGAGAACGCTATGCCCTCGCTGACTCAATCTGAGGTCGCAATCGTGGCGGAGATCGCCATCATCGCGGCGCGATCAATTCAGAATGGCAGTGTGGGGCTCGACCCTGGCAGTGGAAAAGTGGATGTTGAGATTGCCCTCCCCATCCTCGCGCAAGTCAACCCACTGGGGGATGACCCTGCCGGTGCTCTGGATTGAGATAACACCTGAGCAAGTCGATGAAATCGTCGCGGTTCTGTTGTCCAGGCTCCCAGTTGTGTCGGATTGCTTCCCAAAGGTAGATCAGGCGACCGCTCTCAGTCAGAACCTCTAGCACCGAGTGCTTCAGACCCTGCAGCGTGTGCGTCGCCACGATGACTGTGCCTGAGAGCCACTCAACCGCAGGGAGATTCACCGCCCACCCTGACAACGTCTTGGCCACGTATTGGGGGGACTGACCCGGGGCAGCTACGACTAGCCGATTGCGTCCCGACCAACTGAGAAGCGGACAGTAGGCATCATTGAGTTGAACGACATGCTCCCCCGCCGCATGGTGATCAGACACTGCAGAGTTCACGAGCGTGGCGTTTCCGCAGTAGACCAGTAACAGTGATTCACTCGACGACATGGCAGCACTCCTTCCCGCGCTCCTGCTATCGGCGGGGTACAACTTCGGTTTGCGCCATCACATCTGATCCTTGTCGGGATATGAGGTCGTGGGTCCAGGCGAGCGCATAGGATGCGTGCGATTCGGAGATCGGGGGGCGATGGACAGCAGCACAATCGAGGCAACTGCCGTTGTTCTCGCTCTTCTCTTGTCCGCCTACCAGACCAGCCGTCTTGTGACGGAGTCACGGGCCCGGTCAAAGCGATGCTGCACTCGGTCTACGACCAGCCCGACGCCCCCGCGGTCCACGCCCAGTTCGACCGGCTCATGGACTACGTCACCGAGAAACTGCCCGACGTCGCCGAGCACCTCGACACCGCCCGCGCCGACATCCTGGCCTTCACCGCGTTCCCCAAGGACGTGTGGACCCAGATCTGGTCCAACAACCCCACCGAGCGGTTGAACCGGGAAATCCGGCGTCGCACCGACGCCGTGGGGATCTTCCCCAACCGCGACGCGATCGTGCGCCTCGTCGGCGCCGTGCTGGCCGAACAGACCGACGAATGGGCCGAAGGCCGCCGCTACCTCGGCCTCGACGTCCTAGCCCGCTGCCGCATGAACCTCGTGCCCACCACGGAACCAGAGATCGGAGCAGACGACCTACCCGCACTCACCGCCTGAACCCGAAGAAGGAACACGCAGCGCTACACCACTACCCGAGGCTTGACCACGGCTCTCGACTCCACGTAGAACGGATTCGTAGTCCATCGCAGTACACAAGCGGGAGTCAGTGTTCGTGAACGTCCGTTGGGGGGAGCTGCGTCATGGCGCAATCTCTCGTCGTGTCAATCGACATCCCCTAAGGGCAGTCCTTCGGTGGCTGCCGCTAGATCTTGACGCAATGTCCTCTGTCAAGCGACGCAACGGTGACGCAAAGTGCGTGTCAATCCGCAATCTTTCGTGTCAATCGACAATTAGCGACCCTGCCGTTCGTCGCCATTTGCGGAATTTCCGTCGAGAGCTCGCTTAACGAATGGTTCAGATACGAGGGATTCCGGGTTTTCAACGTGTCCCAGAGGCCCGGGGACACGTACAAAACCGTGTTGATAAATCCCGATAGCTAGTTGCTGGGGCGAGCCTACCGGGCGAAGGACAGCGGTTGAACATCCTGGACTCACCTCGCGGACACCTATCGGCGGTGCGAAGGGGTCACAGAGTCGAATTCGCGGGTTCGACCAACACGAGTACCCCGACGGAAGACCGCGGGGTGCGAAAGCGAGACACTGCTACGTCGTGAAGTCGAGAGCATTCGGACCACCCTGTCGCCGGGCGGTGAACGCGAGGGCGATCGAGTTGTTCGCGACCATGTAGCCGAGCATGAACAAGTCCTGGCGTACCCGACCGTAGGCGGGGAGGCGGGGCATTGTTCGTTTCATCTTGCGTGGAACGACTCGCTTGTGTTGCGACGGCCGTAGAGGTAGTCGAACTGTGGTGAGCCGACCGGGTAGAACCTGGCGAGGTCTGCACGGGACTGGTTCTTCACATCGGCACGTCCGGGTTGGTCGAGTCGTATGAGGACGTTGAGGTTGCCACGGCGGCACTCGATAAGTGAATCGCCCCGGCAAGTCCGGAGACTCTGGGATGTCCCGGGTTGCGTGCAGTCGAGATCGGTGGATTTCTCATGCCACTGTGTTGTCGTACTCGCGTTCGAACTCTACTGGGGATCGCATGCCGAGTTGGCTGTGACGGCGGCGGCGGTTGTGCCAGACCTCGATGTAGTCGAAGATCGCGTTGGCCAGTTCGACGCGCGTCTTCCAGGTGCGTCGGTCGAGTAGTTCAACCTGCATGCGCGACCAGAATGCTTCGATCATGGAGTTGTCGTAGCAGTCGCCCACGCTGCCCATCGACGGCACCAGCCCAGATGCCTTGGCCCGGTCGGTGAAGGCCCAGGATGCAAATGGCGTGCCTTGATCCGAGTGGATGATCGGCTTGCCGCTGCCAGGCCTCGTGAGCCGGGAGTCGATGGCCATGCCCAAGGCGTTGGTGACCAAGGCCGCGGTGGGTGAGGCGTCGATCGACCACCCGACGGCCTTACGGGAGAACGTGTCCAGCACCACGCAGCAGTACACCTTGCCTTCGCGGGTGCGGTGCTCGGTGATGTCGGTCACCCACAACTGGTTGGGATGGGCACGGTGGAACTGGCGTTGGACCAAGTCGCTGGCGATGTTGTCGGGCTTGATCCGCTTCCAGCGCGGTCGCCCCGCCACCCCTGCCAAGCCGGCGCGGCGCATCAGCAGCTCGACCTGCCCGTGGCCCACCTGAATACCCAGACCGATCGTGAGCTCGGCATGGATGCGGCGCGCGCCGTAGATACCACGCGATTGCTCGTGTACTTCGGTGATGACATCGGTCAGCCAGGCATGCCGGGTGCGGCGCTGCGAGGGAGCGCGCCGCCGTCGGGCGTAGTAGCCAGACTCCGAAATCTGCAGCACGCGGCAGGCCAGCTGTACGGACATCCCTTCCGCGGCCATCACTTCGACGACCGCGTACCTCCTTTTGGGTTGGCGTCTTGCCGCAGCAGTTCCACCGCCCGCCGCGTGACCGCCAGTTCCTTCTGCAACGCGGCGATCTGTTGGCGAGCGGCCGCCAGCTCCGCCTTCTCATGGCTGGTCACCCCGGGCACCAGACCGCGGTCGATGCGATCTTGCCGCCGCCACGCATATACCGATTGGGCGCTGATGCCCAGATCCTCAGCAACCTGGACGACCGGTCGCCCCGACTCCACCAAGTCCACGACCTTGCGTCGAAACTCCGGTGGATACCCTCGCCTGCCCATCCTGACCTCCTGCCTCAGACATCAGAATCCAGCAATTCCCACTGCACGGGGACCGGGGCAGACCATGAGCCGATTCTGTGAGCGGCAGGGCATCAGCCGATCGGTGTTCTACAAGATCCGTCGCCAGGCACTGGAGCAAGGCCCGGTCAGTGCCACCGAGCCAGGATCACGTCGGCCCCACAACAGCCCGAGTCGCACCGATCCGGAGGTGATCGACTATGCACTGGCGGTACGGGCGTGGCTGGTGGAGCAGGGCCTGGATGCCGGGCCCTTGTCGGTGTGCGCCAGGATGCAGCGCCAGGGCCTCAACCCGCCGTCTCGAGCCACGCTGGCCAGAGCATTCGCCGCGGCCGGGGTCTCCAAGCCCGAGCCGCGTAAGCGACCCAGGGCAGCTAACCGACGGTTCGTCTACCCGGCACCGAACTGTTGCTGGCAGATCGACGCATTCGCCTGGTCGCTGGCTGACGGGACCACGGTTGCGATCCATCAGGTCGTCGACGACAACACCCGCGTGGCGTTGTCGACCCTGGTCGCCGAGGGTGAGACCGCCCAAGCCGCTGTGAAGGTCGTCGCGACCGCGATCCGCCGCTGGGGTGTGCCGCAGCGGCTGCTGTCGGACAATGGGCTGGCGTTCAACCCCACCCGTGGAGGATTCACCGGCAAGCTCGTCGACTACTTGGTCGACCTGGGCGTCAAGCCCATCACCGGCAAGCCGGACCGACCCACGACACAGGGCAAGAACGAGCGGTTCCATCAGACCTTGCAGAAGTGGCTGAACGCGCGTCCACCGGCCGCGACGATCTCCGCCCTGCAGCTCGTCGTCGACGAGTTCGACGTGTACTACAACCATGAGCGCGTCCACCAGGCCCTGGATGGCAAGACGCCGATGGAGGCCTGGCAGTCCAGCGAACCTGCGCCGGAGCCGACTCCTGAGCCCCGCATGCCGCAGATACCACCCTCGGCACGGCCGCAAGCGCACCGCCCCGACGCCGAACCACCGTCGAAGATCAGAACTCCACTGGCCCTGCACCCCAGCGCAGGCAGCGTCGACCTGAAGGTCAAGCCCAACGGGCAGGTCAAGGCGCTCAGCTGCATGTTCTATGTGGCCACCAGCCGCACCGGTCAGACCGTACACGTCCTGTGGAGCGACACGATCCTTGAGATCTTCGCCGACGACGGCGAGCACATCATCAGCTACCCGCGCCCGACCACGACTGGGATCTACCACGGGCCCCGCACCCCGACCGGCACCCCCATGAAGGGCGCTGGCCACAACCCATCGGCAGGCCTTACCGGCACTGCAGTCCGCACCGTGTCAAAGGGCGGCTACGTCGGCGTCCTCGCCAACAAGTTCTACGCCGGCTACAAGCGCAAAGGCGAACAGGTCACCATCACCTGGAACGCCGCCACGGTCACGATCAGCAACACCCACGGCGCGACCATCGCCCAATACCCCAAGCCCGACCGCCGCCGCGGCTGGCACGGACCGTCCACGAAGCCCTGAGACATCCAAGCGTCCACGATGACTTGAGACACATGTGTGCACGATCTCCCGAGACATCACATTCAGACCACGACTACACCCTGCATTGCGAAGAGCCATGAATCCCACTCAGTTGAGACGACTCGGTTGCTGATAGCTATCTGTGACACAACCGTACTGACTGTGGTACGGTTGTGCCACACAGTGAGTCGCATAGGGCGATACCGTACCGTAATCGGTACACTTTAGGCAGGAGGTTGAAGGATGACTTATCGAGAACAACTCCGCTGGCTCGCATTTGACAACCACGGCATCGTGACAACCAAGCAAGCAGCGGCAGCCAACATTCCAGCGGTCGAGGTGCGCAAACTCGCCGCTCGAGGAGCCCTCACTCGCCTCGGGCACGGCGTATACCGCATGGAAGAGGCGCCGGTGACGCCGCGAACCCATTACGCCGAGGCACTGGCTCTCGTTGGGGAAGGCGCCGCTCTTGCTGACGAGTCCGTATTGGACGTTCATGGCCTCGCGCTCGTGAATCCTCGTGCCGTGCAAGTTACTGTTGGTCGACGGGTTCGCGCGAAGTTGCCCGACACGGTAGACCTTGTCCACCATGCGCCCCTTGAACATCTTGAATATGTTGATGGGTTACCAACAATGCCCTTACGGGATGCGCTGTTGGCTTGCCGTGGGCGTGTGATGCGTGAACGCCTCATTGAGGCCACCCGGGAGGCCGCGGCAAGCGGTGACCTGGACCCGTCCGACGCAGACGATGTGTTGCATCAGCTTTCTGGAGCCACAGCATGACTTCCGACCCAGGCGGCCTGGCTGTGCTTGAACGCCGCATTTCCGCATACGCGCGCGAGACGCAGCAAAGCGCGGGGCCTGTCCGCGTCACGGTCGCGCAAGTGGTAGTAGCCCAAGCGCTACCTTCGGCCCTCGTCAAGGGTGGAAGTGGCATGAAATTTCGACTCGGCACAAAGTTCACCCGTGGCTCCAAGGACCTAGACGTCGCTTGGCGGGAAGAACAAGAGGAGTTCGCCACGCAGATGCGATCGGCGTTGGAATCCGGATGGGGTCCGTTTCGAGGGCAGTTGGTCGCCAAGTCCCAGCGTCCGCATCCCGGCGTTCCTGACTCGTACATCATGCAGCCCTACGTCGTGCGACTGACTGCGTACCGAAAATCATTCGCCACAGTTGTTCTCGAGGTTGGCTACGATGATCTCGGCGCAACAACTGACGGCTCCGGAGAAACGATTCTCTCCTCAGACATAACAGCGATGTTCACGGCGCTTGGCTTGCCCGAGCCGACTCCGGTCGCAATCCTTGCAGTTCACCATCAGATCGCCCAGAAGATCCACGCCTGTACGGAACCGGGAAGTGAGAGGGCACACGATCTTGTCGACCTCCAACTGCTTTGGCCAACAGAGGACTCCGACAAGGAGCTCGTCGCACAAACTACGCGGCGTCTGTTTGCCTTTCGCCGAGGCCATGTGTTCCCTGGCAAGTGCCGCGTAGGTCCAACTTGGAGCAGCGCCTACAGCGAAGCTGCTCGTGGCCTCGCCGTGGAAGCCGACGTGAACGTCGCAGCGGAATGGCTAAATGGGCGTCTGGCCGAAATGGCGATCTAACCAAGCGCTGCGATGTCATGAAGGGACTCTCCGTCTTGGGTGTTGCGTGTGGCGGACGTCAGCTCGACGCCGATCGGTGGCGGTCACGGTCTGCCAACGATGCCCGCAACCCACAGCTTGGTGGTTCCGTCTGTCGGATCCAGCGGATATGCACGTCTGGACCCGGTCTTGGGATCACCACACACGCGCAGGCGCTCTTCCCGAAGCCATCCAGTGAATCCCCCCGCCGTGTCCGGAGACTTCCTGGTTTGAGACTCCAGCGGTGGCTGGGGTCTGGTGGTGAGCGTGGTAGGCCTGCTCCGCTTGTTGCGGTGTGAGATCTTGGCAGTACTCGTGGGGCCGGCGGTGGTTGTACCAGTCGACCATTCCGCGGTGGCGATCTCGAGATCGTCCAGCCCCTTCCAGGGCCGCTGCGGTTTGATCAATTCGGTTGTACGTAGCCCGATCACGGTCTCGGCTAGGGCGTTGTCGAACGACGATCCGACCGCACCGGGCCGATCGTGTCGCGTTGTTCAGGTAGCGGATGGTTCGCCGCACCGGCTCCGTCACCCGCTGCGCGACGACCACGCACAGGAAAGCGCCTTGCCACGTAGGCGGGCGCAGACGCGACCCAGCCTCTTCGTCGTCGCATCGGCCTTTCCGTCGCTCCCCGGCGGAGAGCCTCTGCCCCCGTCAACAGATCAAGTCCTTGCGGGACCCAGACGACCGGTTGTCCAGTGCAAACGGGGTCACGGTCACGACCGATCGCACGGCAGGCAAGTCCACGATTTTGTAGCCTACCCTTGCCCGAAATTGTAGTGTTTGAGTTCCCGAAATTGAAGTGTTTGAGTTCCCGAAATTGAAGTGTTTGAGTCATGGTGAAGCCCAGATCAAAGCAGACCGAATATCAGCGCCGCATCGTCGACGACGATCTCGACGCGTGAATGCTGGGCCTTGCCGCTATTGCCATTGAGGGACCCAAGGCAGTCGGCAAGACCGCCACAGCGCTCACTCGGGCCTCGAGTGTCTACGAACTCGACGATGTCGGGCAGCGTCAGATCATCGAAGCAGACCCAACCCGTCTCACCCAGGGTCCACTTCCGATCCTCATCGACGAGTGGCAGAAGTGGCCACCAAGTTGGGATGTTGTTCGGCGAGCCGTTGATGGCAATCCGTCGCCCGGGCGCTTCCTACTCACCGGCTCCGCATCGCCATATGGAGTCGACACCCACTCTGGGGCAGGTCGAATCGTCACACTCCGCATGCGTCCGCTGTCACTTGTCGAACGAGGATTCACCGCCTCGGTGAGTCTAGGCGAGCTGCTCGCTGGCTCCCAGCCCGACATCTCGGGGACAACACCAGTCACTCTCGACGGCTACTGCACCGAGATCCTCGCGGGAGGCTTCCCCGGTATGCGTGGACTGAGCGATCGACAACTCCGCGCGGGGCTCGACGGTTATCTGGAGCGCATCATCGATCGCGACTTTGCAGAGCAGGGAATGACTCTGCGACGTCCAGAAACTCTGCGGTCATGGATGCGGGCCTATGCAGCGGCTACTTCCACCAGTGCAAGTTTTGAGACCATCCGTGACGCCGCCACACCAGGGGTGGGTAACAAACCATCCCTCAGCACCACGCTGCCCTGGCGCGACATCCTCACCAGGCTCTGGATCCTCGACCCAGTACGTGCGTGGCTTCCATCCAACAACAAACTCAAGGAACTGGCCGCATCTGATAAGCATCACCTCGTTGATCCTGCTTTGGCAGCGCGACTCCTTCACGTGACCCCGAGGAAGCTTCTCGGCGGCGGTCAGACCGAACCGGTCATTCCCCGAGACGGCACGTTCTTGGGCGCCCTATTCGAGAGTCTCGTGGCGCTGAATCTTCGCGTGTACGCGCAAGCCGCGGAAGCCGACGTGCGCCACCTGCGCACCCAACGCGGCGAGCGCGAGATCGACTTCGTTGTCATCGGGCAAGACGGAGGCATCGTCGCCCTCGAGGTCAAGCTCTCGGCGACGGTGAACGCGGCCGACGCTCGACACATCAAGTGGCTGAAGGACCGCATCGGAGACCAACTCCTCGATGCCGTCCTCATCACCACCGGCACCGAGGCGTACCGCCGCGATGACGGCATCGCTGTGGTCCCCGCCGCGCTGCTCGGCCCCTGAGGTCCACCTGGATTTCCCCAGCTCTCTATGTGCCACCCGTGAGCCCCGCGCTTTCGGATGGACCGCTGTTTATTGAGGGAGATTCACAGCGCTTGGGAGGATGAAGGTTTCGCGCCAAGCAACGTCGCGAATCGCGAATCAGGAGAGCGCCGCAGCGCCTTCCGGCCGTACGAAGACGCCCAATCCGGTTTGGGGCCCTCGAAGCGAGAGTCAACCGAGATCCGCGCCCTCTCCTGTTCGTACACATCTCCCAGAGTCAGGTTCCACCGGTAGCGGAACAACGCGTCACGCCTGATGATCGCCACACGGGCCTCGTGTGTCATAGCTGCGATCCGACCAGCCGCCTCGACCACTCCCAGTGGCAGCCGGACCGTTTCCCGCAGATCCGCGTACATCGGCTCGGAGTGAGCAGTTGCCCCAGACACCCCAGCCAGGTAGACGCAGTTGACCCTCGCGACCCTGGTGACTCCTTCGGCATCCACGGCGAACCCGGCTGCGATCTCGTTGCGCTGCCGCTCACTGACATCCTTCAAACGACGGACGCGAACCAACTGAATACCTGACGGCGCGGCCTTCGCTCCAAGGTCGCAGGTCGGGTGAACAACCATTGCAGCGAACCAAGTTCTTCCTTTACCGTCTTGAACGGTTGTCTCCCCGTGTGGGAGGGCAACAAGGTCGCCGTACCGCCACGGGTATAGAGACTGTTGATCGAACGGGACCCAGAAACCTCCGTCTGCGGGGTAGATGCCCTCGAACCCCAGTGCTTCGCCCGCGTCACTCATCAACAAATACCAGCTCGTCCTCATCGTCTACGAAAAGGATGGGGGCGGCGCTTTCAACGAATCCTGGACTGGAGGCAAGCGGTGACCCCGCATCGTCGTGGGTGATCTGCACCGGGTACGCGGTACGGAACCGCTTCAAGGCCTCCTCGTCCACTTGCAGCCCAAAAGGGTCCATCAATGCACCAGGCAACCGCACCCCTGCCGCAGCCGCCGTCATAGCGAGCCGCAACCCTTCGTGCATCCGGATGGCCACCCGAACTTGCGCAACCATGGAGTCAAACAGGTCAGAGTCAAGGAGAACTGCTTCGCGCACATTCTCGTATGTGACCTCGACGACCCCACCCTCGTGCACCCGCGCCATAGTGCCCGCTAGCGCGTCCCGCAAGGCGCGACGGCCAACGCGAGGAATATTGCTGTCCAGGTCGATGAACTTCATCAACGTCGTCTCGTCCCCCACACCTCTGCCCACCTTCCACTATGCGTACACACGATGGTACACATATCGGAGGGAATGTGCGTGGCAGACAAGCCCACTCTCGGTGGCTGCAGGCCAATGACGGAACACGCCCAGACTGATGCCCGAAGCAACGGGAGCGTGGGCCCGCGAAACGCCAGAGCGAAGAGGCCGCTTGACCAGCACATCCGCGACGCCGCCACGAACGGTAGTGAAGGTTATCTGTTGAGTAACGCACGCGCTTACCATCGATATGTGTCAGCGCGGCCTTTGTCAGGGATCGACGAAGCCTCCGCTATCCGTGCCGCATATCTGGCGACACGGCGCTTGCTTGCGGCCGGCGACCAAACAGCGGTTCAGTCCTGCGTCGACTGGCTGTGCGCACAACTGGGTGCCACCCCTGCTCCCGCGGACACCTCCGATCCCATGGCGCTGCCCATCGACATGACGATCGGTGACGGCGAGCCGATGGTTCCGGTGGCAGCCGATTCCGAGTCCGCCCAACTGCTGGGCAACTACCTGACCCCACTGGTGTCCGACGCCCGCCGGATTCTCAACAGCAGAACCGGGGCCGAGCGACTCGTCGTGCGAGCCACGACAGATCCGCTCACCGGCTTGTGGAACCGGCGATCACTGGACATGTCCATCAACCGGTGCGGCCCCGGGGACTGTGTCGCCCTGCTGGACGTCGACCATTTCAAACGGGTCAACGACGTCCATGGACACGAAGTCGGCGATGCCGTCCTGATCGCGTTCGCCCAGCATCTGCGCGCGAACCTGCGTGACGAAGACATCGTGGGCCGACTGGGTGGCGAGGAGTTCGGGATCGTATTCCCACGAACCACTCTGTCGGATGCCACCGACACGTTGCATCGGCTGCGCGCGTCCTGGCCGAAGTCCCGCCCCTTGTCGATCACGTTCAGCGCCGGCGTGTGCCCGGTTCCCGAACAGGGCGCCGCCGAGGAGCCGGCCGGCCAGCGCGCACTTCGACTCGCGGACGCCTTGATGTATCGGGCGAAGAACGCCGGTCGTGACCGCATCATCGCCGGGGACGACGACACCCATCCAGAACAGGAACGCGAATGACCGAGAGCATCCAGGTCCCGGACTTCGACCACATCCAGGACGACTATGTGGCCGCACTGGCCGAAGGCAACAGACGCGTCGCCACCGACATCGCGGTGGGTCTGCTCGATCGGGGCGTCGCTGCCACGGCGATCATCTCGGACCTGATCGCCTACGGCCAGGTGTGTGTCGGCCAGGGATGGCAGGACGGTGAATGGACGGTCGCCATGGAACACCGGGCGTCCGCCGTCGCGGACCTGGTGTTGCAGACGGTCAGCGACACGGCCATGCAGATCCCGGGCGCACCGGCGGAGGGAGAACGCGGCAAGGCACTGGTTTTGTGCACCGAGGGTGAGTGGCACGTCCTGCCTGGGCGTATGGCGGCGGAGACGCTGCGGCTGCACGGTTTCGACGCCCAACTCATCGGGCCGTCCGTCCCGGCATCAGACCTCCCCCTCTTCCTCGACAGTGACCGGGTCGGGCCAGTCGCGCTCACCTGCTCGATGCAACTGTCGCTGGTCGGTGCCTGGCGCACGATATCGACTCTGCGTGGGCTGGGTGCCACGATCGTGATCGGCGGACGCGGCTTCGGCCCCGAGGGCAGGTGGGGTCTCGCCTTGGGTGCCGATCAGTGGGCTCCCGATTTCGCCAGCGGCGCCGACCTGATCGCCGCCGCCACACAAGAACCGACCCCAGTTCCGCGGGATCCGATCTCGGATCCGGTGACCAGCACCGAGATCTTCGAGTCGAGCCGGGAGCGAGAACGCATCCTCGAGCGCGCCGGGTCCGAAAGCCTGGACCGTTGGCCAGTCCTGACCACCGACTCAGCGAGGTACCAAGCCACCATCAACGACCTCTCGGCCACCCTCAAGGCCATCCAATGCGCGGTCCTCGTCGGTGACGACGACATCCTGAGCAACTACGTCGAATGGTTCGAGGCGGTCCTACGCGCACGCGATCTCCCGGTTGCCTTCGTGGCCTCCGCCTTCGATCTGCTGGGACCGGTGCTGCCTGATTCGGTACCGCTGATGCGAGCCGCGACCAGCCGGGCTCTGGCGATGTGCTCCGCGGAGCCCGTCGTCGATCTCTGATCGTCCCGCCGGACCCCGGCCGGCGGCTGGGGCTTCTGGCGAGACCGGCCCGTCCTGCGAAGGAGGCTGTGAACGCCGGTGTGCCGCATTCCCGACATGGCAGCCCTCTGTGATCGACCGATCGACCGATCAGGTGGCGTCACGGATCAGTGGCGGCCACGACCGTGTTCTTCCCCCGAGCCTTGGCCCGGTACAACGCCTCATCGGCCGACGCCAGCACGGTGGCAAGACCTGACGTCGCAGGCGTGGTCGACGCTACGCCGACACTGACCGTGACGCCGGTCATCCGGTCGTCGACTGCCTGACACTCCCGCGGCACGCGCCGCCGAATGCGGTCCGCCATCGCCATTGCATCGCACGACGAGATGCGTGGCAGCACCACAGCGAACTCATCACCACCGAGTCGGACCGCGAAGTCGCTGTCTCGGATGCTCGCCCGAATCGCTGCGGCGACCGCGCGAAGTGCTGCGTCCCCCGTGGGGTGGCCGAGATCGTCGTTGACCCCCTTGAAATCGTCAACGTCCACGATGATCGCGCAGTGGGGTGGATCAGAGGTCAGGCTGCGGTCCCAGATCTCCGCCACCGCGCCTTCCAGAGCGCGCCGGTTCAACAACCCCGTCCCGGTATCCCGGCTCGCTTGCTCCGCCAACCGCTCCAGCTGCGCCTGCTCGTCGGTGACATCCCTTTCGATGGCCGCGAAGAACGCCACGTCGCCCGCCTCGTCCAACAGCGGAATGATGTGCAGGTGCAGCCAGTAGGCCCTCCCGTGCCGGTCGAAGTTCCGGATCACGCCGTCGAAGGGCTTCTTCTCCTCCAAGGCCGCGCGGATCGCCGACGTCGTGGCGGGATCCGTCGACCCCTCGCGCTGCAGGATGCGGGGATTGAGTCCGATGACCTCGTGCGGTTCGTAGCCGGTGAGCCTGGTGAACGCCGGGTTCACGTAGACGATCCGCGGGCCCGGTGAGCTGAGCGGCGTCGCCTCCGTGACGATGATGACGTCCAGTGCGCTCTCGATCAGTGCCCGCCAGTACTGCGAGGGCAACTCACTCATGTGGGACCTTCCGCGATTGGACGATCCTAGTCGCGGCCCAGTGTCTCTGGCGCTTCGTCAGGTCGGCGACGCGGCGGCGACAGGGATGGCTCGGACCCGACGTTCGGCATCCTCCAGCCCCTTGCTGACGAGGACCTCATCGCTGCGCCGGTCCTCGGCCGACCGGCTGCCGGCGCGTTCGACGACGACTGAGCCCAAGGCGATGACCCGGTCATTCACGTCCGTGAGTTGCGCCAACTGCTCGGTGGCCCAGTCGGAATCCCGGGTGAGCTGGATGTCGGATCGCAAGTTGGAAAGCGCCCGCTGCAGGGACGCTTGGCTTGCCAAGACCGGCGCCATATCGACGTGCTCGTCGGCAAGACCGGCCCGCAACCGGGCGAGCGTCGTCAACAGCGCGTCTCGTGCTTGTTCGACGTGGAGTTCGGGATGGGGTCGTACGCGCAGGATGAAGGCGGAGACAGCCACGGCGGTCAGGGCGCCGACGGTGCAGTCGAGCGCGCGCAGTCCGGCCCACTGCAGATACTGACCGTCCGGGCTCCCCACCAGAAGAGCCACCGCTGCGGCGATGGCGACGCACATGATCAAGTAGTTGCGAACCATCCACGCGAATCCGGCGGCCAGCAGGGCCACGGCCAGCACACCGAGGACCACCGACGGCAGGACGAGGCTCAGAGCCACCGCTGCGAGCGCTCCGATCCAGGTGCCCACGGCGTACTGAACTGCTCGAGCCTGTGTCGCGACCGCATTCGTCTGCATGACCGCGAAGATGGTGAGGAGCACCCAATAGAACTCCGGAAGATCCGTGCTGAGCATGACGAAGGTGGCGATTCCCAATGCGACAGCGCGTTGCACGCCGTAGCGGAAGCTGGCCGACTCCGGGTGCAGCACGGAACGAACCATTTCGGCGGCCAGGGTCCCGCCCGTGATCGTGTCCGCACGCGGCACCGTCCGACCGGTGAGGATCGCGGACGCGTACCCGAGGGAAGCCTGCCAGCGCTCCCACGCGTAGACCACCGCCCGGTCCGGAGCGGACGTACTCGCCGCCTGCATCTCGTGCCGGGCATCGTCGACCGACGTGGGCACAGGGCGCGGGACCATCGCGCCGCGGGGGAGCACGGTGGCAGCGATCGTCTCTTGCGCCGCGGTGCCGTGCTGATAGGTGCTGGTGGCGCTGTCCGATTCCAACCGGTTGCGAGCGATCCGGGCGATGACGGCGGCGCGGACCAACGACACGTACGAGCGGGGGGCGGAATCCAGCCGGAGCACCTGCAGCGCCGCACCTTGTTGTTGCCCGGTCGCCCCTGACCCCCAACTACCCGCGACCAGCCCCCTGGTTGCTTTGCGTGGATCCCATCCGGAGAACGCGACGAGCACCACCAGGCCTCCGACGACTCCGACCACCGACCCCAGCATCACCCGCCCTGCCACTCCGCCGCCGGTCAGCGTCTGCCCCTGCGCCAGGACCATCACGTACACCAGGGTCGGGAAAGAACCCAGAGGTCCTCCGACGAGAGGGATCGCAGTCCACACCGTGCCCACGAACACCAAGATCACGATCCCCAGGACCGCCAGCCACGCGTGGTCGAGGGCGACGACCGCAAGTCCGACCGCCCCAGTGAGGAGGACTCCGATTCCCACGATCAGCCGCAAGGCCATGAAAAACGGCCCAGCCACGGCGACCAAGCCGAGGAACATCCCGACGATCAAGGACACCGCGAAAGTGCGACCACCCACGTACTGATCGACCACGAGTCCCGACCCGCCGGCGACGACCATCCCCGCGACCACGGCAACGCTGTTGCGCCAGGCGACAGGTGTCCCGGGTTGCCCACTGAGGGCGGACTTCAGTCGCGCCAAACCGGTGTGGCCCACGCGCAGGAGTATGTCAGGGGTCGGGCTGGTCGTGAGCGGCGGCACACACTCGGTTGCGGCCCTCACTCTTCGCGCGATAGAGCGCCGTGTCGGCGGCCGCGATGACCGAGTCCAGATCGGCGATCCGTCCTCGGGCCCAACCGACACTCACCGTCACCGGGACAGTGTGGTCGACGCCCACCGCCATCGGACTTCCGGCGACCGCCGCGTTCATCAAGGTGGCCATGACCGGCAGACTGTCGACCCGGTCGGCGCTGAGCAGCAAGAGCAGTTCTTCGCCTCCCCACCTGACCAAGGTGTCCTCGTCCGAGATCACGCCACGCAGTCGAGCGGCCAGCACCGTGAGCACCATGTCTCCGGCCACATGCCCTTCGGTGTCGTTGATCCGCTTGAAGTGATCGATGTCGAGCATCGCGACTCCGACGGGGACCTCGGGGCCACTTTCACGGAGCTCGGCCACTCGGGTGTCGAACCGGCGACGGTTGCCCAGCCCCGTCAAGGGATCGGTGGCACTGAGGGCATCCAACTGCCGATTGCGCTTGAGCAGTCGGCGTTCCTGCTGGTTGGCGGCCATTGCGACCGAGACGCGAGCGAGCAACTCGGCCGGCTCGCATGGTTTGCGCAGATAGTCCTGTGCACCCAACCCCAAACCCTCCGCCACATCCGTGGCCGTGGTCCGCGCAGTCAGGAACAAAACGGGGGTGCGCGCCAACTCCGGGTCGGCCTTCATCTGCCGCAGTGTGGCCAACCCGTCCAGCACCGGCATGTCGACATCCAGCAGCACCAGATCCGGACGTTCCGTGTGGCACATCTCCAAGGCCTCGGCGCCATCGGCGGCCTGCCTGACCCGGTACCCACCCTCGCGCAGTTGCCGACTCAGAATCTGGCGAATGGCGGTGGAGTCGTCCACGACCAAGACAGTCCGGAACTCCTCGGCGCCCTCGACCTCTGCGACATGCTGCGACTCCTCATCGCTCACGGTTCCACCTCCTCGGGCGGGTCCGCACGCTCCTCGGGCGGGTCGGCACGCCGGACGATGGTGACGAGCAGGGGCTGGCCCCCACTGACGAATCCGACCACACCCACAGGTTCGGCGCGCAGAATCTGCACGTCGTGGTCGGCGCCGAAAGCGACGACGGGCAGTCCGATTCCGGAGGGTCCCGGCAACAACGGTTTGAGGTTCCCGGCGATCATGTTGGTCAGCTCGCCGACGGCGTCGCGGACGTCCGCACGATCGGGGGCGGCCTCGGGCGAACCGAACATCGCCGCCGTCAGCGTCTGCGCGAGTTCGGTGCTGCACTGCACCATGACCGCTCCGTTGAACGCCCCGTCGAGCGTGACGAAGCCGGTGACTCCCGACACGGCACCGGGCTCCACCGGGGCCCGCTCCAACTCAGAACCGCAGACGACTGTCCACACCGTGCACACAGCCGAGTCGATGTGTTCATCCAGCATCAGCAGCCCCCTCAATGGCGCCCGGGGCACGCCTGAGCACGGTTCGGCCAACCACGACGGATTCCAGTTCGGGCAGGTCGGCCATCATGTTCTCCGCACTTCCGAGCACAAGGTACCCGCCCGGACGAAGTGCGCGCGCGGCGTGGTGCAGCACACGGCTTCGGGTGTCATCGTGCAAGTAGAGGAGGACGTTGCGCAGCAGGATCAGGTCCATGGGTCACAGAGCGGGCCAGGGACCCGCGAGATTCAACTGCCGGAACTCCACCCTGTTCCGCAGGTCGGGACGGATGTACCAGTCCCGATCGACCTGTGTGAAGTGCCGCGTCAACGCCTGTACGGGCAGCCCCCGGTTCACCTCGAGTTGGGTGTAACGACCGGCCCGCGCTTGGTCAAGCGCGGCGTTGGAGACGTCGGTGGCCAGAATCGTCGGAGTTGGGACGCGGGGGAAGTCGTCCTCCATCATCATCGCCAAGCTGTAGGCCTCCTGACCGGATGCCGCTGCCGCTGACCAGAATGACAACCTGCCCGATCGAGTGCGCACAAGTTCCGGAAGTACGACGTCCCGCAGCGCCGCGAAGACCTGATAGTCACGGAAGAACGACGTCTCGTTGATCGTCATCGCCTCTACCACTGCAGACCGCAGGTGCGCGTCGCCGTTTCGGACCTCCTGCAGGAGCCCACCGACATCTCGGTGCCCCCGTTCCTGTACGAGAGGACCCAGGCGTGAGTTGATCAGATACCCCTTGCCATCGTCGAGCCGATGCCCCAAGCGCTCCTGCATCAGCGCCTTGAGAAACGCGTAGTCGTCATCCGAGACAGTCATGGATTCCGCCGAGCACCTACCGTCCGGGTGACGATCTCAGCGGCAATACCGTCCAGCGGCACGACAGCGTCCGCCAAGCCGGCGCGAGCGACGCTATCCGGCATCGTGCCCACCACAGCGGTCGCGGGGTCCTGCACCACAACGGTGCCCCCGGCAGCGACGATGGCGTGCGATCCGGCCAGTCCATCCTGACCCATCCCGGTCAGCACGACGCCCAGAACACCGCTCCCGTAGGCATCCGCTGCCGTTCGGAACAGCACGTCCGCCGCGGGTCGGCACGAGTTCTCACGCGGCCCGTCGTGAATGTCGATGCGCACCGCGGAATCGCGCCGCTCGACCCCCATATGGCGACCTCCCGGTGCGACGTAGACGTGACCAGCGTCGACGGGCTGGCCCTGATGACCCTCGAGCACCGACAGCGCGCTGATCTTGTCGAGCCGCTGGGCGAGTAGCGACGTGAAGGTCGCCGGCATGTGCTGGACGATCATCACCGGGACGCTCAGATTCGCGGGCAACTCCGCGATGACGGCCGCCAGAGCGTTCGGCCCCCCGGTGGACACGGCGATCACGACGACGTCGGGCCTGCCGGACACCCGCCGGGGTCGAGGGGCAGCCGGAGCCGGGGCCTGAGTCACGAGGTCCCGCTGCAGGACGGAGTTGATGACCGGGACCAGCTCAGAGTTCACATCCCCCGAGGCCGTACCGGCCAGCGACGTGGGTTTCAACGCGTAGGCGGTGGCTCCTGCGGCCAAGGCCGCCAACGTGGCTTCCGCACCCTGAGCCGACAGCGCGCTGAACACCACAACCGGCAGCCGCCGGTCCCTGCGCCGCAGGTGGCGCAGGAACTCCATCCCGTCCATCTCCGGCATCTCGAGGTCGAGCACCACCAGATCAGGAGCCGCCTCAGCGATCTGGTCCAGTCCGTCGCGACCGTTGCGCGCCAATCCGGCGACGACCATCCCGGCATCGCGCACGGAACGAGCGACGGCCTGGCGCGCGACAGCAGAGTCGTCGATGATCAGCACCCGATGAGGCGCCCGAGCGGGTGGGGACACCGTCACTCCACCAGGCCGAGGATGCTCAACTTGTCGCGCAGCACCTCGACATCGAACGGTTTCATCACGTACTCGTTGGCCCCGGCGGCAAGGGCCCGCCCGATGCTGTCGACCTCGGTCTCCGTGGTGACCATGACGATCGGCCCTGAGTAGCCGTAGGACTTCGACCGCGCAGCAGTGACGAACTCGATACCAGTCAGTACCGGCATGTGCCAATCCACCAGGACAACGTCCGGAACAACCCCAGCGGACAGTTGGTCCAGGCCCTCTTGGCCGTTCGCCGCCTGAAGAATCTCGAAGTCCAATGACGCGAGCATCCGCCCGATCATCACCCTCACTGCTCGCGAGTCGTCAATCACCAACGCGATCATTGTCGGATCCCACACCCCTTTCGGCGACGGCCAGAACCAGATCGAGGTCCAGCACCAGGACAAGGGAGTCCACCGTCTCATGGGCAGCGGTCAGATACGGCACCATCGAGGATGGAATCGTGTCGGGAACCGGGGCGGGAGTCGTGTCATCGAGGGTCACGACTTCGTCGGGCAGGTCCACAACGAGGCTTTCGAGATTGCTTCCCGACCGTACGATCAGATGCGTCTCCGCGAGCTCAGGCGGTCGCGGAGACAGTCCCAATCGTCGGCGCAAGTCGATGGCTGCCAGAATCTGACCCCGGAGGTTGATGAGGCCGGCCACAGCGCTGGGGGCGCGTGGTACCGGCTCGAGCGCCTGCTCGCCCAGGACTTCCTGGATGCGCTCGACCGGGACGGCGAACCGCAACCCAGCCGCACGGAAGGTCGCCAGCGTCACGTCAGTCACCGGCCACCGCCGATCCGCCGGCCACGCGATGACTGAGTCCTGCATGGACCAGGGCATCGATGTCGAGGAACTCCGTGACCCGATCCGCGACCACGGCTCGACCGAGGTAGCCGAACTCCTCGATCGGCTCCAGTTCCACTCGGGGTGCGCGATGGATGTCGTGAACGTCATCGACGAGCAACGCCACCAGCCCGACCGGAGACCGGCACACGACCAGGTGGATGTCATGGGTGTCCGGCCGCACAGCACCGGGCAGGTTGAGTTGCTCGGCGAGACGGATGACCGGCAGGATCTCCCCCTCCAGCTGAACGACCTCCTCATGGCCACTGGGTTCGATATCTGCGCTGGGGCGGCGCACCAGTCGCTGCACTCGATCCAGAGGAAGAACCATCTGCTGCTCGCCCAGCGACAGGGTCAACAACTGCTCGGCAGGTGCTCCCTCGTCGGCAGCACCGTTGTCGAGGTCGTTCGCGGGCCGCTCGTGGATGTCCGCCGCGCGGGCCGGCGCCAGAGTGTCGAGGATCAAGGACGGGCGCCCGTCGGCCAAGATCGTCGTGCCCGAGTAGCACGGAACCCTCGTCAGCGCCCGGGGCAGCGGCTTCACCACCGCCTCGACGCTGTCACCCACGGAGTCGACGATCAGGCCGTACCTGCGGTCGCCCCGGTCCACCACCACCATCTCCAGTCCAGCGCCTTCGCCGGGCGGCCCCACCCCAGCCTCCACCGGGCCCACCCCAGCCTCCACCGGGCCCACCCCAGCCACCACCGGGCCCACCCGAGCCTCAGCCGGTCGACCGGTGATCTCGAGATACGCGGCCAGGTCCACCAGCGGCAGGAGCGCACCGCGGTCCCGCAGGAACCGAGCCTGACCCACCGTGTGAACACGGCGCTCGACGTCGGCGGGCGGAACGCGGACGATCGATCGGATGTCGGACTGCGGGATCGTGAACTTGCCGTCCCCGCAACCGACGATCACGGCGGGCAGAACCGCCAGAGTCAACGGGACGCTGATGTGGAACGTGGCGCCCACTCCGGGTTGCGACCAGACCTCGACGCTGCCTCCGACTGCCTCGAGCGTGGACCGCACGGCGTCCATTCCCACCCCGCGACCGGAGACGCTGGTGACCCGACTGGCCGTCGAGACGCCGGGGAGGAACAGCAGCGAGTAGAGGTCGGATACGGACATCCGCTCGACTTGCTGAGGAGTCTGCAGACCCAGCGACACAACCTTGTGCGCCAGCGCTTCGACGTCGATTCCGCGGCCGTCGTCGCTGACGTCGATATGGACTCCGCCGCCGACGAGTGAAGCCGATACGCGGATCAGAGCCTGCTCGGGCTTTCCCGCGGCGACCCGGTCCGCCGGCATTTCCACACCGTGGTCGACGGCGTTCCGCACGATGTGTACCAGGGGATCCCTGATGACTTCGTTGATGGTCTTGTCGACAGTCACATCCTCGCCGAGGACCTCCAGTCGGACTTGCTTGTCCTCGTCTGCAGCAACGTCGCGCACGACCCGATGCAGCCGACTCGTCGCCACACCGATGCGTTGCAGTCGGGCCTGCATCACGGTCTCCTGCAGGTCCCGCGTGATCAAGGTCAGCCGTCGGAACGGCTGGGCCAAGGGATCGTCGTCTGGAATTGACTCACCGATCCGCAGTCGGGCGAGGGTCAACTCCCCCACCATGTCCTGCAGTTGATCAAGCACCGCGACATCAATCCGTACCGACGTGTCCTCGCGGTGCGCCAAGTGAGGGTTGTCCGGTGGTTGCTCGCCGCCCGGCGTCGGCTCGGGGGCCTCGGGGGCCTCGGGCTCGGGGCCGGAGCCGCGCTCGTCGGTCGCGGTCGGAACAGTTCGTGGTTGGGGCGCGCCCGGTAGACAGGCGCGCAGGGCGGTGATGACAGCAGTGTGATCGTGCTCGCCCTCGTCTCCGGTCTCGGCTACCGAGTCGAGGACTTCTCTGATGGCGTCGACCAGACTCAGCAGGGCGGTCGTGATCTGTTCGTCGAGGCGCAGGTCACCGGCCCGCAGCAGCGCGAGGACGTCCTCACCGGCGTGGGACAGGGCCTCCAACCGGTGGTACCCCAGGAATCCGCAGGTGCCCTTGACGGTGTGAATCGTGCGGAACACCCGGGCCAGCAACTCCGGATCGTCGGGACTCTCCTCGAGGGCGACCAGGTCGAGATCCAACTGGTCGAGGTTCTCCCCGCTCTCCTCCAGGAACGCCTGGACGAGTTCGTCATCGGGGTCCACGGTTCACCTGCCGGCGGCAGTACCCGGCGTCGCAGTCGCCGTGCCGGACACGTTGAACTGCCGGACCAGGGCCAGCAGCTCGCCCGCCAGCCGGGCCAGTTCGGTGGCTGCCTGTTGAGTGGACACGGCACTGCGACTGGTGTCCTGCGCGGCCTCAGCCGCCCCGACGATGTTGCGGGCGATATCCGTTGACCCGTTGGCGGCGTCGGAGATGCTGTGCCCGATCTCCCGGGCGGTCAGGGCCTGCTCCTCGACCGCCGCCGCCACCGTGGTCTGCATCTCGTTGATCTGCTCGATGATGTCGGTGATCTGGCCGATCGCCGCCACCGCGTCATCGGTCCCCGACTGGATGGCCGCCAACTTCTCGGCGATCTCCTCGCTGGAGCTCACCGTCAATCGCGCGAGGTCCTTGACCTCACTCGCGACGACCGAGAAGCCCTTGCCCGCCTCGCCGGCACGGGCCGCTTCGATTGTGGCGTTAAGGGCCAACAGGTTCGTCTGCTGTGCGATCGAGGTGATGGTGCGGGTGACGTCACCGATCTCCGCGGAGCTGGCCCCCAGACGCAGCACGGTCTCGCGAGTGGTTCGCGCCACTGACGCCGCTTGGGCACCGACGTCGGCTGCATGACTGGTGCTTCCGGCGATCTCCCGGATGGAGGCCGACATCTCCTCCGCGCCGGTGGACACCACCTGGAGGCTGTGTGACACCTGTTCCGCGGCCGCGGACACGGATTCGGCCTGCTGGGCGGTCTCCTCAGCCGTGGCACCCATGCTCTGGCTCACTGCCTGCAGTTCCTCCGACGAAGCGGACAGCGTGTTGGAACTGTCGGCGATCGAGTTGATGGTTCCCGTCACGGTGTCGAGAGTCTCGTCCAGTGCCACCCCCATCCGGGCGATCTCGTCCCGGCTCGGGTCGTTGACTCGCGGGGTGAGGTCCCCGCGCGCCACCTTGCGGAGCACCGTCACCATGTCCGCCAGTGGCTCTGTGATGGAGCGGGTCGTGAAGAGAACCAGTATGAGCGACAGGACGATCGCGAGCCCCCCGAGGATCAAGGTGATCACCATGAGCTGCTGGGCGCGGGCATCGGCCTCCGCGTTGATCTCGTCGGTGCGCGCGACAACATCCGCCGCCAATCGTTCGGCCGAATCAGCGAGGTCCGCGTACTGGTCCACGGCGGTCACCGTCGTCAACCTCAGCGCGTCATCCAAGTCCTTGCTGGTGCCGCCTTCGAGGAGCGCCATCACGTCGTCATCGATCGACTGGAATCCGTCATACAGTGCCCGGAGTTCATCGACGTCGGACCGTTGCTCCGCTGAGAGGTCTCGATCAGTGAGCCGGGTGAGGGACTCCTCGAAGTTCGCCGCGGACTCCACGAAAGCAGCGCGAGTACCGGCGTTGTCGTCTGGAGCGCCGGCGTCCTCCCGAATCGCCTCCCACACGTACATCGTCTGCCAGCCGTTGAGGTCGGCTGCCTCGAACTTGACGTCGAGTACGTCCTGCTCGACTTGGCTCTGTTCGATGATGGCTTCCTGGGAGTCGTGCAGCGTCTTGGACGCGAACAGACTCAGTGCGATGACCGCCAGCAGAAGCACGACGAGGACAGCAGAGGTCAATCCCAGTCGGACACTCACCTTCACCTTGCGTAATGCCCTGATCACACAAACACATTAGGGCTCAGTCGCGACTCAGGCGCCGAGAACACGGCAGATCCCGATGCAGTCATGCTCCGGCTGCCCTGCGCTCTCGAGCCAGGCTGGCGATCGCCGAGAACAGCACGCTGACCCAGAGCAGAACGAGGAAGAAGCTGAAGGCGATTGCCAGGCCCTCGACGAACCCGGACTGCCACAGTCGGCCCAGAGCGAGGGTGGACAGCACCAGGGCCGCCGACGGGAACACGAACCCCCAATCGGCCGGCGTGAACGTCAACGCGCGCCGACCGACGTGGATGGTGACGAGGGTCGCGGCGGCCACCCACCACAACGAGAATCCCCACAGCAGCGACGCCAGGAAATCCGCGGACTGGATCACCGCGGACCCCCACGTGCCACTGAGTTCCGACGTGTTGGCCGCGACCGTCGGCAGCGCCAGGGCGCCCACCGACAACGGGCTGATCATGATCCACATCGCAGGGGCTCCCACGTTGTCGGCTTGCCGGTGCAGCACCAGGCGGTTGAAGAACAGGCTGGCGGTCAGGGCGAACAGCAACAGCCCCATCCCCAGGCAGGCGAACGACAGCACGCCCATGGTGCGGTGCCACGAAGTGGGAAGCGAGGTGCCGATGGTGCCGAAGAGGATCGCCCCCAGCAGGATGACCGTCTCGGGGATGAACCAGGTCCCCGAGATGCCCTCCGCGTGCACGTTGTCGCTTTCGAAGGCGTTGACGAAGAACACCACCGTCAGCGCCAGCCCCATGGCGGTTCCCACGACAGCCAGGCCCAGCACCAGCCAGGGGCCCCACGAGTGGTCCATGATTCCCGTCAGGCGCAAGGTCGCGAGGGCGAGGACGTTGATGGCCCCGGGGATCGTGGCGTAGCCGGGCCCGATCGCCGGGTCCTTCAAGCCCGCCCAGATGGACGGCGCCAGGCGCCGCACCGCCAGGTCGCGGATGGCGAGGAACACGAAGAACGCGACACTCATCGCCCACAACAGCCAGGCGAACGCATCGCTGGCCGGCTCAAGACTGGACAGTTGTCCCGGGTTGACGGCTGCGACCGTCGAAACCGCGGCGGTGCCCATGACCGCAGCGAACCAGGTGGGCTGGTCCAGCAGCCGAGACGAAGTCGTCGACGTCACTGTCGGAGGTCCGTTCTCGTCGCGGTCACTCAGCCGGGATCAGCGTCTTTGGAGTGCGCCCCTCAGCTCTCGATCCAGTCGAAGGTCCGTTCCACCGCATGCTTCCAGCGGGCGAACAATCGTTCCCGCTCCTCTTCGGACATCTGCGGTTCCCACCGTTTGCCTTCCGCCCAGTTGGCGCGGATGTCGTCCTGGCTGGCCCAGAAGCCGGTCGCGAGCCCAGCGGCGTATGCAGCACCGAGAGCGGTGGTCTCGATGGTGCGCGGGCGGATGACCGGGACTCCCAAGATGTCCGCCTGGAACTGCATCAGCACCTCGTTGACGACCATGCCGCCATCGACCTTGAGCGTCACGAGCGGGACACCGGAGTCGGCCTCCATGGCTTCGATGACCTCGCGGGACTGGTAGGCGGCCGCTTCGAGGGCGGCTCGAGCGATGTGTCCCCGGTTGACGAATCGGGTCAACCCGACGATCGCTCCGCGCGCATCACCGCGCCAGTAGGGCGCGAACAGGCCCGAGAACGCCGGCACGAAGTAGCAGTCGCCGTTGTTGTCGACACTGCGCGCCAATTCTTCGATCTGCGGTGCGGACGAGATCAACTTCAGATTGTCGCGCAGCCACTGGATGAGACTGCCGGTGACGGCGATCGACCCTTCGAGGGCGTAGACGGTTTCCTCTTCGCCGATCTTGTAGCAGACGGTCGTGAGCAGTCCGTTCTGGCTCAGCACCATCTCCGTACCCGTGTTCAGCAGGACGAAGTTCCCGGTGCCGTAGGTGTTCTTGGCCTCGCCGGGACTCAGGCACGCCTGTCCGAACGTGGCGGCCTGCTGGTCGCCGAGGATGCCTGCGATCGGGACCCCTTCCATCCCGGGCGGGGCAGCCACTGTGCCGTAGACCTCCGACGAGCTGCGGATCTGCGGCAGCATCGACATCGGGACGCCGATCTCAGCGGCGATCTGTGGGTCCCACTGCAACGTCTGCAGGTTCATCAGCAAGGTGCGGGACGCGTTGGTGGGGTCGGTGACGTGCAGCCCACCGTTGACGCCGCCGGTCAGGTTCCACAACAGCCAGGTGTCGATGGTTCCCATGAGCAGGTCCCCGGCGTCCGCCTTCTCCCGCGCTCCGGGCACGTTGTCCAAGATCCAGCGCACCTTGGGGGCGGCGAAGTACGTGGCGATCGGTAACCCGGTGCGGGACCGGTACTGGTCGACGTCTCCCAGTGAGTCGCAGATCTCCTGGGTGCGGGTGTCCTGCCACACGATCGCGTTGTAGATCGGCAGTCCGGTCGACTGGTCCCACACGATCGTGGTCTCACGCTGCTGCGTGATGCCGATGGCGGCGATGTCGGACACCGCCAGGTTCGCGCGGCCCAGGGCACCGCCCATGACTTCGCGGGTGTTCTCCCAGATCTCCATGGGGTCGTGTTCGACCCAGCCCGGTTGCGGGAAGATCTGCTCGTGTTCGAGTTGGTCGCTGGCGATGGGCACGCCGTCGTGACCGAACACGATGGCCCGCGTCGAGGTGGTTCCCTGGTCGATCGCCATCACTGCTTGTGCCATCGGGACTGTCCTTTCGAGAAAGCCGAACGTGTGCGCGCTGGAATCTGGAATGACCAGACTAGAAGTTGACCATGTACAAGACTGTGGCGATCAGGGCACCGATGCAGGGGCCGACGACCGGAACCCAGGAGTAACCCCAGTCGATCTTCTGCTTGCCCTTGATGGGCATCAAGGCGTAGGCGATCCGAGGCCCGAGGTCGCGGGCCGGATTCAATGCATAGCCCGTGGCGCCACCCATTCCCGCACCGATCGCGATGACGGCGAAAGCCACGCCCGCGTATCCGAGCGCGATGTTGCCGAACTCCGGAGGCTGGTCGGCGACCGCGGGTTCCCAGGGGGACTGTTGCACGATCCAGTACACGAGGATGAACGTCGCAATGGCCTCGCTCACCACGTTCCATCCCAGGGAACGGACCCCCGGCGAGGTGTAGAAGATGCCGCCGGTTGTTTCCGGATGGTCCTCGGTGTCGAACTGCTTCTTGTAGACGAGATACACCAGGAAGGCACCGAAGATGCCCCCGGCCATCTGGCCCAGGATGTAGAAGGGGAACTCGGCCCACGTCTGGGTGCCGTTGACGGTCAGCGCCAGCGTGACCGCCGGATTGATGTTCGCGCCTGAGTTCCACGCGACACTGGCGCCCACGTAGACGGCCATGCCCCAGCCGAAGGCCGTGAGCATCCAGTTGCCCTTGCCGTACCCCAGACTGTTCTTCAGTCCGGACAGGGCGCCGACACCGCACCCCAGCGCAACCAGGATCGCGGTGCCCATGAACTCGTTGAGCGCGATCGTGTGGAAGTAGTAGTCGAAGCCCACCCCGGATATATACCAGCGCATCGGGCCGGATGCCGGATGTCGGATCAGCGGGTGCCCGGCGGGCACAGGACCAGGGCGGGAAGGCGGCCCGGGGTGGCGAGCGGCCCGGGAGGGGCCCGGGTGGCGAGCGGCCCGGGAGGGGCCCGGTGGCAAGGGGGAAGCCCCGCCGACGGGGGAGGCGACGGGGCTTCTGCCTCCACCGTACGACGACCCGCCCCAGAACACGAGAGGGAAACCGCTGCCGGGGTTCATTCCCCCGAATATCGGTGGTAGGACGGTGACGTGACCGCAACCGCCATCGAAATGGTGATCGATCCCCGGGAACGACCGATCGGTGAGTCCGTCGTCAGGCGGGTACTGCCGTACCGTCACCGACGCATGGTCGGGCCGTTCATCTTCGCCGACATCATCGGGCCGGAGGAGTACGCGCAAGGGACGGGCTCCGACATCGACGCACACCCGCACATCGGGCTGTCGACGCTCAGCTACCTGTTCTCCGGCGGATTGCTCCACCGCGACTCGACCGGCGCCGTGGCCGATATCGCCCCGGGGGACGTCAACTGGATGACAGCCGGGGCAGGTGTCTGCCACACGGAACGCTCACCCGCCGCCTTGCGCGAGGGCGGCCATACTCTCGCAGGTTTACAGACCTGGGTAGCTCTGCCGGTGGAACATGAAGGGCACGTGCCGTTTTTCGAACACGCCGACGCCGATGAGATCCCCCACGAGCGCGCGCCGGGAGTCGAGATCGCGATGGCCGCGGGTGCAGGGTGGGGGCAGACCTCTCCGGTCGTGGGATCGTCGCCGCTGCTGGAGGCAGAGATCCGGTTGCGGGATGCGTCCGTGACGATCCCCGCGGAGTACCCGCAGCGCGCGGTCATCGCGATCCAGGGCCAGTTGTCCGTCGCCGGAAGGGCACTGACACCCGGTCAGGCGGCAGTACTGGCCCGTGACGAGCCTGTGGAGTTGCACGGCACCGGTCGCGCCATGCTGCTCGCCGGTGACCCCGTCGGCGACCGCTTCATCTGGTGGAACTTCGTCGCATCCGACCGCGCCCTGATCGAGCAGGCGAAGTCCGACTGGGACGCTCAGCGCTTCCCCGTCGTGCCCGACGACCACGAGGTGTGGATGCCGGCACCACCCTTGTGACGGCCCCTGCGGCGGGTGCACTGCATCGACTGGCGACCCCGACAACCAGACTCCCGAGACAACCCGTCCCCCGACACAACCCGTCCCCCGACACAACCCGTCCCCCGACACAACAGAGCCCGGAACCATCCCGATGGGCGAGGTTCCCGTGAGGAGGCCCGCGTGACCAGCATCTCCCCCGACGCCTGGCAGGACCCTGCCGTGTTCGGCGTCGACCGGCTGCCGGGTCGGTCCGTCATCGCGGGTCGCGCGGGGTTGGATCGCGTCCCCGACGATGCCGACCATCGCCTGGACCTGTCCGGTGAGTGGCGGTTCGACTGGCACCAAGGTGTCGCGGACCTGGACCCACTCGACCTCGGCGCCGAGGGCGCGACGAGCTCAGATCACCTGCCGGTCCCGGGCGTGTGGCAGTTGCACGGCTACGGGATTCCCTACTACCTCGCGAACACCTATCCCCCCGGGATCGGCAAGCGCAAGGGGCGGATTCCGGACATCGACGCCGACCGCAACGAGTTAGGCGTCTACACGCGCGAGTTCACACTCCCGGAGAACTGGCTCGACCGGCACACCACTGTGGTGTTCGAAGGTGTGAAGGCCGGTATGTACCTGTTCGTCAACGGTGCGTTCGCCGGTTACACGCAGGGCTCGTTCCTGCCCGCGGAGTTCGACATCAGCCGTTTGATCCGGCCGGGAGCCAACACCCTGACCGCCGTGGTGTTTCGGTTCACCGACGGCAGCTACCTCGAGGACCAGGACATGTGGTTCTTCAGCGGCATCTTCCGTCCCGTGTGGCTCAACAGCGAACCTCGTACCGCGATCCATGACCTGTGGGTCAAGCCGCTGCTGACGGCTCCGTACGTCGACGGTCAGCTGCAGTGCACCGTCGACCTCCACGGGGTCTCCGCGGTACGCCGCCAGATCTCGGTGCGGATGATGATCAGGCACCCGGGAAGTGACACGTGGGAGCCCGCAGCCCAGCGGGACGTCGCCGCGGGCGATCAGCGAATCACCCTGACCATCGCGGTGCCGAACGCACAACTGTGGACCGCCGAGACACCGCACCTTTACGAGGTCGCGGCGGTCCTGGCATCCGGTGACGACATCCTCCACGTCAAGAGCACTCGAACCGGCATCCGCTGTGTCGAGATCGTCGATGAACAACTCCTGGTCAACGGGCAGCGGATCATGTTCAAGGGCGTGAACCGGCACGACTTCGACCCGGATCACGGGTGGGCCGTGCCGCAACACCGCTACCGCCACGACCTGACGAAAGCCAAGCAGCTCAACATCAACGCCATCCGCACGAGTCACTATCCGAACCCGCAGATCCTGTACGACCTGTGCGACGAGCTGGGTCTGTACGTCATGGACGAGTGCGATCTGGAAACCCACGGGGTCAGGCGCAAGAATGTTCCCGGTGACAACCCGATGTGGACCGCGGCCGTGGTCGACCGCATGGAACGTATGGTGTTGGCCGACCGTAACCACCCCAGCATCGTCATGTGGTCGTTGGGCAACGAAGCCGGTGAGGGTGGACCCGGCGGAGGCAACTTCCTGCGCATGCGCCAAGCCGCTCTGGCCCTCGACGACTCGCGGCCGTTCCACTACGAGGGCGACCACAATCCCGTCATCAGTGACGTCGTGTCGCGCATGTACGCCACCGCCGAGCAACTGGCCATGTTGGGCCGGCACGAGACGCTGAAACCGGCCGCCACGACACTGGTCACGAACCGGCTGTTCACCGACGACAAGCTGTTGACCCCGGAACTGATGGCCGGTCGGCCGGTGCTGTTGTGCGAGTACTCGCACGCCATGGAGAACAGCCTGGGTAACTTCGCGGAGTACGTGGACGTGTTCTACCGCTACCGCAACATGGCGGGCGGGTTCATCTGGGACTACATCGACCAGTCCATCCATCGGGTCACCCCGGAGGGTCAGGATCAGTGGTTGTACGGCGGCGACTTCGGCGACCACCCCACGCACCGGTACTTCTGCGCGAACGGAATCCTGGCCGCCGATCGCAGCGAACATCCCGCGGCCCGGGAGGTGTTCTGGGGATATCGCAACCTGGTGGTCGAGGCGGTCGACCCCCGCCGCGGCAGGTACCGACTGACGAATCGGCATTCCTTCACGAACGCGGACCGGTTCCGACCTCGGGTCGAGGTGCTCGTGGACGGTCACGTGGTGTCGGCGCAGCACCTGGATCCGGTGCCGCTGGATCCGTGGGACAGCGTCGAGTGGGACGTCCCGGCAGCCGTGCCGCCGACCGACGGAGGCGATGTCGTCGTCCGCTTCTCCTTCACGACACTGGATGACCATCCCGCTGTACCAGCCGGGTCGACGGTTGCCTACGACGAGTTCGAGGTCCGGCGCGACGTCACACCGCTGCCGTACTTCGGCCCTGGCTCACCCGCTCCGGTGGTGGTCACCCGCGCCGACAGCGCCGTGGTCACGGCCGGGGATTGTCTGTTCACGGTGAACCTCGCTGACGGGTCGATCGAGTCGTGGCGGGTCGGGGAGCGAGAACTACTGGCCAACCCGCTGCGGCGCAACTACTGGCGGGCGTTGACGGACAACAACCGCGGGTTCGGCAACTTCGACCCGCGCCTGCAGCGCTTCGCCATCGACTACTCCTGGCAGGACCCCAACGTCTCCGTCCAACGGTTCACGGTGATGCCGAACGATCGGATCGTGCGGCTCGCGTTCCAGTTGCGGTGTCGGCACTTCCGCAACGGTGTGCTCTGGTACGACTTCCTACCGGACGGTTCGTTCATCGCCCACCACGCAGTCACTCCGAAGAAGGCGATGATCCGACTCGGCTTCACCTTGCAGTTGCCCGACGTCGACGTTGTCCGTTGGTACGGCAAGGGCCCGCACGAGAACTACATCGATCGCCTGCGCGGAGCCCAGACCGCGATCCATCAAGGTTCGCCCCTGGAACTCTGCCACGACTACATGCGGCCACAGGAGAACGGCAACCACAGCCAGGTCAGGTGGCTGGAGGCCGTCGGGTCGTTCGGTCGGCTGCGCGTCGACGACGTCAACGGGGCGCGGCTGGGATTCACTGCCTGGCCGTACACGCAGGAAGCACTCGACGCGGCGGAACACATCCATGACCTCGAACACACCAGCGCGGTGACGGTGAACATCGACCGGCGCCAGCGCGGTGTCGGTGGCGATACGCCCGGAGTGGCCAACCTGTTGCCGCAGTACAAGATCCCCGCTGGGGAGCCGATCGAGGTGACGGCCCGCTTCAGCGCCGACTGAGCTTCGCCCGGATGAGCTGCCGGGGAGCGTCCGGTGACGAGCGTCGGCCACCGCAGCACGAGTCGACTCAGCGCACGAGGTGCAACGACGCGGAGGCATCAGCAGTGCGCAGGGAACGCCAGCCGAGAGGGAACGCCAGGCAGAACGAACGTCAGCGGCGGATCAGTTCGTCCTGCAGCGCCGCTGACCGCTGCACCGCGAGGTCGAAGCCCCGTCCACTGGTCCCGTCGGTCACGGTGATGTGGACGTGATCCATGTGGTTCGCGGTCGGGGAGCCGCGGTCGGACATGCCGGTCCACTGCCCGATGGGGTCGCCGTTCTTCCAGATCCGCTGCCGCCAGATCATGTAGTAGATGCCGTAGTCGGCCGCGTTCTCCTGGAAGTAGCGCGCGATGTCGTCGCCCAGGGCGACGTCCTCGGCGGTCCCCCCGCCGGCCGGCATCATGATGTCCACGGCCCGCCCGCTGGGGTGATCGGGATAGGGGTCGCTCGGTCGCCAGCCTCCGACGACCTTGATCTGGGGCCAGCCGATGTGGGTGTAGCGCTCGACCAGGACCGCGTCGCGGGTCAGATTCTGCTCACTCCACGGCGGGGTCATGCATACGTCGATGATCATCTGCGCCTGGAGGCACAGCTTGTTGAGCTCGGCGGCTCCAGGACCGCTCGCCGGGCCCTGGGCCTGCTTGCCCATCAACGCGAGGTTGCGCTTCAGCGCCTCCAGAGCAGCCTCGGCACGGTCGACCTCTTCGCGAGCCCGGTCGACCAGCACCTCCGCTTCTTCGCGCAGGATGTCGGCGCGACCGAGTGCCGTCAACGCTTTGGCGACTTCGGTGTCCTGGTGGATGGCGAGCAACTCGGCGACGGTCGCGCGCCGGATGACGTCGGAGGGATTCGGTGCGTCCAACAGGGAGGCGAGTCCGAGGAGTTCCTCGCTGACCCCCGAGGCATAGGCCTCGCGCGCAAAGTTGCCGAGGTCTCGCCGGGCATCGTCGGCGCGACCCCGGGCGGCGTCGGCTTGACGCAGCAAGCGATCGGCCGTGTCTTTCGCCTTCTCGTAGTCGGCGCGGGCGTCGTCGACGCGGTCCTGCGCCTGCTGCAGCGGGGTGACGATGAGTTTGTCCTGTGCGGTGGGAGCGGGCTTGCCCTTGTCGTCGGGCTCTGCCGCGACCGCGTGGGTCGCGGGAAGGACCAACACCGCCGCGCACGCGAGCGCCGCTGCGCGAACAAACACGACTGATTCCCCTCCACGATGACTGGTCCACCGTTTCCGACGTCCCCCAGGCCAGTTACGTTCCCCAGGCTAGGCAGGCTGACACGACTGAGTCAGTGATGCACCTCACAGATGCTGCTCCGAAACGCGACTTCTTGGTACCGGGACCCATCAACTTCAGAGTCAGACACCACCGCAACACCATCAGAGTGCCCACACTGTTGAGCAGCCGGCCCCAACCCGCGCGGGCGACGTGACTGTCCTCGGGCGCCGACTCAATGTCACTCCTCCTCGGTGCGAGGGTCGGCCGCGGCCCCCGAGCCGAGTTCTGCTGGCTGGGCAAGCATCTGGGCGATCTCGGTAGGGGTCCGCACCAATACCTGCGGGTGGTTCATCTCGGTCAAATCACGGTCCGTACTGACCAGGTAGTGCGCATCACCCGACCGGGCGAGCGCCACCAGATAGCGATCCCCCGGATCTTGGCAGGCTCTATCGACGGCGGGGATGACGTCACTGTCTGGCCGTTGCTCGGCGACCGCCGCAACGGACCAGACGAATGGATCAACCTCGCTCAGCGGAATCCAGCGGCGAAACTTGTCGCGACCCAGCACTCCTCTCAGTTCGGCCAGGAGGCTTGGGGAGACGATCACGGTGATCTCATCGGCTGCCGCTGCCTCCAACAACTGCCTGCAATGCCCGTCCGAGCGGGCGGACAGCACCGCAGTGACATAGACCGACGTGTCCAGTACGAGTCGCAGTGGACCTTGCGGGCGGACGGTCATGCCGGTCATCGTCTCAGGTGACATCCGCACCCTCGCGAGTAGACTGCGAGGGCTGGACAAGCGGGAGGCGTGACGATGACCAAGGTCGATCGCCGGATCTCCATGGAGCAGTCCGTGTGGGAGCAGTTGGACTCAGAAGCCAGCCGAACTGGTGGCAGCACTGACGAACTCCTCGAAGCTGCCGTGCGCCGTGTTCTGGCGAGGCGGCGTCTCACGCGGATTCTGGATGCAGCCGCGGACAATGCCGTGACCGAAGCCGAAGCGGCGTTCATTGCCCGTGACGAGCTGCACGCCTACCGCCGTGCGCTGTGACGTCGAACGGGTTGCGGACTCGCTACGGTGTCGTCCATGACGACATCTCGACAGATCACTTTGGCCAAGACTCCCACCGGCCCCATGGGGCCGGACACGTTCGGAACTGCTGAGGTGGACGTGCCCGCCCTGTCGGACGGGGAGATTCTCGTGGCGGTGCGGTACTTGTCGATCGACCCCACCATCCGCGGCTGGATCGCCCGGGACACTTACCTGCCCAAGATCGCCGAGGGTGAGGTGATCCGCAGTCTGGGTGCCGGCGAGGTGGTGGAGAGCCGCAACCCATCTTTTCCGGTCGGAACCCGGGTCACAGGTGTTACGGGGTGGCAGAGCAACGTCGTGATGAACGGTGGGTTCCCCATCCCCGAAGGCGTGGACTACGAGCAGGCGCTGTCAGTGCTCGGCATGACCGGGCTGACGGCATTCGTCGGAATCGAGGACATCGGCCGGCCGCAGTCGGGGCAGACGGTGGTGGTGTCGGGGGCCGCGGGTGCGGTGGGATCGATCGCCGGGCAACTGGCCAAGGCCCGCGACTGCCGGGTGGTCGGCATTGCCGGCTCGGATGACAAGTGCCGTTGGGTGACGGACGAACTCGGCTTCGACGAATGCGTCAACTACAAGACCGGCGACATCGCCCGGGCGCTGCGGGCAGCATGTCCCGACGGGATCGACGTGTACTTCGACAACGTCGGTGGCGAAATTCTCAACGCCGTCCTGGGGCAGATCAACGACCACGCTCGGATCGTGTTGTGCGGTGCGATCTCGCAGTACGACAGCGCCGAACTACCCCCCGGTCCAGCCAACCTGGTCAACGCGATCCCGCGCCGCGCCACTCTGCAGGGATTCATCGTGCTCGATCACTACGACCGGGCCCGCGCAGCCGCAGAACACATGACGGGTCTGCTCGCGGAAGGCAAACTCACTTCTGCCACCTACGTCGTGACCGGACTCGACGCGGCGCCGCAGGCGCTGGCGGATCTGTTCACGGGCGCGAACACCGGCAAGACACTGGTGCGGCTGTAGGCCCCGAACCAAGCGATCCGGGGCGGCTCCGGGCCTGTCCCCTGCGAGCGCTGGGGTAAGGGAGCGGCCTGCTCAACGCCGAGCAACTCAGGATCGGAGACCGGCCGACTCAACTCAAGATGAGAAACGCCACGGCCAGTGCGGACAAGCCGAACGTCAGCACGGTCGGTTGCCACCGGGCAGCTCCGGGCCGGTGGGCCCGCAACTGGGCCGTCCGCGATGCGATCGGGATCATGGCGACCAGCGACATCACCCCCGCGAACACGCCGAGCCAGATGTGCTCGAGGACCACGATCCGGATCCCGCCCACCCCCAGAACCACCAGCAGCACGATCATGGTCCGGTTCCAGGCCAGTCGGGTGCGCTCGTACTGGTTCTCGGGTAGGTCCTTTCCGGGCGCCTCGGGGACACTCACTGCAGGATCGTCACGCTGAGGACCAAGGCGATGAGCACCACGCCGCCGGTCAGCAAGGGCGCCGCCAGTTGCCGCGGCATCGGCTGACCCAGACGCATGGCGATCTGGGTTCGCCGCCATTGGTGGTGAGCCAGGACCGTCAGGATCCCGCCGAGAGCGGTGGCCAGTCCGGCCGCCACCAACGGGGGCCACTGCTCACCGAACTCCTTGGCGAACGCTCGCAGCGCCACCCCACCCGCGATGAGGGCCAGCGCCGTGCGGGTCCAGGCCAGATACGTCCGCTCATTGGCCAGCGTGTAGCGGTAGTCCGGTTCCACTCCGGGATCGTCGGCGGCCATGGCAGGCAGACTATCCGGCACTGAGCGGGTACAGGCCGACTCGACCAGAGCCAGTCATCGCAGGCCCGGATTTGTCGGGCGCACGTGTTGCTACTGCGAGATGCCGGCCAGGGAGGCACACCGCTGTTCGGCGTAGGCCGTGAAGACCCAGAAGTGCTCAAACGCCGGATTGGTGGTCTGGCCGTGGTGGTACCGGTAGTAGATCTGCTGCGCGATCACCGCCAGACGGAACAGGCCGAAGACTTCGTAGAACGTCCAGTTGTCCGTGCTCAAACCACGAGCGGAGCAGTAGCGCTCGACGATCTGCCGCCGGGTGAGCATTCCCGGCAGGTTGCTGGGTTGTCGCCGGGCCATCTGCATGCCTTGGTCATCGTCCGCCTGCACCCAGTAGGCCATGGCACTGCCGAGGTCCATCAGCGGGTCGCCGATGGTCGCCAACTCCCAGTCCAACAAAGCCTTGACGGTCAACGACTGCGGATCCAGGACGAGGTTGTCCAGCCGGAAGTCTCCGTGCACGATCCCGTAGCCGACATCCGGGGGCTGCTCGGCGGCCAGCCATGCCATGACCGCTGCGAAGTCAGGAACGTTGTCCGTTCGAGCGCGCCGGAACCTGTCAGACCAACCACTCACCTGCCGCTGGACGTAGCCGGGTCCGCGCCCCAGGTCGGCCAGACCCGCGGCTTCGACATCGACGTCGTGCAGTGACACGAGCGTGTCGACCATCGCCTCGGACAAGGACGCCGCCCGATGGGGATCCAGGTCGAGCCCCGGTGGCGGATCACCGCGCAGGATCAGTCCCGCGACCCGCTCCATCACGTAGAACTCACTGCCGATGACTGCGTCGTCGGTGCACAACGCCAGGACGCGAGGCACCTGGGGGAACACGGGTCGCAACCGTTCCTGGAACGTGAACTCCCGCTTCATGTCATGTGCGGATGCCGCCTTGGTGCCGGTCGGTGGCCGGCGCAGGATCAGGTCGCGATCGGGATACGACAGCAGGTAGGTCAGATTCGACGCCCCTCCGGGGAACTGTCGGAGTCCCGGTTCGCCGGCCGGCAGGTCCGGCACCTGGACCCGCAGCCAGGTGTCCACAGCCGCGATGTCGAAGGAGTCCTCGGCGCGCAGATCGCGCGGCTCGTCCGAGAACGCTCCGTCGGTGCCGATCGACCGTGTCATGCGGGTGGTTCCGAGTATTTGTGCAGTTCCGCGCGGGCGACCATGCCCAGGTGGACCTCGTCGGGGCCGTCGGCCAGGCGCAGCGACCGCGCTCCCGCATAGGCCTCGGCCAACGGGAATCCGTCGCTGAGTCCAGCGCCGCCGTGCAGCTGGATCGCCATGTCGATCACATCGCAGGCCATCCGCGGCACCACGGCCTTGATCTGGGAGACCTCGTTGCGGGCCCCGGCAACTCCATGTTGGTCGAGCAGCCACGCGGTCCGGAGCACGAGCAGTCGGGCTTGGTCGATGGCCAGCCGGGCCTCGGCGATGCGTTCTCGGTTTCCGCCCAGATTGGCCAGGGGCTTGCCGAATGCGACCCGGTCGGTGGCGCGGCGACACGCGAGCTCGAGCGCCATCTCGGCGAGTCCGATCATGCGCATGCAGTGGTGGACCCGGCCAGGGCCGAGCCGGCCCTGCGCGATCTCGAACCCGCGACCGGGCCCCGCGATGATGGCATCGACCGGCAGCCGGACGTCGGTGAACGTCACTTCGCCGTGACCGTAGGGCTCATCGAGGTAGCCGAAGACCGGCAACATGCGGCCGATCTCGACACCTGGGGTGTCCAGCGGTACGAGGACCATGGAGTGACGCCGATACTTGTGTGCCTCCGGATCGGTCAGGCCCATGAAGACGGCGAACCGGCATTCCGGGTGCCCGATTCCAGTGCTCCACCATTTCGTTCCGTTGATGACCACTTCGTCACCTTCGACGACAGCGGTGGCGGCCATGTTGGATGCGTCCGACGAGGCGACTGCCGGTTCGGTCATGCAGAACGCCGACCGGATCGTGCCGTCCAGCAGCGGCGTGAGCCATCGCTCTCGCTGCTCGGGGGACCCGTAGTGGACCAGCACCTCGGCGTTGCCGGTATCCGGGGCGTTGCAGTTGAACACCTCCGGTGCCAGCGGCATGGCTCGACCCGTGAGTTCCGCGATCGGCGCGTAGTCGGTGTTCGACAGACCGGGCCCGAACCTCGCGTCGGGCAGGAACAGGTTCCACAGTCCGGCGTCGCGGGCCTCTGCCTTGAGGACCTCGACGACGGGGGGCACCGACCACGGCTCGGCATGCGCGGCCTCGAGGTAACCGGGAAGTTCCGGCAAGACCCGATCGGCGATGAATGCCTCGGCCTTGGCGAGGTACTCCTGAGCTCGTGGGGATGCGGCGAAATCCATACCCCGCACCCTACGCAGCACGCCCGAGGCCGTGCCATCGCCCCACATCCCGAGGTGTCCTGCGGTCATCGTCCGCGGGACCGAGCCGGTTCCCTCATCACCCTGCCGGTCGAACTGTGGCCCTATGAGTTACTGGCGCCGAGGGCTTGGGAGCTGCGCCAGAGCCTCACTGCCTACGACGCGAGCTGCGTAGCCCTGGCCGAGTACCTCAGGACGACCCTGGTGACCTTGGACCAAGCGATCGCCCGAGCGCCCGAAGTGCGCTGTGACATCGCCTGTCCCTAGACCTCGCGACCCGTCGCTTCCGCTGCCACGGGTGGCGTTGGTCAACCGCAGGTGTCGGAACCGGAGTCGACCTGAGCGCCGTCGGCGCTGAGGAACTTCCACGAGTACCCGGCTTCAGACAGACGTAACTGCAGAACCCCGTGATGCTCGGAGTCGAACACCGTCGGCTCCACCGCCGCCGGCTCGCGTGAGTACAGCCCCGCCCCTCCGGTGCCGACCACTATCTGCCGCAACCCGGCCGGGTCCGGTTTCCCGGCGGGTGACAGGCGGGGGAACCGCTGGTAGTTGTGCTCGTGGCCCGAAAGCAGCAGATCAGCGCCGCGCTTGGAGAGCAGCCGATACATCGGCCCCATGGCCTCCTCCGGACCGTGTTCGGATGCCGACCAGCGGGGGTGGTGCCAACTCACAGCGATACACCGCGCCGGGTGATCCGCCAGGTGGCGCCGCAGCCACCGGTACTGCCGGGACTTGGATCCGCAGTCGCCCGGGAAGAACGAGCAGTTCGAGTTGAGCTGGTAGACGGTCCAGGCCCCGCGCCGCAACGTGTACCAAGGCTTCTCGCGACTGCCGGCGCGTTTGCCGAACACGTCGAAGTACGCCAACTCGGGGTAGTCGTAATACTCGTGATTGCCGGGCACCGGATGAGTGGCCGGTCGGTGTTTGCCGTACGACGGCAGGTAGCAGTTGCGGAAGTCCGCCATCGACCCGTTGGGGTACGCCAGGTCACCGAGGGCCAGCAGCGTCGCGCCCCGAGGGATCAGCCGGGAAGTGGCCGCCGGGTCACCCCCACAATCGCCGATGTCACCCACCGCGTAGACCGTCGTCGAACCCCGCGCCGTGCTGGCTACACGCCCGGCCGGATCGGACACCGGCGAAGCGGATCCCTGTCGGTCCACCGAGGTGTCCGCCGCCTGCTCGGTTGCCGTTGCGGCACTCGCGGGAAGTGCCGCGGTCGTCGGCCCCGGCGAACAGCCCGACACGACCACGGCGGCGACTGCGACCGCACCCGCCATCACGTGCCGACGCTTCGTCCTCATGCCCGCCTCGTCCCGATTCCCGCTGTCGTCATCCCCGCTTGCCGTCATCCCCGCTCGTCCCGCTTCTCCGCCTCGTCCTCATGCCCTTTCGTCCTGCCCCCGCTGGTCCTGCCCCCGCTGGTCCTGCCCCCGCTGGTCCTGCCCCCGCTGGTCCTGCCCCCGCTCGTCCCTGACTCCGCTTGATCCACGGTCGCGCTCCCCGTTTGATTCTCAGTTCCGCTCGCGCCTCATGTCGCACCGTAACCCGGCCCCAGCCCTACGGACAGTCCCCAGGCGCGACTCAGAGTGGTCGTCCAAGGTTCGAGACCGATCCCCCTCGTCCCAGTGCCGAGATCTCGCCACATCCGGCGACATCACAGCACCGCGTGGCCGACAAACGTCATTCTGGGCGCCGCTAGGGGCCACAGCTGGAACCTCCAGCGGGAGCCGCAACTGGGGACCGCCCGTGGAAGCCGCAGCTGGAGCTGCGACTGGGGCCACCACGGGGCCCACTCGGCCACAGCGAGGCCCAGTGCTGTCGGGCCCAAACTGAGCCGCCGAGTGGTTGTACCGCCGAGTGGTTGTGCCGCCTCAGGTTGCGGACGAAATGCCGCGAACCCGCCAAGCGCTGCTCAGATCACGCCACATTTGGCGAGATCCGAGCACTGGGTTCCAGGGGTCTGACCCAATACGGTCCCAGACAGACAAAGACGTCGGTACGCAGTCACTCACTTACCCTGCGAAGCCCCTCACCCCACGCCTACGCTGGCTCCAGTCCTGTTCACGGCAGCGAACCCACGGAGCCGTCGGATGTCCAACCTCGATCTCGCGCGGATGCAGTTCGCGATGACATCGATCTACCACTTCTTATTCGTCCCGCTCACCATTGGGCTGGCGTTCCTCACCGCGATCCTGCAGACCCGCTGGCATCGCAGTGGCGACGCACAGCTGCGCAAACTGACCCGGTTCTTCGGAACGTTGCTGCTCATCAACATCGCGATCGGCGTGGTGACCGGCCTGGTGCAGGAGTTCCAGTTCGGCATGAACTGGTCGGCGTACTCCCGCTTCGTCGGTGACGTGTTCGGGGCGCCGCTGGCCATGGAGGGGCTGGCGGCGTTCTTCCTGGAGTCGACGTTCCTGGGTCTGTGGCTGTTCGGTTGGGACCGTCTCCCGCGCCGCGTCCATCTCGCGTGCATCTGGCTCGTCGCCGTCGGAGCGGCACTGTCGGCGATGTTCATCATGGCGGCCAACTCCTGGATGCAGAACCCGGTCGGTTACGCGACCAACGCCCAGACCGGGCGCCCGGAACTCAACGACATCGGGGCGGTGTTCACCAACCCGGTGTTCCTGACCGCCTACGTGCACGTTCTGCTCGCGTCGGCGGTGACCGGCAGCGTGTTCATGCTGGCCGTTTCCGCCTATCACCTCCGGAGGAGTCACCCGAGCAAGAGTCACCCGAACAAGAGCCACCCGAGCCAGAGTCACCCGAGCCAGGACCAGCCCCTCAAGGGCGGATCACAAACGAAGAACCCCGAGTTCCTCACCGCAGCCAAGACCTCGCTCGCAGTCCTGATCCCGTCGATCATCCTGGCCATGGGGGTCGGCAGCGAACTCGGTGTCGTCGAGGCGACCTACCAGCCGATGAAGATCGCGGCCGCCGAGGCGCAGTGGACAACGTGCCAGCCGTGTTCGTTCAGTGCGTTCCAGATCGGTGGCGGCAACAACGACCAGGACCCGAAGAAGATCATCGAGATTCCCTACCTGCTGTCGTTCCTGGCCACGAACTCCTTCGATGGCCAGGTGATCGGCCTGAACGAACTGCAGGCGCAGTACGAGCAGGAGTACGGCCCCGGCTACTACATCCCGAACGTGTTCGTGCAGTACTGGTCGATGCGGGTCATGGCCTACACGGCGACCCTGGTGGCCCTGCTCGCGCTGATCGGCGGTTTCCTGTGGTGGCGCAGGAAGCTGGAGGGGGCCCGCTGGTTCTGGACGCTGGCGATGATCGCGGTGGTCACTCCATACCTGATGAACACCGCGGGCTGGATGCTGACGGAGAACGGCCGCCAGCCGTGGATCGTCCAGGGACTGATGCTCACCGAGGATGGCTTGAGTCCGTCGGTGTCCGCGACCGAGGTGTGGATCAGCATCATCGTGTTCGCCCTCGTCTATCTGATCATCGGAGCCGTGTGGCTGACGTTGATGCTGCGCGCCGCCAAGGCCGGGCTGCCGGACGAGGCAGATGACGACGACACCGACTCCGCCGACCGCGAACCAGCGCTCACCTACTGAGGACATGCGATGGATCTGACTGTCATCTGGTTCGTGATCATCGCGATCTTCTGGGTCGGGTTCTTCGTGCTGGAAGGTTTCGACCTCGGCGTGGGCGTGCTGCACCGGTTCGTGGGCCGCAACGACACCGAACGCCGAGTGGCGATCAACACGATCGGCCCGTTCTGGGACGCCAATGAGGTGTGGCTGATCGTGGGTGGCGCGGCGATCTTCGCGGCGTTCCCCGGCTGGTACGCGACCATGTTCTCGTCGCTGTACCTGGCGCTCGTGGTCATTCTCGTCGCCCTGATCGTGCGCGGAGTGTCGTTCGAGTACCGCGGCAAACGCGACTCTGATCGGTGGCGCTCGGGCTGGAGTTGGGCGTTGTCAGTATCCAGCCTGCTCGTGCCTCTGCTGCTGGGAGTGGGCCTCGGCGACCTGCTGGTGGGTCTGCCGATCGGCGGTGACCAGGAGTACGCCGGAACGTTCTGGGACCTGTTGACGCCGTACGGCCTGACCACGGGGGTGGCTCTTACCGTGGTGTGTCTGTCTCACGGTGCGGCGTTCCTGACACTGAAGACCACCGGCAGTGTGCGGGAGCGCAGTGCCCGGGTGGCGGCGATCACCGGCCGCGTCGCGCTTGTCCTGGCCGTGGTGTGGGTGATCTACACCGCGATCGTGTCCGAGTCCGTGAACGCGTTGACGGTGGCGTTCATGGTGCTGGCCGTCAGTGGCGCGGCCGCGGGTCTGCTGTTCGGGGCTCGGGGCCGCGACGGGGTCGGGTTCGCGGCCAGCGCGGTGGGTATCGGCGCGATGGTGGCGACGTTGTTCTCGAGCTTGTATCCGAACGTCATGGTGTCGTCGCTGGCGACCGCGAACAACCTCACCGTCGCCAACACCGCCAGTGGCGCTTATGCGCTGCAGGTCATGACGATCGTCGCGGTGGTCATGTTCCCCATCGTGTTGCTGTACCAGGGGTGGAACTACTACGTGTTCCGCCGCCGGATCGCGACGCCCGTGACGTCAGGTGCGGATGTCGCGGACCTGAAACGCTATGTATCCGATCATGGCCAGCAGCAGACCGCTGACCGTCAAGGCGATCAGCGGGGCCGCTGACAGCGACTCCGCCGGCACCTTCGCGATGTGGGAGAACGGCGACAGGTTCACCAGCCACGACGGCAGCGCGAACACCGGGCCGAGTTCGGTGATCAGGGCGAATGCGGCCACGATGACCCACGCGGCCGACGCCCACCGGGGCAGCAGCCCGATCAGCGCCACGGTGAGTCCCACGACCAGCACGATGGCCGGCAGCCAGGCCAGTGACGCCTGTAGCAGGCGCGGCACCTCGCTCAGTCCCGAGTCGCCCTGCAACCCGAACGTGAGGCCGATGACACCACCCAGCGCGATCAGGATCAACGCCGAACCCACGAGCGCGAGCAGGACATAGGCCGACAGCCAGCGCGAGCGCCGGGTCACAGTGGACAGCGCCGCCGAGGTATGCCCGGCCCGCTCCTCGTGGTCGAGCCGCATGACGATGGATACCGCGAAGAACGCGGCCACCACTCCACCCAGGCCGATGTAGGTGGCCAGGAACGCGTCGATGATGGCGCCGGGGCCACCGAGCGCTTCGAAGATGTCAGTCAGCGCGGGACTGCTGTCGGCGAACTGGATCAACGCGTCACGGGAGGCTCCGATGAACGCGCCCACGGCGAGGTAGCCGACCACCCACCACAGCAGGGTCGAGCGTTCCAGCCGCCAGGCCAGGGAGTGCGCGCCGCGCAACGCTCCACCCGCTTCGGCCGGTCCGATGCGGTCGGCCAGCGCTCCCGCCGCGAGGTCGCGTCGGGACTGCAGCGCCGTGGCGATGACCAGCAGGATGGCCGTGGCCCCCAGCGGGACGATGAGGACCTCCCAATGGTTGCCGCCGAAGGGGTCTGCCTTGTTGACCCAGCCGAAGGGCGAGAACCACTGCAGCAGGTTGTTCTGCAGGTTGCCCAGCCCGGCGATCGCCCACGTGAGGACCAGGATGCTCGCGGCGATCGCGTTGGCGGCGCGGGACGACCGGGTGATCTGGTTGGTCACTGCGGACACTCCGGTGAACACCCAGGCGGAAGCGGCGGCGGTCGCTGCGAACAGGAACGACGGGGCCGGTGCCAGCCCGACCGCGACCATGAGTCCGGTCGCGATGGCGACGAACGCAAGTGCGGCGATGAGAGTGACGAACACTGCCGCCCACAACGACGCCACGCGGCTGGTGCGTCCCGCGAGCAGCATCTCGGCGCGGCCGGACTGTTCTTCCCCGCGCACGTGGCGGGTGATCGTGAAGATGTTGACCAGGCCCAGCACCAGAACGATCCCGACGCCGATCCGCCACGCCGTCAGACCACCGGTGGACAGCGGGTTGTTCAGCGGACCGAGCAAAGCCGTCAGCGCGGGGTTGCCGGACAGGATCGCCACGAGTTGCAGCCGCTCGTCGGACGTCGGGTAGAGGCGATCCCACGATGATGCGACCCCGATCACCATCAGACCGAGCAGGACGACCCACAGCAGGACCCGGACCCTGTCGCGGGACAGGTCGAAACGCAGCAGGCTGCCGACTCCGATCACGACGGCACCTTCGCCTCGTGGCCGTTCTCGCTGTCCTCGTCGCGGCCTGAGTTGTCTGGGTCGGGGGATTGCCCGTCGGGGGCATGCCCGTCGGGGGCATGCCCGTCGGGGGCATGTCCGTCGGGGGCATGGTCGTCGTGGGATTGCTCGGTGCCGTCGGAGTGACCGCTCGCAGCAGTCGAAGAGCCATCGGCGAGGTCCACGGGCGGTGGTGGCACCTGCCCCGCGCCAAACTGCCCCGCGTCCGCTTGCCCGTCGAACAAGTCGTCGACGGTCGTCTTCTCCTCCTCGCCGTAGTGGCGCAGGAAGATCTCCTCGAGGCTGGGCGGGCGACAGTCCAGCATGATCGGGCCGGCCTGCTGCACGGCGGCCAGCAGGGGTTCGAGACCCTCGGGGCCGATGTCGCAGGTGAAGGTGTCGGCGTCGATCGTCAAGTCGTGGATGAGTTCGTTGTCGACGAGTCCGGCGACGGGTCGCGCGGTCGTGGCGCTGACCTGCATCCGGGTGAGGTGGCGCAGTTCGGCCAGAGTGCCGGTCTCAAGAGTGCGGCCACTGCGGATCAGGGTGATGCGGTCGGCGACGGCTTCGACCTCGCTCATGATGTGGCTCGACAACAGCACGGTGCCGCCGGCGTCACGGACTTCGGCGACACACTCGCGGTAGGACTGCGCCATCAGCGGGTCGAGGCCATCGGTGGGCTCGTCGAACATGTAGAGGGGGACATCGGCGGCGAACGCGACGATCAGAGCGATCTTCTGCCGGTTGCCCTTGGAGTAGTCGCGGACCTTGACGGTGGGGTCGAGGTTGAAACGTTCGATCAGGTCGTCGCGGTGGATCGGGTCGACCTTGCGCATGCGCAGCAGCAGGTCGATGGTCTGGCCGCCGGTGAGGTCGGGCCACAACTCGACGTCCCCGGGCACGTAGGCGATGTCGCGATGCAGCGAGATGGCGTCCTGCCAGGGGTCCAGGTCCATGATGGTCAGCACGCCCTCGTCGCGCTGGATCAGCCCCATGAGGATGCGCAGGAATGTGGTCTTGCCGGCGCCGTTGGGCCCAAGGAACCCGTGGACCTCGCCGGGGGCCACTTCGAGTTCGAACTTGTCCAGGGCTTTGGTGCTGCCGAAGTCCTTGCACACGCCGCGGGCGGAGATCACGCTGTCGGTCATGGGGACAGGCTAGGCGGCGCCCCAAATTCGGTGGGGAGGTCGGGTCCACCGTGACCTAGACGTCACATTCGGGTCACGGAAGTGACCGGACCGTAGTTCGTCGGCGCAGGCCCCGCCCTCCACTGGCACTGGCCCTGCCCTCCACTCAGGCACTGGCCTCGACGCAGACCTGGAGCTTCTCAGGCCCGGGCCGCCTCGATGGTCATGCCCGCGGCCTTGAGGTTGGTGATCAAGGTCTCCCCCATGGCAGTGGCCGGTGTGAGCACCCCGGCGCGCTCGGTCAACCCCGTCCCGGCCAGCGTGAGCCCTGAGGTCGCCAGCATCATCGAGGTCGCCGCATATCCGGGGTCACCTTGCGCGGCGACGGTCGCCCGGTACTGCACTCCGGTATTCGTGCGGGTGTGGAGCAGGATCGAGAAGTACCCCTTGGCGCGGGTGCGTTCGCTGGGGCCCTCGCCGGGGTCCGGGAGGAACCGCTGAAGCAGGTCTCGCGCCGGGGCCAGGCTCATGGCGAACTCCCCGGCTGCCATGGCGGTGGCGATCCCGGTGGCGGCGAGTCGCCCGCCCGGGCCACCGCCGGTGCTCAGGTACTCGGAGTAGCGGAACTGCCGGCCGTAGCGGTAGTCCTGCAACGCGTTGCTGCGCCGGACGACGCGGGTGTTGATGGAGCCCATCAGGAAGGGCGTCAGCCACGTACCCGTCACCTCGTCGCGCAGCGGACTGCGGGGGTCGGGGTCGTCCCCTGGGGTGGGTTCTGCGGCGCGGTCCGGCGACAGGGAGTAGGGGTCGTCGAGCACTTCGCGCGCCCGCTCGTCGCCGCGCGCGCGTTCCGCCTCGAGCATGCCCGAAGCGATGGTCCCACCGCTGATGCCGCCGCGTGCGCTGCGCACGACCAGGCGGGTGGCGAGCATACGAGCGTCCGCATCGTCGTTGGCGATCGCCATCGACAGGGCCAGGACCCCGAGGTCGCTGGGGATGGAGTCGAAGCCGCACGAGTGCACGATCCGCGCCCCGGTGGAGCGGGCCTTGGCGTCGTACCGGTCGATGCTGTCGCGCATGAACAGCACCTCGCCGGTGAGGTCGCAGTAGTTGGTGCCGGCGTCAGCGCACGCCCCGACCAGCGGCAGACCGTACTTCGCGTAGGGGCCGACGGTGGTGATCAGGGCTGTCGTGGATTGCGCCATGGCGGCAAGGCTGCGGGGATCGTCGGAGTTGGCGATCACCAGCGGCAGGTCGTAGGCGCGACCGCCGATCTGTTTGACGACCTGCCCGAGTTTGCCCTCGCTGCGACCGGCCAGCGCGATCCGCAGCGATGCAGGCGTGGTGCGGATCAGGTGTTTGGCCACGAGTTGGCCCGTGAAACCCGTGGCCCCGAACAAGACCAGGTCGTGCTCCCGGCGCGGTCGGGCCGTGGTGCTGGACACGTCGGCGGCCGGCGACGTCTTCTTGGCTCGCGACGACGGCTGGGCGCCGGAGGTCTTGGCCGCGGGCTTTCGGGCGGCGGCGGACTTCGTGGCAGTGGTCTTGCGGGCGGGGGTTTGCTTGGTAGCGGACTTCGCGGCGGGTGTCCGCTTCGCTCGCGGTCTTCTGCGTGGCGGGCTTCTTCGGGCTGGTCTTCTGCGTGGCGGCCTTCCGTGTACTCGCCTTGCCGGCAGTGGACTGCTTCGCAGCGGACTTCTTCGTCGCGCGCTTCCGCGCCGGGGGCTGCTGCGCCGGAGTCTCCTGCTCCGCGGACTGCTGCGTCGCAGCGCTGTGCGGTGTCTTCTTCGCGGGCGGGTTCTGGGCCTGGGTCATCCCCCAACCGTAGTCAGGAGTCGCGGGGATGCATGTCGGGCATCACTCGACCGACGAGAACCCGAGGAGAGCCGGGGAGACCCGCGAACGCGAGTGGGAAAAGCGAGTGGGAGGCGAGTGGGAGGAAGGACCTCGAGTGAGAGGGAGAACCTCAAGAGGAACGCCGGTCGCGCCAATGACGGCCGGCGCGGGAGCAGCGCTCTACTGTTTCGCCATGACTCGAATCACACACATCGCCGTCACCGGAGCCGCCGCGGCCGCGCTCGTCCTGGCCGCGGCGCCCAGCGCACAAGCTCGTATCAACCCCGAGGTGGGCATCGCCAAGGTCAAGCTCGACAACACCCAGAAGCAGGTCATCAAGAAGAAGGGGCAGCCGGACTCCCGCGAGAAGGTGCAGAACGAGATCCTCGGGTCCGTGACCGTATTCAAGTACGGTCCCGACGGCGACGACCTCGAAGTGACCTTGTACGACAAGCGGGTGATCGGTGTCGGTACTCGCTCGGCTGCGGAGCGCACGACCGGAGGCACCGGAGTCGGCTCAACGCAGTCAGAGGTCAAGGCCGAGTTCCCGCAGGCGGATTGCGAGAAGATCGGTGGCCGCAAGCAGATCTGCATGATGGGTGACTTCAACCCGGGTGAAGCCGTCACCACGTTCCGGCTGACCCGCAAGGTCGTGACGGAAGTCGAGGTCGCTCGCGTGATCGACTGATTCCGCTGTCAGCGAGCCGCCCCGTTCACCGCTGGTGGGCGGGGCGGTGTCATGTCAGGCTCGGGCCATGATCCACATGTCCCGGAAGGACTTCGAGGATCTCGTGGCCATCGCGCTGGACCAGGTGCCACGCGAACTTGCGGAACTTGTCGACAACGTCGTGTTCGTCGTGGAGGACTGGCCGCCGCCCGGGGAGTATCTGCTGGGGCTGTACCAAGGGGTGCCGCTGACAAGTCGCGACACCCACTACGCAGGAGCTCTTCCGGACCGGATCTCGATCTACCGCATTCCGATCCTGCGGTTGTGTCACACCCCCGCCGATGTCGTCGACGAGGTCCGGATCACGGTCGTGCACGAGATCGCGCATCACTTCGGGATCGACGACGACCGGCTCCACGAACTCGGCTACGGGTGAGCACAGCTGCGCAGCAACAGTCGACAGTTACCGGGGATCGCCCCGCTCGTCCGTCATCGCGGCGGCCCGCTGCACTCGGTCCCGCACGGCCCCCGACAAGCCGCTGCTGTCGGACGGTGCGATGACGAACACGTCGCTGAGGGCCAGTGCGTCCGACTCCCGCAGGGCCCAGTAGAGGCGCTGAGCGTAGTCCCGGGTGTCGGCAGGTGCCATGATCCGCACCATTCCGGGTGGGGTCGGCACATCCGCTGCGGCGATCAGACCGGCGCCGGTCGAGTCTTGTGGCACTGCGGTCACGACGTGAACGCGCGCGGTGGGCGCGTAGTGGCTCGTCAACGTTCCGGAGACCCGGGGCTTGCGCCCCCGGGTGGGTGCCACGGGGACGCCGCCGAGTTCGGTGATCTCGTCTCCCGAGTAGCGACCGGGACGCAGGACGACCGGGGCAGCGCCGGTGCAGTCGACGATCGTGGATTCCACGCCGATCGGGCACGGGCCGCCGTCGACGATCATGTCTCGGTCGGGATCGAGTAGTCCGGTCAGGTCGGCGATCACATGAGCAGCCGTGGTGGGAGACACGTGCCCGAAGCGGTTGGCCGACGGCGCCGCCACCGCACCGCCGAAGTCGCGCAGGATGCGCAGCGTCAGCGGGTGGTCCGGCACTCGGATGGCCACGGTGTCCTGCCCTCCGGTGACCCAGTCGCCGACGGTCTGCGCGCGGGGCAGGACGAGCGTGAGAGGTCCGGGCCAGGCGCACGTCATCAGCCGGCGGGCGTAGCGGGGTACGTCTCGGACCCAGGAGTCGACAGCTGAGGAATCAGCGACGTGCAGGATGAGCGGATGGTCCGCGGGGCGACCCTTGATCGCGTAGATGCGCGCGACTGCCTGCGGATCCCTGGCGTCGGCGGCGAGCCCGTAAACGGTCTCGGTGGGCAGCGCGACGACCCCCCCGGCGCGCAGCGAGACCACGGCCGCCGAGGCGACAGTGTCGGGGTCCGCAGGCGGCATTTGACCAGTATCGACCGGGTTGGAGATCGCTGAAGCCGTCCCCTATGCTGAAGCGGCACCTCAACGGCTTCGCAGCTGGTGAGGGGTCAGTCTCGGCCCCCATCGTCTAGTGGCCTAGGACGCTGCCCTTTCAAGGCGGTAACACGGGTTCGAACCCCGTTGGGGGTACTGAGGCCCTGTGGCGCAGTTGGTTAGCGCGCCGCCCTGTCAAGGCGGAGGTCGCGGGTTCAAGTCCCGTCAGGGTCGCGTGGTCCGGTGAGAACCGGACCTTCGGCCAGGTAGCTCAGTTGGTACGAGCGTCCGACTGAAAATCGGAAGGTCGGCGGTTCGACCCCGCCCCTGGCCACTTTCTACTTTCTGCGTGGGGACATCCACCCACTTACGCACCCGTCATCGGATCACCAGTGGGCCACGCCACGCCGGTTCCGCGGTCCATCGCGGCGATGGCGGCCATGTCTTCGTCGTCCAACGCGAACGAGAAAAGGTCCGCATTCTCCCGTATCCGCTCAGGAGACGTGCTCTTTGGCAGCACGGCGTAATCCTTCTGGACTGCCCAGCGCAGCAAGACCTGGGCCTCGCTGACGCCATACTTCCGGGCCATCACTGCGAACGGGGAGTCGGCGGCCTCACTGGCTGCCTGCATCTCAGCGGTCTTGGCACTGTCTTGCCCCTCCTCAGCGCGCCAGGTGGACAAGGGCACAAGGCTGCTATAGGCGATGGGTGCGATTCCCCGTTAAGT